>LFCL01000004.1 GCA_001189105.1 Parcubacteria bacterium C7867-002
AGGAATATCATCAACTGAAGAGTAAATTTTTGAGACGCTAGTTAACTGTTACCTTATTTGCATTTTATTGGGGGTCAGCCCTGCCATGTGCTCAATCTCCAAATCCTTGAGGATTTCAAGTACTTGATTGAGATCAGAAAATCCACGAAATCCGCTTACACGTGAAAAAAGGATGTTCAAATTGGCATCAGTATACATCTCATCAAGCAGCGCCCATGTGGAACGAAGATCGTGAATAGCGTTTTTTGTTTTCTTGAACCCAAATTCATCAACCAAATCATACAAAGGTCGTTCGAACCGAGCAATTGCCTGCCCCGCATTGTGCCCTGTAGCCCCGTGAGCCAGTTTCCCCTGTTCAAATATGGTTACCCGGTGCTTCGTATACTTCAAAATGAAGAACGCTGTTGAAATACCTGCGATTCCTGCGCCAATAATCGCAATATCCGTATCAAGATCAGTTCCTAGAGGAACAGGTTTTCTCGTATGATCAAGCTGATGAATCCAGGGCGATTTATTTATCTTCATAATGAAATGTCAATTGGTCGGAGCGCCGGGATTCGAACCCGGAGTCACCTGTTCCCAAAACAGGGATGTTAGCCGTTACACCACGCTCCGAAATACGTTGTTCATACTATCACAACATATGCCTATAATGGTAGTCCTGAGCTCATTTTGATAGTTTTTATAAAATAAGATCTCGAATCCAGCGTACACGAGCCCGTCTCGCCGTAAGGTCTTTAAAGACGCACAGAACATGGAAACTGAATTCTTGACCTATACCCTTCCCTTTTTCTTCCAAGTAGGTCTCGACCATACGTCGAATATTACGAATCTTCAAACCATGCACATTCTCCTCTGGCCTATAGGTTTCATCAAGCAAATCAATAGATTTAACAATAATACTTTTAACCTCAAAGAAATGGAGCTGAGTATCCTTTTCCGCAATAATATCTATTTCACCCCATTTCTTCTGATAATTACGCTCGACCAACCTAAATCCCTCTTTTTCTAAAAATTGAGCAGCGATGTTTTCCCCAACTTTTCCTTTAGTTCGTGTGTCCATGAGTATATAAACGCTATTATAAGGCTAATAATCGATGACTTTCACGTGAAATGTTTCATGTGAAAGCGTATCTAAAAGCCTTTAAAGACGGTAATAAGCCATATAATCTGTCTTTTATAAACCAATCCACTGAGTTATCCCCAGATTACGATAACGAGACGTGGATATAAGCCGTTTTTAAAGGAAACTCAGGTACATCACTTGGGGACAAGAAGGGGGAGAGTCGACCCCTACGAGGTCAGTACGGGCTTCATATGGTGCTCCTCCTCGACAGGCTCGGAGTCCGCTCCATATATTCAGCCTTTTCGATTCTCCGACGTAACATGCTCAAGCATGTTACTCTCGGTTCACTACTGTTTGGTGCGGGTAGGGAGAATCGAACTCCCATCTTATCGTTGGCAACGATACATTTTACCACTAAACTATACCCGCATTTATTTTCAAAAACCTCTAACTGATAAGGCAGAGTATAGCGTATGTCACAGAAATTTACAAAAGTACCTGATATTTAGCCGTAGAATAGGGAAGGGGACGCCTTAAAACGGCTCTTTTAAGGCTAGGGCGAAGATTCTGGGGGATTCGAAGCTTACAGCTTCGGTACGGGTTTCGTATTTTTTCGCCCCGATATTCATCGGGACACAAAAACCTCGTAAAACGAGGTTTTTTGGTGCCCCCGGAGGGATTCGAACCCCCAACAACGGTTCCGAAGACCGGTATGATATCCATTTCACCACGAGGGCGTGGGCACGGTTATTACACCAATGCTTCCACATAGTAGCGCACATAGGAAAAAAGCCAAAATTATTGTAGACTGTCAACATGAAAATGGCCGAAAAAAGCCCTATTCCAGTAGAAGTTACTCGTGTGGTTGAGGCTTTGGAAAGTGCTGGCTTTCAAGCGTATTTGGTTGGCGGATGTGTCCGTGACCTGCTTTTTGGACGTAAACCAAAGGATTGGGACGTTACCACCAACGCAAAACCTGAGCAAATCCAAGGATTATTCACAAAGACAGTCTATGAAAACATCTATGGCACAGTTGCCGTTATCAATGAAGAAACAGCCGATGACACCTTAAAAAACATCGAAGTAACGCCATATCGCCTTGAATCTAGTTATTCAGACCGCAGACATCCAGACCACGTTACATTCAGTGAAACAATTGCTGATGATCTTCAGAGACGTGACTTTACCATTAACGCTATCGCCATTAGCTTATCAAATGGTGCCATAAAGGACGTTATTGACCTTTACGAAGGTTTCAAGGACTTAGATACGCGTTCTATAAGGACAGTAGGGAAACCAGAGGATCGGTTTAATGAGGATGCGTTGCGCATGATGCGAGCGGTCCGTCTTTCGGTAGAACTTGGTTTTACCATTGAAAAACATACACTTTCTGCCATATCTACCCTCAACGACCACATAAAAGACATCTCTATCGAGCGTATTCGTGACGAATTTAGCAAGATTCTGATGTCAAAAAACCCGAAACAAGGTATAGAGATGTTGCATTCTCTCGGTCTTTTGAAACATTTTATTCCGGAATTAGAAAAGGGTATTGGTGTAGAACAGACTCAAGCCCATAAATACGACGTATGGGAACACCTTTTACGTAGCTTACAACACGCTGCCGACAAAGATTGGTCATTGGACATTCGATTAGCCGCGCTTTTCCACGATATAGCCAAACCACAGACACGAGAGTTTTCACGTGCAACAAATCAGTACACATTCTATGGGCATGATGTTATTGGTTCACGTGAAACACGTAAAATACTCGATAGAATGAAGTTTTCACGTGCAACTATCGATAAAGTGTCTAAATTGGTTCGTTGGCACATGTTTTTCTCAGATACTGAGCAAATAACGATTTCCGCCGTACGCAGAATGATTGTTAACGTTGGCCAAGAAAATATCTGGGATCTTATGAATGTGCGTATTTGTGATCGTATAGGTACCGGTAGACCCAAAGAAAACCCTTATAGATTGAGAAAATACCAAGCAATGCTCGAAGAAGCGATGCGGGACCCTATTTCTCTCCATATGCTCAAAATTGATGGTAAAAAAATAATGGAAGTGTGTAACATTCCTGCTGGCCCAAAGATTGGAGCTATTTTACATGCCGTATTCAATGAAATCCTTGAAAATCCGCTCCTAAATACCTCTGAACACCTAGAACAGCGAGCAAAGGAGCTTGCTATGCTGCCAGAAAAAGAATTAAAGGCATTGGGAGAAGCAGGGGAACTAAAAAAACGGGAAGAAGATAAAAAAGACGTTGAAGAAATAAGAAAAAAATATAATGTCTCTTAGATGGGTGAGTTATCCACAGTAATGTCCTTTACACTGTCTTTTATAGGACATATACTATGTTCAGACCTCGAGATGTTCCCGAGGTATCGCAGAGATAAGTAATCTCTCCGATAGAACACCGAAAGCTCTTTCAGAAAAAATGTATCGGCAGCAGGGTAGGCTGCTCTCCTTTTCATGAAGTCCTGCGGAGGATGTGTTGGTGAACTTACATCCTTCAGTTGCTTAGAAAAAATTGGTGCACACGTTGTCTTAAGAACTACACAAAGGTCCTCCAACGGAGGAACTGAAATTTAAAAGGCAATGCGCATCGAGACTAAGGAATCGTTCGGACAGTAAGTGGGTAATGTTAGCTCTTTTTACCTCACGCAGACTTCAAATCAAAACCGCGTCATGCACCTCACTCATTAGAGATGCGCAACGCGGTTTTTTATTTGGCTATTTATTTTTATTAATATGTCTCAACCTGAACCCCTAAATTACCTCAGAATAAGTTCGATAGGGCAATGGTCCGAACCTAATACCTGATCAAGAATACGTATTTTTTCCACTTTTTTAAGAATTTCCGGAGTAACGAAGAAATAATCGATGCGCCACCCCACATTTCGCTCACGAGCAAACGTTTTCATATCCCAATACGTATATGCACCCGTAGTATCCGGATTAAAATGACGAAAAACATCAATGTAGGCGTGTGCGACAACATCGTCCAACCATGCTCGTTCTATTGGCAAAAAGCCTGTATTTGCTTCGTTTTCTTTCGGTCGAGCGAGGTCTATAGCCGTATGTGCTGTATTTATATCGCCACAAAAAATAACTTCGTGGCCTTTCCGAACCAAACCATTCACATACTTCAAAAACTCATCATAATACCGTAATTTGAAGGCTAACCGTTCTGGACCACCACCGCCGTTAGGGAAGTACGTATTGATAAGAACAAATTCCTTAAAAAAGAGAGCGAGAAAGCGACCTTCTTGATCGATCTCCGGAACCCCCAAAGCATACTCAACTTTTTCGGGCTTAATTTTACTAAATATGGCTACACCACTATATCCTTTGCGACCCCTGGAATGATCAAAATAAGAGTGGTAACCGGGTGGATTACGTACCCCTTCTTCGAGCTGTTCTGGGTGACATTTGGTCTCCTGAATACAGTACATATCAGGGGACTCATTGAGAAACCAGTCAAAACCGCCTTTTTTAACATTTGCACGCAAACCGTTCACGTTCCAGGAGATTATTTTCATGTAGAAATAATAACATAACGCAACCAGTCTGCATGCGCCCGGTCTTTATTCCTGATTTTTCTTGCCGTGAAACTTCTGGTGGACCCGTTTAAGCTCATTATCAGTAATATGCGTATAGATTTGAGTCGTACTTATGTTTGCGTGTCCTAAAAGCATTTGTACGGAGCGTAGATCGGCTCCATTCGAGAGAAGGTCTGTCGCGAAACAGTGCCGAATAACGTGAGGAGTCACTTTTTTAGAAATTCCTGCCTTTACCGCACATTGTTTCACAATTCGCTCGATCGAACGACGAGTAAGACCTGAATCTGGGCCCTTATTCTCCTTGCCATCCATTTTTATAAATAAGGCATCTTCGGCATCGGTACGCTTATCAAGGTACTTTTTTATAATCTTTTTGGCATTTTCGGAGAGAAAAACTACGCGGACCTTGTCACCCTTACCACGGATCGAAAATTCATCGGCCCGAATATCGATATCCCTCGTCAGGGAACACAGCTCGGAAACACGTAAACCAGTCATGTAGTAATTCTGGGTCTTTTTCTTGAGAGTATTACCTGTTGCACGGTTATTTCCGGTAACTTGCCGGTTGAGCCACAGACGAAATTCACGAATGACCGTCTCTGAAATATCGCTTGCTTGCTTGATTTTTGATTGTTCTATGAAGCGACTAAGGTAATGATCATAGTTTTCAACGGTTTTCACGGCACGACCTTTTTCGATTTCGATATATTCCAGAAATTGCTGCTTTAAGGAGTTGATATTGTGCGACATGACTCTATTGTAACAGAAAAATCACCGAGGCCTACCCTCGGTGATTTTTCTGGGATGTCCTTGTGTTTATATGATATACATGCTATTATGCTGCAACAATGCTTAGCATCAGACAAAAAACTAAAATCATCAAAGATACCGGGATACATGCAAACGACACCGGCTCTCCGGAAGTGCAAGTTGCAATTCTTACCAAAAGAATCGTCGAATTGACCGATCACCTCAAGAAACACAAGAAAGATAACCATTCCCGTCGTGGTTTGCTCGGCATGGTTGCAGATCGTCAAACACATCTCACATACCTCAAAAAGAACTACCCAAAGCGTTACGCCACCCTTACCAAGAAACTTGGTCTCAAGAAATAAGTTCTCAGAGCTGCTATAATAGGCAGAGTAGAGTGCATTTTAATACAGGATCTCCCCACGGAGACTCGCTCTTAATTTTTATATAATTTCATGTCAGTCATCAAACACAAGGAACAGCGTGTCGGTATATATATCGACGCTCAAAACCTCTATCACAGCGGTAAAAATCTCTATCATTCAAAAGTAAATTTTGGAACAATCGTCAAAGACGCCCTCGAGGGACGTAAACTCGTTCGCGCGGTCGCATATGTCATTGCCACAGAATCAGGTGAAGAAAGTGGCTTCTTCGACGCTCTTACGAAAATGGGAATCGAAACGAAGGTTAAAGACCTGCAAATATTCAGTTCGGGCGCAAAAAAAGCAGACTGGGATGTTGGTTTGGCTATAGATGCCGTGAAGCTTTCTCCAAAATTGGATACGGTGATCCTCATAACAGGGGACGGCGACTTTGTACCACTGGTCGAATACCTCCAAATGAACCAAGGATGTCAGGTTGAGGTTGTATCCTTTGGCAAATCCACCTCAGCAAAACTCATTGAAGCTGCCGATCATTTTACCGATCTGGACCAAAACGTCAGCAAATACATACTAAGAAGCGGAAGGAAGTAATTTAAGAAGAGGTTATATTCTGTTGATATGCCACCAAAAGAACCTTTGTACCGCATAGGATTTCTCGACATATCTTCGAGTGCGTATGGAACTCGTTACGATGTAGGCCATAAAGACAGCTGGCCTGAACGGAAACTCAACCTTGAACCTGCTGAGTTGGAATTCATATTGTCATGTGACACATTTCAAACTCTTGAACAACATTTAAATGCATACGCCAATCAGCACACCCTAGACCTTAATACCATTTCGCGATTAAAAAAAATATTAGAACAATGCGTGCTAGATGGATTATTTTTAACTAATCATCAGATTTCCAAAGACCTGATTGAAATAGCACGTCATAATGTGTCAAAGCCGGAGGAAGATAACCGAGAAATAACCCTTATTGGCATACCGACCCGCAATCATAATTACTCATTTTGATTTCGTAAAAAGAAATAATTTTGCTCATGACTTGGCGATACAAAGAAAGGTGGATGAGGAAATTGTAAGATTTATAGTATGTGGGGATGAGACAGATACAAACCATGTCGGAGCTCTTCGTAATTCGATTTTACTGTATGGACAGGGACAAAAAATTCTCCTGACCGACGATGATACCTTATGCAAAATACACTCTTTACCTCAACATATAGCCACATCTTCTATTGAGACACTGACATTTACAACTTCAGCCAGTAAGCCGTTATGGTTTTTTGACACATATGCGTCAGCAACTACTTATTTTCCTCGGGTCGAGATTGATTATTTAGGAGAATACGAAAAAATGGTGGGCCGTTCCGTAGCTTCACTTATTTCAAAATTATCTCCGGACAATCTCCATTTCAGTCGGGACATATCAGGTACCACAAATCAATTACTTCACAAAAGCGTGTGTGGATCTCTTCCAAAACAAAAAATAGCCACTGTTTTCCCTGGAATCATCGGTGATTCATGGATGCGCGTACGACCTCCAACACTTATTACTGACTCTACTCAACCCCATAACCTCTGGGGAAAATCAATAGTTGAATATAACCAAAATAAACTGACTCCTTATCTTGCACGCATGAATAATGGGTATAGTGTATATACGGGTAGGGATTGTCTTGGATTCATGTCTATTGATTCTAAAAATATCCCTTTATTCCCACCTCGAGGAGTTAATGAGAACGCAACTTTTGGATATCTTCTGGATACCTATTTTTCTCACTATGTTTCTGGTTATATACCATACGCCATCGAGCATCGTCGTCCCATTTCATATAACCCGGACGTAAAAGTGGTACACATGTTATGTGCCACATGGACTCTGACTCTCATAGCAATGGAAAAAATACACAGGCCTGACCCCCAAAAAACCTCAGAGCAAAATTGTATAGATCTCGGAAATTCTCTCATACGATTTTCCCAGTATTCCGAGGAAATATTCAAAGAGGTGATCATCGATGGCTTTAGAGAGCGGGTGGGTGCTTTTATACAACACTGCCTTAATATGCAAAAAAGATACAATGATGGACCTGACTATTGGCATCGAGATATAGACACGCTTATTAAAGAACTCGAGCTTATTGCCACAAATGACACTTCTATACTCACACCTTTTTTCAAGGATACAAAAGGAGAAATTGAAGGAATTTTTGGGTGGAAAGAATTTCAATCCTGGATCAAACAATGGGGAATAACTCTTACACAGTGGCCATTATTGCTTAACGACTAAGACAAGCTAGCACCACAAATCAATACATGATTGCATTAGATAAAGGGGGACCTGACCATTTCCATCAATAAGCAGCGCGGCGGTACGAGTTGATAATCCTAACCTATAGTTTACCGGCTTCTCAACCGTAGTACCCACTGAATCAACACAATAAAAATCACCGTTGGATAACTTTAGAATTACCATATATTTATCAGCATTTCCAATACCTGCCTGATTAATTGCAACGCAACGGGTGTACGAATCATCCACCACAAAACTTGGATTATTTACCTTCGATAGGTAAGGTAAGATGGACTGATGAATAAACATACCCTGTGCACAACCGTATCCAATCGTATCATTACCTCCCCATGTACTGGCATTCACTATTGCGCCATACGTACCATTTCCTATTGTATCCCGATATATGGCTGCCGATGAACGTAAATTTCGTAATTGTGCTTTAACTTTTGCATCAAGAGACTTATTCCGAGCATTCTTCAAAGAAACCATCATGACACTCGAGAGCATCCCGATGATGGATATTACTACCATCAACTCAATAAGCGTAAAACCGCGAATGATTTTGTTATGTAATTTTGCCATAGAATAACTTCGTCCTTATTATGACATGTTACGATATATTCATCCACTGGTAGTGTTCTTTTTTTAAATGAAATTAATAGTATAATACTGTTACATGAACGACGACGCAGCTATTGAATTTCAACCGGGAGAAAATAATGATGTTGAAACAGAATCTTCGTCTGACGAAAAAGACGTGTCTCACTCTGACCAGGTGTTTGATATTTCAGAAGATGCTATATCTCCCGTAAAAGAAGAAGAGGGAGGAGCCTCGTCAGGAATAATGAAAGTATTTCCGATACGGAAACCCGCACCTTCTGGATTTGTAAAAGCAGTCCCCGCTCCACAACCAGCTCCTGCTGCATTTGTAAAAACTGTACCCCCACAACCCGCACCAACACCCATTACTCCTCAAATCAAAACACCTTCATCTACGCCTGCTCCAAAACCCGAGACATCAGGAGCTGCCCCAAGCGCACCCGAACCAACCAAAAACGTCTTGGATCCAAACTATGTTCCTCCCAACGAGTTTGCAGCCCAAAGTGTCGCATCGGTACGCCCAAAAATTGTTATTCCTGATTCGCTCCCCGAAATTCCGGCATTCAAAGGTACCCTTGATCAAAAACCTCATTCTTTTACACCGCTTTCAGCACATAAACCTACAGAAACAACCAAACCAACCAGTGCACCCTATGTTCCCTCATATACCCCACCTATTTCCACACCAAAAGCACCAGTAGCGAATGTTCCAGTGACCCCAAAAGAAGAGATTCCTAAAGTTATTCCTCCACCCATCATCAGTAAAGACGCTTCGTCTCCGCCCCCAGTAAAACCAATGATTGAGGCTGTGCCTGCTCCTGCTCCAATTCCAAAGCCGCCCGCTTTTTCCATAAAAGCAGTTGAACCGATACCACCTCCAAGTTCCCGAGGTACATCAATTGGCTCAATTCCTCTCAAAGAAATCAGCGGACAATTTGCCTCAAATCGCACAGTGCCCGCCAATCCAGCAACCAAAACACTTGGCGCCACACCGGCAACACGTACTGACGGAAAGATTCAGACCAAAGAAGGATCAGATCTTCAACGTCTTCGGACCTACGAAAGTGACGTAGCCAATGCACTTTCACACAAACGCACCTCTGTTGCTTCAATTGCCATTGCTGAAAATACTAAGAGGGAAGAAGCTACAGCTGAACAAGTTCAGGAACAAGAGAACGAAGTCCAGCAACAATCACAATCAGCACCAAAAAATCACTCGGTATTCAAGATTCTGCTCGTCATTTTGATTATTATTTTTATAGGTGGAGGCATCGGGGGAGCATATTACCTCTACAGCAAGAGTCCTTTGGCCCCAAGTCCTCACACATTTATTCCTGAACCAATAGCAAACACATCGGGCGTTCTCTCGATAAACTCCGAGGAGACGATAGACATACAAGGAATGGATCTCAATGCGGTGCGTGCCCGTATCGCAGCTGAAGTAAACAAACCACACAGTCCTGGAAATATCCACGAACTTGTGTTTGTTAACAATGGTAATCGTGTAACAGAAGCTGAAATGCTGACCTTGATGCAGATCGACGCTCCAGATATTCTCAAAAGATCACTGACCGATCCGTGGATGCTCGGTATATACACTGATGAAATGGGGGAAAAGGATGTCTTCATTGCAGCAACAACCAATTTCTTCCAGAATACCTTTGCTGGAATGCTTCAATGGGAGAACATCATGGCTGATGACCTCAAATTCTACATTTCTTCTGCTCGTGGTATCGTCAACGCCCCTGCACCTGGTTCTACCATAGAAGTCAGTGGGGGTAACGGAAGTACGACGCCTATCGTACAACCACCAAGCAACTCAATCGACCGATACTACACTATTCGTGGTCAATTTGAAGATCGCATTATCATGAACAAAGACGTACGTGTATTTCGAACAACCGATCGAAACATTTTGTTCCTTTATTCATTCATCAACAACTCCACGTTAGTATTTACCACCAAAGAAAAGACTCTTGTCGAGATACTCAATCGACTTGAAAAACAGGCTTTTATACGTTAAAATAACGTTATGAATAAAAAAGACTTAGACATTTTCAAGAAAAAACTTCTCGAAGAAAAGCTGACTCTCGAACAGGAGTTGAGTGGTATCGCTCACAAAAGCTCCAGTTCTCCTGGTGGATGGGAAGCAACAACTGACAATATCGAGGTGGGAACAGCCGATGAAAACGAATTAGCAGACAAACTCGAAGAACTCGATGACAATACAGGAATTGCTAACCAGCTTGAAACTCAGCTCGCCGACGTCAAAAGTGCCCTTGAGCGTATCGATGCGGGTACATATGGAACATGTGAAAAATGTGGTAAACCCATAGAAAAAGACCGTCTTGAAGCAAATCCTTCCGCCCGTATTTCACTCAAACACCCTCACTAGCATATTTTTCGACATTTCTTGAGACTTTCTTCATCATATCTTCATTTCAATAAGATAGTGTTGAAAGGTGAGCATTGCAAAAACCTATAGCGCACAACTTATAGGACTTTCTATGGAACCTGTTTCAGTAGAAGTCGACATCTCGCACGGCCTTCATTCGTTCTCTATTGTGGGCTTAGGTGACCGTGCGGTCGAGGAAGCCAAAGATCGGATTTCCGCCGCTATCAAAAACTCGGGATACGTTTCTCCCAAACAAAAGAATCAAAAAGTAGTTATATCATTGGCTCCTGCCGATGTTCGCAAAGAAGGACCTTCTTTTGATGTGGCAATGGCAATTGCCTACTTCTGTGCAACAGGGGAGCTATCTTTACATCTCGACAACATCTTATTACTCGGGGAACTCTCACTTGAAGGAAAAATTCGAAAGATAAGTGGTCTGCTACCACTCTTGTGCCAAGCAGATGAACATGGATTCACGACGGCATTTGTACCATCTGAAAATATTCATGAAGCCGAACTTGCTCAAAATCTCACGATATATGCGGTCTCATCACTTGGCGAACTGGTGTCTCATTTTTCAGGCGCAAAAACCCTTACACCGATTCAACCAAAAACCTGGCACGATCTGAGTTCGCCGTATTCACATATCGATATGCGGACAATCCGTGGCAACGAAACAGCGAAACGAGGCTTAGAGATAGCTGCGGCTGGGGCACACAACACGATTATGTGTGGCCAACCGGGCACCGGCAAAACAATGCTAGCACAGAGTTTCAACTCTCTCTTACCACGTCTATCATATGAACATGCCTTGGAAGTAACGTGTATACACTCGGCAGCACGCACGCTCCATCATAATATCGTCACCTATCCACCATTTCGCTCACCTCACCACACAGCTTCATATCCTTCAATTGTGGGTGGGGGAGCCATACCAAAACCAGGCGAAATAACCTTGGCCCACCGAGGAGTATTGTTTCTTGATGAATTCACTGAGTTTAGCCGGGATGTCATAGAAGCTCTCAGACAACCGTTGGAAGATCGACATATTACCATTTCCCGTGCACGAGGCGCCGTCACGTTTCCTGCACAGTGCATCCTGATTGCTTCGATGAATCCTTGTCCTTGTGGCAAAGGGCAAGGCATGGGATGTACCTGCCCAATGCGTCAGGTGGAAAAATACCATCGCAAAATTTCCGGACCAATCGTTGACCGTATCGACATCTGGCTGAACGTCAATAAAGTCGACTATGACAAATTATCCGCCACCCGATCTGATTCTGAATCATCGGAAGTTATTCAAACCCGAATAATCGAAGCTCGTCGACGACAGCGGACTCGTTTCAAAAACCACACAATTGATAAATATTTTAATAGCGAAATGAATGCCGAAGATATAGAAAAATGTGTCACTTTGGAAAAAGATGTGCGAGACCTTCTTACAATATCTGCCCAACGCCTGGGATTATCCGGTCGAGGATTTCACCGTGTCATCAAAGTAGCTCAGACTATTGCCGACTTGGCAGGGGATGAACTGATTACCACACACAACATACTCGAAGCACTCCAGTACCGACAGAAAATAACCTAGAAAGGATTCTTTGCGCCACGAATTTCAAAATGCACATGTGAGCCGGTTGATTTACCAGTACTGCCCATCAAGGCAATCTTTTGACCTTGTTCAACATAATCTCCAGCTTTTACCAAATTTTTTGAATTATGCGCATATACTGACTGCGTACCATTTGGATGTGCAATAATCACAAAATTACCGTATCCACCGTTATATCCACCATCGTTACGACTAACAATTACTGTACCTTCGGCTGAAGCATAAATAGGTGTACCAATAGGTGCTGCCAGATCAACACCGTTATATCCATGAATACCTTGCGTACGAACACCTGCCTTAATTGGACGAATATAATATCCTACAGTTGAACCAGTTCCACTTGAAAGAGATTTGCCAACAACCAAACGTGTAGGCAACGAAGTGGTAATTTCAACATTTATATTGGAGAGTAATACCCTTGATAGTTTCTCCTGGCTTAACGATATGAGTAATACCAGATACAGGAAGAATAATAAGTGATTGTCCCGGACGAATACCAGATGCTTTGGTAATATCGTTAGACCATAGGATGGTATTTACAGATACACCAAACATATCAGCAATACCTGAAAGAGTGTCGCCATTTTGAACAATGTAGGTACTGATCTGTGTATTAGCCACCGAGGACATACTCGAATCTGCATTTCCCATAGCCAAATCAGCAATCAATGCATTACCCGCCACCGGAACCACCTCACCTACCTTTTCCGGATTTGGGTCAACATTATTAGCAGCCTGTAGTAATGCAATGGTTTGGGAACTCTGGTGAACATGCACAGGGAACCCTTGGGCCGATACAGATTCACTGCCCATCAAAGATGAAATGATCGAGGAGATGATACTTGCATGGGCAACTTTTGAAAAAGCACTCATGGTTACAGAGCAGACAGAAAAAATAACCGCCAGAGCGACGGTTTGCTTCAAGAGAGATGAATATTTATTTGTTGACGAGGCGGTAAATTTCATAACAAAATTACACATGCCGCAATACTTCCGTAGCTCTCGTGCAGTCATTCAGAATGTAGACTATATACAATAAATGGCTTCATTGAGCCAGTTTTATAGCTATCTATATCTGGTAGCTCTTCTAGGGTATCAGGTAAGGATTAATTGTCAATTTAAGATATGCACAGCCATATTTATTGACACTGTGTCAATAAATTATTCAAACTCGTACACTCTATAACTCATGCCTTCTTCTTCAAAAAAGTTTCTCAGTATGTTCTGTATGGTAAGATACATTCCTATGACTGCACTCAATGATGCTCAACAACGTGCAGTGGAAACCACCGAAGGTCCGGTCCTGATTATCGCTGGAGCAGGGGCGGGTAAGACTCGAGTCATCACTCATCGTATCCTTCACCTCATCAAACAAGGCACAGCTCCTTCATCGATCATTGCTATCACGTTTACCAACAAAGCAGCCAAAGAGATGCGTGACCGTGTCCATGCACTTCTTGATGGGAATAAGGACCTCAATCGCCCTGTCTCAATGCGAGAGCGACCATTTGTAAGCACCTTCCACTCTCTCGGTGTTCATATTATTCGCGAAAATGCAGCACTCCTTGGTCTAACTCGACATTTTACGATTGCCGATCGTTCTGATTCACGTCGTGCAATCAAAGAGGCACTCGAACGTCTGTCATTGGATCCAAAAAGTTTCGATCCGGGCAAAGTCCTCGGAGCAATTTCCCGTGCCAAAGGGGAAGGGCTCACTCGTCTGGCATACACTGATCGCGTTTCGAGTTATTTCGAAGAAACTATCGCGTCGATTTGGGACATCTATGATTCTGTGCTAGCAAAAGAAAAAACACTAGAATCGATGAGTACCAGGATACCAACCGGGTTCAATATCGTATTGCAAAATATCTGGCCGATGAACACAAAAACATTTGCGTAGTGGGCGATATTGACCAAAATATCTATAGCTGGCGAGGCGCAACAATCGAAAATATTTTGAATTTTGAAAAAGATTATCCTGATGCAACAGTTATCACGTTGGAGCAAAATTACCGCTCCACGAAGAATATCCTTACTGCTGCTAACGATATTATCGAGAAAAATACGATGCGCCGTAAAAAGACACTGTACACGGACAACGATAGTGGCGAAAAACTCTCACTCCTCAACAACTATACGGAAAATGATGAGGCACGTGCGATCGCCGATGAAACTCGCATATTGATCCAAAAAGGAACTGACCCTCGCAATATCGCCGTGCTCTATCGTACCAATTTCCAATCACGCGCCTTGGAAGAATTTTTTATCAAGAAAAACATTCCGTATCAACTGGTTGGGACACGTTTTTTTGAACGCAAAGAAATTAAAGACACACTGTCTTACATGAGAGCTGCACTCAATAGGGAAGCTTGGGGAGATATTATGCGCTGTATCAATGTGCCCGCTCGCGGCATTGGAAAAGTGACAGTTGCAAAAGTGGTGAATGGCAAACGAGATGAGCTACCTCCGGCAATGCAGGTAAAAATTTCAAGTTTCTGGAAACTCCTCGATGATATTGCTGCGGAAATAAAAGAAAAGAAACCTTCGGAGGCAGTAAAATTTGTGTTACACGAAACAGGACTTCAAAATTCTCTGCGCGAAGGAACCAGTGAAGATGAAGAACGGATTCTCAACGTTCAAGAACTTGTATCGGTTGCAGCTCAGTACGACCATCTCAGTCCCGAAGAAGGAATCGAGATGTTTTTGACAAACGCAGCACTTGCCAGCGACCAAGATGATTTGGAAAAAGATCAAAATGCCGTAAAACTAATGACGGTTCATGCTTCGAAAGGACTAGAATTTGATTATGTCTTTATCGCTGGCCTCGAACAAAACCTATTTCCTTTGAAGCATCTAGATGAAGCACATATTAGTCAAGCCGAAGAAGAGGAGGAGCGTCGTATCTTTTATGTAGCCCTGACTCGTGCTCGCAAAAAAGTATACCTAAGTTATGCTATGGTACGTACTATATACGGATCACAACGAGTGAACACTGCCTCGGAATTCATTGCCGATATTCAAAAACACTTGATTCACGACCATAGTTCAGGAAATTCCGGTCTGACGGGTGCAAAAGCAATTTTCATTGATTTTTAGCCATTTTATGACACTGATAGCAAAAAAGTCACTTGGGCAACACTTTTTGAAGTCAGCCTCGGCGCTTCAGAAGATTCTTGAGGCTGCCCATATCGAAATACAGGAGACAGTACTTGAAATCGGACCAGGTACCGGCATTTTGACCGATGAATTACTCCGAATGAGCGGCCGTGTTGTAGCCGTAGAAAAAGACGACCGTGCGTATGCACTCCTCCAAGAAAAATATACTGCCGAGATAGCAGCAGGGAAGCTCGATCTTATTCATGGTGATATTTTGACCATCGACCGAAACAAGATTGGATTGAGTGACACTCACTACGCAGTTGTAGCAAATATTCCGTATTATATTACCGGGGCAATCCTCGAATCTTTTTTGGAACACGAACCTCGACCCAATCGAATGGTTCTTTTGGTGCAAAAAGAGGTTGCTGAGCGAATTATCGCCCGATCTGGCAAAGAAAGTATCCTTTCGGTGTCAGTAAAGGCTTTTGGAACACCACGAATCGTGGCCGTGGTACCCCGTGGGGCTTTTGTACCACCACCAACCGTCGATTCTGCCATTATTGAAATCCGAGATATTGGAAAAAACACTCTTTTTGGAACAGGAGAGGGGAAAATCGATAGTAAAAAGTTCTTTTCACTCATAAAAACTGCTTTTGCCCATAAAAGAAAGTTTGCAATACGAAATGTGGAACCACTCTATGACAAAAAAGCTCTCGAAACTGCCTGGGAACACGTAAAACTGACTCCAAACGTTCGTGCCGAGGATATTTCAGTACAAAAATGGTGTGAACTAAGTAGTTTTCTTAATGGAACACACTAGGACCCGGGGAAGAGTGTGCCCTTACACTCAAAACCAGATAAAGTGCCTATCGTGCGCCTCAGTGATAATCTTGTTTTGAGTGTAAGGGCACACTCTTCCCCGGGTTCATCCAACTTCTTCAATTCTGTGCATAAGTAAGGGGATATACGAAGCAAAAACTGCTATAATTTATCTCGTATTATGACTGCTTACCCTCGCACACAAACTGTTGTAACTTTTATCGTATGTGCGGTAGTGATTATAGGCGTGGCCACCTATGTGTACGGGGGATCTCTGGCTACATTGAGAAGCAAAAAAGGTTCAAGTGTGGCCGTTATTTCAGCCACATCGACTCCGACGGACCAACTTGTAGAAACCGCAAGCTGGAAGGAAACATTTTTTAATGTAACAGATGCAAACAATAACGAATACGAAACTTCATCAGCCACACATGTTTCAACTGGCGCAGAAACAGAAAAAATAACCGCAACCGACATTTTTGGTCGTGAATTCTTTTCAAAATACATGACATTGCGTCAAACAGGCATGATTGCAAATTCGGATGCAAAAGATGCCTTGGTTGATCAGATTATAGAAAGCGGACACATGATTACCGATGGTCCCAAAGTTTATACCTTGGCAGATTTAACCATTTCAGCCGTAGAAGATGATGCGAGTCGTGCAGCATATGCCAATGCAGTCGCACACACAATGTTGTCTCATCAGCCAGCCGAACATGAAGGAGTAATCGCCAAAGAAGCTTTGGAAACAGGGAACAACGAACGGTTGGCGGACATAGATCCGATCATCGTTGCCTATAGCACAGTTCGTTCGGACCTCCTTGCCATACCAACACCACTGTCAGCCGCCCAATATCATCTGAACCTGGTAAACGGAATGAGTGAAGCGGTAGCAAACGCTGTTTCACTTCGAAATGCCATCACTGATCCGCTTCAGACACTTGCCACCCTTTCTCGATATCAGGCAACCGAGAAAAACGTGTTTGATACCGTAGTAAATTTACGCGCGTATTTCAATAATTACGGCATCACCTTTAGTCCAGCCGATAGTGCCTACAGTGTCTTCTCCTTAAAATAATATGAGTTTTTCACTTTCTGCAAAAAAGATACTCTGCTCAATCCTGATGGTAGGCATCATGTTTCCGACTTTTGCACGCATCACTCACGCACAACTTGCAGTTACCGATCCAGTCAATACGGTACAAGGTGTCCTTCAAGTGATTCAGGGAAGCGCCCAGTCATTCCTACAAAACTCCTTGGTCTATAAGGAATTTGTCATGGACTTGCTTCTCAACCTGGTAGCCAAGCAACTCATTCGGACAATGACACAGAGTATCGTGAACTGGATCAATTCCGGCTTTAGTGGAAGTCCAGCCTTCCTAACTGATCCAGGTTCATTCTTTTTGGATGCTGCAGACCAAATCACCGGTGCCATGCTTGATCAAGATGGTCCATTGGCCTCACTGTGTACGCCATTCAGCTTTGATATACGTCTTTCCTTGGCTCTCCAGGTTTCAAGTCGTGCACACCAACGCTACACGTGTACCCTGGGTACAATTATCCAAAATACTCGTGATGCTGCCGCACGAGGTGTGACTATCAATGGATTTATGGCTGGTGACTTTTCCCAGGGTGGATGGCCTGCATTCCTTGCTCTCTCTACCGAACCTCAAAACAACTATTCAAGTGCATCGCTCTATGCCTACAGCGATCTGTTGTCACGAATTGCCAAGAAGGAAGCTGCTATCAACGTTGACCTCAACCGCGGCCGAGGATTTATGTCATGGACAAAATGTGAAGACGTAACAGGATCAATTGGAGCAGGAGGAACACTCACTAGTCCTCAGCAAGATGCTCAACTCAATCAACCAGGCAATCAAACTGTCCAAACAGGTAAAGCTGAAGATAGGGAAGATACCAGTATCAAGAAAACCACAGACAAAACAACAGGTCTTGTAAAATACGAACGCTGCAAAACAGAAACTCCAGGTTCTATTATTGAAAATACTCTCAGTAATCAACTTGGCTCTGGCGTACGTCAACTTGAACTTGCAGATGAAATAAATGAAATCGCTGGAGCCTTGGTCAATCAACTCGTCACTGCGATTCTTACGACTGGTCTCAATGCAGTCAGTGGCAGTTCGAGTGGGGGACCATCGACGGTCAGCAAAATTTTGGGTGAAGGCACTCAATCTGTCGCCCAAGTACAAAAACTGGGCAAACAATTGGCAAACGACCTCAAACCATATCTCACTCGTGACCAAGATGTCGTGGAAAATTATCAAAAAGCTGTTGTTGCTGCCCAGGGTGCCCAGGAAAAGTTTGTCGCGGTGCGCGCATGCTGGATCCAGAAAAACGTTCCTTCACAAGCTGCACAAATTGATGCCGCAATTGCAGCAAAAGTAACTCCGTTGCTCAGCGCTGTCACAACCAAACTCCAAGAAGCCTCAACGACGATGGAAACATTGCTCGCAATTCAACAGATCGCCCTGACCGCAACTACCACAGCACAACTCCAACCAGCATCCGAGGCTTTCTCCGATCTGCTTCGCCAACAAGCACTCCAAAGTGTCTCCGATCTCCAAGAATCAAAGGATGCCCTCAAGGATACACGCCGCGATGCAAGCAAACTCGAAGATGAGGCTGCGGCACTCATGAAAGCGTGTCAGGCATACAGCTCCTCGTCCACATCAACACCATGAAGAAATTCTCCTTAAAACTTCCAACACTCTGCTTGGCCATTTTCGGAACATGGTTTCTGGGAACACAGCTGGCTCACGCTGAGATAGTTACAAGTCTTCTTGGTTTTGAAGGTCTTTCGGTGATAATTGCTCAGGTCCTGGCTAATGTATTAAATACGTTCCAGATGATTGCTGCCTGGATATTGGCCATGGCTGGCTTCCTGTTGAACTATTCCATCAACCTAACCCTCCAGATGAAGACGTTCCTGGAACAGACACCGGCAATCTATACTACTTGGAAAGCGCTCCGAGATATTAGCGGCTTGTTCATCATCTTTTTCCTCTTGTATGCTGCAATAAAACTCATTCTGAGTATTCAAGATGCAAAATTTGGTAGCCTGATCAAGAACATCGTGGTTGCAGGGGTACTTATTAACTTTAGTTTCTTCTTTGCCAGTCTTGGAATAGATGTGTCGAACATTGTTTCGATTCAACTCTACAATGCCATTGCACCCGCCAATACCCTCAATGTAGGTAATTTGAGTCCTACTGGAGTAACCGAACGTATTGGCGACGGAGGATTATCCGATGTCTTTATGAAATCACTCAAAATTCCTGCACTCTACGATACCAACGCAAAACTTACTCCCGCCGGACAAGTAGCAGCGGCAGGTGGAGCATGGACGGCTCCTATCAAGATTATTCTCATGGGTAGCGCATCGATCATTATCATGTTAGCAGCTGCATTGAGTTTTGCCGCTGCTGCTTTTGCGTTTATTATTCGGTTCGTAGTACTCATATTCCTTCTGGCATTTTCACCAATCTGGTTTGCTTCACATATCGTTCCGGAAATAGGGGATTATGCAAAAAAATGGACCAATGCATATAAAGGTATGTTGATATTCATGCCTGCATACTTACTCCTCATGTATTTGGCCTTAAATGTACTCACGACGAGTCCATTCCTCGGAGGTACTGACATTGCCAATGCTGCAGCAAGTGTTGGCACAGGTAGCACGGTATGGTATTCCAGCATCCTAACGCTTTCCATCAACGCAGTCATTGTCATGATACTCCTCAACTTTCCACTGGTCGCTGCCATCAGTATCGGTGGGGGAACAGTTAAATTCGCCAACGCCACCGTTCAAGGAGCTTCACGATGGGTACGCAATAACACCGTTGGTGCAGCGAGTACTCGTATTATCGGAGGAGCAGCAAATTATATTGATAAAAAGGTTGGTGGAACACGAATTGGAAACACTCTCATTGCCCGAGATATTAGAGGTGCAACAACTGGTGCACTAGCTAAAAATAAGTTTGGTACTGGTCGCTCATATGAGGATTTGAATAAGATAAATAAAGATATAAAGACAAAAGACAAAGAAATTGGCCGTATTGCACTTGTTAACACATTGATAAAAAAGAACGCTCCATTAAAGGAAGTAGCTGCCGCCGTTAAAGATATGGGTGATAAAGAAAAACTCGCCCTTGGAGCAGAGACACTTGCCGATCCACGAGTAGCAGCTCAATTAAAGGGTTCTGATTTTGAAGCAATCAAGAAATCTGATGACTTTAGTGACGAAGAAAAGAAGGCTGTCTCTGATGCACGAACACGTGCACTTGAAGATGCTGTTAAGGCTAGTGAAGCTGGCGATGCAACTACCCTTAACCATATGATAGGGAATATGGACGGTAAAGATCTCCTAAAATTTGCAGAAAAGAAGGCTGATATACTTACAAATGCCAACTTTGTTCTGCATCTCAAGCAATCACAACTGAAAACTATGGATGATGAAGGTTTAGATATAGATACCAAAAAGAAAATTGCTGAAACAATTCTTAA
The DNA here is from genome assembly GCA_001189105.1 of Parcubacteria bacterium C7867-002. GTDB lineage: Bacteria > Patescibacteriota > Minisyncoccia > Phycocordibacterales > PALSA-1337 > C7867-002. The sequence goes on from LFCL01000004.1 coordinate 21,117, forward strand.
GACCAGTCCTCCTCATAAATCGGTTGGATTTATTAAGAAAAACAAAGCTTCTTGGGGTGTAGAGGAAGAAGCAAAAAAAGATGAGAAGAAACAACCCCAAGTTATAGCTGCCGTGGGCGGAACATCTAAACCTGAACCTGAGGCCATATTTATTCCTCAATTAAAGAAAACTGAGTCATCACCTATATTTATTCCTCCATCTTCACCGAACCCTCCTAAGTTCAGTAAGACCTACGCGGCTGAAAGTAACTTAGGCATAGGAAAAAAACCACCCATTATTATTCCTCCTCAAAATCCTCCTAAATTTGGTAATAATTAATCAGATAAACACATGGAAAATATACCTAAACAATTCAAAGATTTGGCTGAGTCAGCAGAACTCTACGATCAATCAGAAAAGGTTGGTGAGAAGTTTGGCCTGATGATCGATCAGATAGGGGAGCTTGATGCAGAAATAAGAGGAGTCCTCTTGGGTCTTTTCAAGCCTGCAGATTTTCCTCAGCATCTTGTAGAGCGTCTTGAAATCAAATCTGATGTCGCACAAAAAATCACCGAAGAAGTAAACAAGGAAATCTTCCAGGTAATCAAAGCCAAACTCCAAGCCGAAACACCTCCTGAAAACATTCATTCCGACCTCGAAAAGGTTGGGGGATTCACCATAGAAGAAGAGAGCGCGCCGTTACACCACCCAGAACCTCAACCTCATACAGAACCACTGGTAGACCATCTGCTTTCCAAGCCCACCTATGTTCCTCAGGAAAAAGTTCAGGTCACTCCTGCTGCTCCCACCACTCTTGTTACCCCTGTAAAACCTGCGGAGCCGGTGAAAAAACCGACCGGACCAGATCTCTACAGGGAACCAATAGAATAACCAGGGGGTGTGATGTATAATATGAGTGATGCGTTTTCAAGTTCCTCAATTTATCGAAGTCGAAGATAAGATCTTTGGCCCGCTCACCCTCAAACAGTTTATTTACCTGGCTGGTGGTGGGGGATTGTCATTCCTGGTATACATCTTCCTCAAAAATTTTGTTCTGGCATTTATTCCTATCGCTCTCATTCTTACCATTTCCAGTGCACTGGCTTTCTACAAGCTCAACAACAGACCTTTCATAACCATCGCCGAAGCAGCTTTCAAATATTACACCAATGCCAAACTCTATATTTGGAAGAAACAAGACAAGGTCAAACCTGCGGACACGCGCACGGCACTCAACGATGTCAAGACCTATGCCTCGGTGATGGTTCCAAAAATTTCAGATAGTAAGCTCAAGGATATGACCTGGAGTTTGGATATTAAGGAAAGTTTATATTCAGACCGCAACCAAAAATAACATGGCCCAAAAAACCCAATCAACTCAAGACTTTGTTCCTATCCAGGAAATCCGTGATGGTGTCATTACCCTCAAAAACGGGGGAATGCGCGCCATTATTCTGGCATCATCATTGAACTTTGCCCTCAAATCATCCGACGAGCAAAATTCCATCATGCTACAGTTCCAAAACTTCCTGAACTCCCTCGATTTTTCAATTCAAATATTCGTCCAATCAAAAAAGCTCGATATTCGACCTTATATCGCACTTCTTGAAGGTCAGTACAAAGACCAACTCACTGAACTCATGAAAGTCCAGGTACGCGAATATATCGAATTCATCAAAACATTCGTCGAAAACACAAATATCATGTCAAAAAGTTTCTTCGTGGTAATCCCTTATGATCCACCACTCCTTACTGCCAGCAAGAATCCATTAATGAATGCTTTGCCTGGTAGAAAAAGTGGAGTAAAGGACACAGGAACAGCCGATGAAAAATTCCAAGAATACAGAAGCCAGCTCGAACAACGTGTATCAGTTGTGGAACAAGGACTGGTCCGTTGTGGAGTACGCACTGCAGAACTCGGAACCGAAGAAGTGGTAGAATTGTTCTATAAGATCTTCAATCCAGGAGAAACAGAGAAGCCAATCCAAATAACATAATATGTCTATATTCTCCAAATTACTCGGCAAAAAAGATTCTGCACCGGTCATCTCTGTACTCCCAGAGGAGATATATCAGGCTGGTGTCCTGGAACTCAAAGATGTTATTGCTCCTTCTGCACTCAAGGTGACTTCCAAAGATCTCAACTTGGGAGAAAAAGTTGGTCGCACACTCTTCGTCATCTCATATCCTCGCTTCCTCGATGAAAGTTGGTTTGCTCCCATCATCAACCTCGACAAAGTATTCAACGTTTCCATATTCGTACACCCGATCGACACCGCCAAAATCCTCCGTCATTTCCAAAAGAAAGTAGCCGAAATCCAAAGTCAAGTCTCCCGCAGGGAACAGAAAGGCTTGGTTCGTGATCCTGCACTCGATACCGCCTACCAAGATCTCGAAGCACTTCGTGACCAACTGATGCAAGCCCAGGAGCACCTATTCGATGTTGGTGTATATATCACTCTTTTTGCTGACAATGAAAGTGAGCTCGATAAACTGGAATCAGAAATCAAGTCAATTCTTGAATCAAAACTTGTGTACGTAAAACCTGCACTCTTCCAACAAGAACAAGGTTTTAAGAGTGTTATGCCGATAGGGGACGATCAGCTGGCCGTGCATTCGAAACTCAACTCTTCACCTCTTTCCAGTCTTTTTCCTTTTGTATCCTTCGACCTGACTTCAGACAAAGGTATTTTGTACGGCATCAATCGTCACAACTCTTCATTAGTATTGTTTGACCGATTCCTCCTTGGTAACTACAACTCGGTAACCTTTGCCGTAGCCGGAGCAGGTAAGTCCTATTGTACCAAGCTCGAAATCCTGCGAACCCTGATGTTCGATACCGATGTTATCGTGATCGATCCGGAAAAAGAATACGAATACATGGCCGAAGCAACGGGAGGAAAGTATTTCAATATTTCCCTGAACTCCGAGCACCATATCAACCCATTTGATCTACCAATCCCTCGTGAAGACGAGTCTGCAGCTGATATTCTCCGTTCGAACACCATCAACCTGGTTGGTCTATTCCGCATCATGCTAGGAGGATTGTCTCAAGAAGAGGACTCAATCATCGACCGCGCTATCAGTGAAACCTATGCACTGAAGGATATTACACCAGAATCTGATTTCAGAAATGTAGAGCCGCCACTTTTATCCGACTTTGAACTTGTATTGGCTGGTATGGAAGGAGCAGAATCACTCGTTGAACGATTAGCAAAGTATACAAAGGGAACATGGTCAGGATTCATCAACCGTCCATCAAACGTCGATATCAATAAAAAATTCGTAGTCTTTTCTCTCCGTGACATGGAAGATGAGCTCAAACCAGTAGCGATGTATATCGTCACACACTATATATGGAATGCGGTGCGCAAGAACCTCAAAAAGAGACTGCTGGTTATCGATGAGGCATGGTGGATGATGAAATCAGAAGATACGGCTTCATTCTTGTTTAGTTTGGCAAAAAGAGGACGTAAATATTTCCTTGGTTTAATGACCATCACCCAAGACGTAGGGGACTTCCTCAATTCTCCGTATGGTTTGCCGATTGTAACCAACTCCTCGATCCAGATTTTGCTCAAACAATCTCCAGCGGTTATCGACAGTATCCAAAAGACATTCAACCTAACCGATGAAGAAAAATACTTACTCCTTGAATCAGATGTAGGAGAGGGCATGTTCTTCGTAGGACTCAAACACGTAGCCATCAAAATCGTGGCTTCATATACCGAAGATCAGATCATTACGACAAATCCAGCTCAGGTGATGCAGATTCAACAGGCCAAGAAGGAATTGGAGCAGGTAGGGTAGGAACACTCGCCCTTTCGTGCAGAGTGATATACTATACCCCAATGAACTCATCCTCCAAAAAAGTCGGTATCTTGGGTATGTGCATCCTCATGTTCATTGCCCTTGTAGTTGATTTACTCACCCTCATACCTCTTGTGGGTGATATTATGGGTCCCCTCTACTGGATAGCATTGGCCGTATTCCTGTGGTTTAAAGGATTTGGCTTTTTGAATTTCAAACGTGCTGCACCTATGATTATTTCCGTGGTAGGGGAGCTTATTCCAGCAATTCAAGCGTTACCAACCATTCTTGCTGGTACAATCGCACTTATTTTTGTTCTTAAAGTACAAGAAAAGACCGGCCTATCACTCAACACCCTTACCAGCGGCAAGGTAAACCTGGCTAAAAACGGGGCTGGTTTCGATCGTCTTGGAAATTCGACCCTCAATTACAATGGTGTACGCCAACCAAGTGCTCCGCAAACGCCCGAAGAAGTTCGCAACACCAACAATCGTCCATTGGTCGTAGACGGTGTACGTGCTCCACAGAAGTAGCACAGGGGATAAAGCACGCTGTGGTACAATATACGCATGTTGAGCAAGCTTGCTTCCTATATTTTTTTGATACTTACCGTAGTTATACTTGCTGCTTCCTCTGTATCAGCACAAGGTGTTTCTGTTACTCCAGGTCTCGAACTTTCTCCTTCCACCAGCAGTCCCGTGCCTGGACAATCTTTGACTATCACTGCTCGTAGTTACACCGAGGACGCAAGTTCCGCAACGATTATCTGGTACGTCGATAGTAAAGAAGTAAAAAGGGGAGTAGGGGCTACAACACTCGAAATCAAAGCCCCTGTTCTTGGTAAACGAAACGTCATTAGTGCACGAGCGATCATCCCTCAAGGAGGTGAAGTGAGTGGTGAAATTACTCTCGGATCAGGATCTGTTGATTTGATTGTAGAATCAGATGGATATGTTCCGCCTCTTTTTACAGGAAAAATAAGTCCTTCATTTCAAAATAATGTGAAAATTATCGCCATCCCTCATCTCGCCAACGCAGCAGGAGTTGAATATGATTCAAAAACACTCATATACGAGTGGCAACGCAACGACATGGCGATCGAAGGGCAGTCCGGATATGGCAAGCGTTCAATAATTATCGAAGGTGCTCCTGTGCCACGTCCATATACCATAAGTGTGACAGTGCGATCGCGTGACGGTCTCTCCGTCACAAAAGGATACATCACCATATCTCCTCAAGTTCCCACGCTTTCGTTTTACGTAGACGATCCTTTGTACGGACCACTTTTCAATAAAGCAGTGGGGAGTCAACTCAATCTCGGTACCCAACGCGAAAGTTCTGTATTGGTAGTCCCGTTTGGTTTTAACAAACCACAAAATGGGGCAGGGAACCTATCCTATGAGTGGACAATAAATGGGTCCCTGCGTTCCGATCTGCTCACCAACCAATCCATCATCCTTCGTGCACCGGACGAATCTGCAGGATCATCACGTATCGGACTTACGATCAAAAACAATCGTGATATCCTCCAAGGTGCTCTCGGAGGATTTACCGTGGTATTCTCTGCACCGGCCGAAGAGTCATCCGTATCATTTTAAATTGTATGAAAAAAATACTTATCATCTCATTCATAATACTCACCGCCACATTGCCGGTATATGCTCAAAGTGGAGGAGGGAGTAACACAAGCAACCCGACAAACAACCGATTGCCGACCTATACTTTGCTCGAACCTCTTCCATGTATCCCAAATGCAACACCGGCCGCTGACGATCCGTGTACCAAAGCTGGTGAAATCCAAACTAAACTGAATTTCAAATATTATGTTCAGTATATGTTCAACCTGCTCATTGCAGTTGCAGCAGTTGCATCTGTATTCATGATTGTATATGGAGGCTTTCAATATATGAGTACTGACTCATGGCAAGGGAAGAGTGATGGTTTGAGTAAAGTTAAGAACGCATTACTTGGACTCCTCTTGGTTCTGACCTCCTATATTATCCTCCGCACCATCGACCCTCGACTCGTAGCCATACCAACCACACTAGTCCCGCCGTTGAATATACAGTATGAGAGTGTTGGCTCAGGTTTACTTGGTCAATTACAAAAAGAAGTTGATTCATTTAGTACGAGCAATCTTGCAGCCAAGGCCAAAGTAGCCGAAGCTTTGAAAAAAAATGAGGAACGTCAGGCTCGTATAGCTGAACTCAAGGAACAACGTGAAGAGCTTGTGGGCACATTTGGAATGGGGGCCGATGAATCAGATCCAGAGGTCCAAAGTATTGATGCAAAGATTGCTGCATATCAGAATGAAATGATCAGAGAGACAGCATCTGCATATCTTATGACAGACAAGGTTGTGCTTGATGCGGAAATATACAAATTCGGCCCTTCATCAGGAACAAAGACTCTGAATTGGGCAGGTGCTGCACAACAAATTGAGACTGTGTATATCAAACGCTATACCACTTTAAAACAAGCCGGGGCAGAACCTGATCAACTACAAGAACTCACTCGATATAAAGATTATGCAAAGTTGGCCGTAGAAATAAATCATATCGTAGCAAAAGTAGTGCAAGAAAAATTGGATTATGATAACTCTATCACCCCAATCCAGACTGACAGTAATGCAAACGCTCGAATAGCTGTTTTACGAACCGATGCAAATAGTGCTATTGCTGATATTGCCAGACTCCGTATTTTTACTAATCCCGACCCAGTGATCAAATCCCTCCTTCTTAAGCATGTATCCGAGGCGCAAGACTTCCTAGAAACCATAAAAATAGAATAATCACATGCCTTCAAACAAAAAAAATGTGTTTCTCATTGTCCTTCTCGTAATCGCCTTAGTGGGCGCAGGTTTTGCTTATTGGTATTTCATGTTTAATACCACTCCAACTTCCACAGGAACAGTAAACTCCGGTATATTCGGATTTCAACCGTTTGGTAGAACTCCAACAGGGAACAACACTGTTCCTCAAAACAATACCGTCGAACCAGGTTCAAATTCTAGTTCAACTCCTGCAGTGGTTGTAATTCCAACCTTACGACTCCTCAGCAATGCACCTGTAGGAGGATATGGTGCCAGTACGACACCGAACAAAACGGTTGTGCGTTGGATTGATAGGGGACGAGGAAATGTATCTGAAATCAGCAGCAACACGTTGAACACAACCCTTATTTCCAATACTTTGGTCCCTCGATCATATACAAGTGTCTGGAATAAAAATCTCACCTCATTCATCAGCTCTCTTCTCGAAGACGGAACCCGAGGCGCGACAACACTGTATGCAAGTCTTCAATCAAGACCGAAATCAACACTCTCTTCTACAACCCCCTCCAACACCCTTACTCCTTATGAACTCAAAGGTAGACCGCTTCCTGAAAACATGATTACCTATGCAGCTTCACCACGCAAAGATTCTCTCTTTATGCTTATCAATGAAAATAACACTGGTGTAGGTTATGTCTCAACCTTTGACGGTGCCGGACTCACTCGCATCTTCGACACTCCTTCTACTCAACTAACTGCAGAATGGCCTGAGGAAAATACTATTGCAATTACAACCAAACCGACGTTTGATCAGGGGGGATTTCTTTATTTTGTAAATCCAAAAACAGGTGTATGGAAAAAGGTTCTTGGTCCGGTCAACGGACTCAGCACTCGTGTTAGTAGGGATGCTAAATACATTCTTGCCTCATTTTCAAGTTCAACAGGAGGTCTTGTAACAAGTTTCTACACCATCGGTTCAGGAACAACCAGTGACCCGAGTATTCAAACATTGGCAGAAAAATGCGTCTGGGGAAATTTCTACAAACAAATGGTTTATTGTGCTGTGCCAACACAGATCCCAAGCGCACTGTATCCTGATGATTGGAACAAAGGAAAGATCTCTTTCAGCGACAAAATATGGCAGGTCAACGTGCTCACCGGAGAAGTGACCCTTATTACCTCTTTGGCAGACAAGGCGGATCGAATTATCGACGCCACCAACCTCCAAATCGACGATCGTGACGACTTCCTCTTCTTTATGAATAAGACTGATTTGTCTCTTTGGTCGCTCGATCTTGTAGCGAATACGAACTAACTATTTTTTGGAGAGGTTTTCTTGCTGTACTGGTTACGGATATAGAGCTCCTGACCCAAGGTAAAGAGGGTACTGACAGACCAGTAGATAGCAATAATAGCAGCTGCTTGAGGGAACTGACTTGGAATCAGCCAATACGTAGAAGCGAAAGCGAGGATAGGGAGCATGATCTTCATCTGTTTACCCATAGAACCCGACAGTTGTGTAGCGAAATCTGCTTTAGCATGCTCTTCCGGTGAAAGCTTCTTTTGCTGACGCATCGCGGGAGAGTAGTGAATCTGAAAAAACTGGATTACTCCCGTCAGAAGCGAGAGAAAGAAACTTTTGTGGGATAAATCAATAAGACCCAAGAAATGAATCTTGATCTCGGGAACAGAAATAAAACTATAGAGAAATTCTGGATGAATATCAGGAACAATCTTATAGAACACAGAAATAAGAGCGAAGAGTATCGGAAGTTGAATAAAGAGGAGTAAAATGCCCGAAAAAGGACGTATGCCGCGGGACTTGTAGAGCTCCATGATCTTCATCGCCTGAACCTGACGATCAGCAGCGTATTCTTTTTTGATCTTTGCCATATCCGCCTCTACTTCTTTCATGCGAATCTGGGTCAAAATAGAAGACTTCGAAAGAGGGAAGAGGATGAGCTTTACAATAACAGTAAAAATAACGACGGCTACACCAATATCAATCCACGGCAAGAGGTCCATAATCCCAACGAGACCATTATAAAGAGGGGTAAATATAAATGTGTGGTACATATAGGAGCTAAATATACACCTTTTACGTCTAAATATCTAATACTTACTGAAACAGTTTTGCTTTTACAAAAAGATCTTTGAGGTCAGCTTCGATAGTGGTCACAGATGCGGTAATAGCAGGAGATTTGGCCAGAAGCGCGATCTTGTACCCAGGAGCAATCCGAGAATAGACCTTTTGTACTGCTTCATAAGTCTTTCTTTTCAGTGTATTTCTGCCAACTGCAGTCTTTACAACCTTGACCGGAACAATAGCTGCAAACCTACTCTGTACTCCTGTATTTGAAACATACCGCAAAAGAAAAAGGGGAGAGTGAGCAACTCGTCCCTTTTCCATAATTTCCTTAACATCGTGAGCCGTAAGCCTTTTGGAGCTTGGAAGCATGCCTGTAGAGGTCTTAAACAGCTAAACGCTTGCGACCTTTAGCACGACGACGAGCGATCGCCTTGCGACCAGGAGTGGTTTTCATGCGCACACGAAAACCATGACTCTTCGCTCGCTTGCGCTTTTTTGGTTGGTACGTGACTGACATGTATAGAATATTACATTATTTGCCCCAAAAGGCAAGATTACAACAAAAAGAATGGTCAACGCACCTATCCCCAACTTATCAACATATTTTAAAGTACTCCACAAGTTTGCAGAACTATAAACAGGTATATACTTATAGGAAATTTCCACCCATGCACGACTATTCTAAAATGTGGCAAACAGCTCTCGTTGAAATCGAAACTGCTGTATCGCAAGCAAACTTTTCGACATGGTTCAAAGAGACGCGCATCATTCGAGAAGAGGAGGGAGTTGTATATCTCGGTGTACCAAATTCATTCACTCAGGAATGGTTAGTAAAAAAGTTCCATAATTCCATATTACGAATTCTGCGCCAAGCAAACGAACAAGTTCGAGCTCTCGAATATGTCATCGAGAAGGAAAGTGGTTCAAAAAGCGACAGTTCCCGCAACAAAAAGCCGGCCATGATGCCAACAATGGCTATGCCGTTGCAGGATTTCTATATAAACAAAGAAGACAACCTCAATCCTCGCTATACCTTCGAAAATTTTGTTGTTGGACCATTCAATGAGCTTGCTCACGCGGCCTCCCAGACTGTCCTCAAAGGTCCTGGGCAGACATATAACCCACTCCTGGTGTATGGAGGGCCAGGTCGAGGTAAAACTCACCTCATCCAAGCGATCGGCAACCAGATCAAAGTCGCGTTTCCAAACAAAAAGGTGTTTTATCTTACCTCTGAACGGTTTGGTTCCGAATTTCTCAGCGCCCTCCAAGAAGGGAAAGCTCAAGCGTTTAAAGAAAAATACCGTAAATACGACGTGGTTATTATGGACGATGTACAATTCTTCTCAAGTAAGGAGAAATTCCAAGAGGAGTTCTTCCATTTGTTTAATACCTTCAAAGACACCGGCCGTCAGCTTATTTTCTCGTCTGATAAGCATCCAAATGTTATTCCTGGCCTCGAGGAGCGTGTTCGTAGTCGTTTCAATGCGGGAATGTCGGTCGATATTCCAGAACCAGACCAAGAATCCCGCATGGCTATCGTACGAACCAAATGTGCGATTCACAACATAACCCTTTCTCCAGAGCTTATGGAGTTTTTGGCATCCACTATCAAGGATAATATCCGTGAGATCGAGGGTGTAGTTAATATTGTGGCGTGTCAGACCCAACTCAAAAACAGGGAATTAAACATCAACGAAATCAAGAATATCCTCAAAAACAACACTCGTCCCAAAAAGATGATGTCTGTAAAAGAAGTAGTTAAGATTGTTTCAGACTTTTATAACATCGACGAGGAAAGTATATACAATAAGACTCGTCGTAAAGAAATAGTACGTCCACGTCAAATGGTTATGTACCTCTTACGTGAGGACTTTGGCATATCTTTTCCTTCAATTGGGGAAAAGTTGGGGGGAAGAGATCATACAACCGTTATTCATTCTTATGAGAAAGTTAAAACTGAGTTGAAAAATGATACTATCCTTGCCCAGGAAGTCACTGAGCTTCGATCGATGATTTAACCTGGGGAATAGTCAGTGAGAACCTGTGGACAAGATACGAATAGCGCGTTGAGAAATGTCGAACAAAAACACTTCATCTTTATGAAAACAACCTCTGCCCACATCTCCCTACGAATATCCTCTGAGTTATCCTTTTATAACTGGTCTAAAAAGGCTTTTAAATACTACGCTTTGGCAACTTATCCCCATTTCCACACCATTAATAATAGAAATTATTTATTTAATTAAGAAAACACTATGAAAATAGAAGTTCAAACAAAGAAGATAAAAGAAGCGATCTCTCTGACAGAGAAAATTTCAGGTAAACACGCAACACTGCCTGTCCTTGCGTGTATTCTGTGTGAAGTAAAGAAAGGGGAGGTTGTCTTTCGTGCTACGAACCTTGATGTGGGGATAGAGGTGACTGTTCCTGCGAAAGTTGAAGGAGAAGGGTCGGTCGCTATTCCTGCGCATATCATAGCTTCTCTTATCTCTCAGTTACCGGACCAGAATCCTACTATTACTCTCGAGTTGTCCGCAGGTAATATTTTAGTTACATCAGCAAAGTCAAAAGGAGTTATTAAAACCGTTCCAACGGAAGATTTTCCGAGTATTCCTCGAGTTACGGAAGAATCGGTTTCGGTTAGCACAGATCTTTTTATAAAAGGTCTTAGGTCGGTGGGGTACAGTGCCTCTGTTTCTAGTGTAAAACCGGAACTTTCCAGTGTATACGTCTATCGTGATGAGGAGAATGTAGTGTTTGCTGCCACCGACTCATTTCGTTTGGCAGAACGAAAGATAAAGGTTCCAGGAGGAGTTACTACAGGGGAGATACTTGTACCCTTTAAAAACATTTCCGACCTCGTTCGTACGCTCGAATCTATGGGAAATACAGTGGATATGCGTACCAATAAAAATCTCATATCTTTTGAAGCTAACGGTGTATATATAGTCTCTCGTGTTACCGACGGAGTATTTCCTGATTACCGACAGATTATCCCCAAGAGTTTTATTGCGGAGGCTGTAGTTTTGAAACAGGATATTTTGAATAGTTTGAAAATTTCAAATATTTTCTCTGATAAATTCAATCAGATTAAACTTATTGTTGATCCGAAAAACAAAGTGATGGAGATTCAAACTAAAAATGGAGATGTCGGGGAAAACAGTACTGTTATTGATGCTGCGCTTACCGGGGAGAGAGTTGAGATTAATTTTAACTGCAAATATATTGCCGACTGTTTTCAATCCATTGATGCTGACAGTGTTGCATTCCAGATCAGTGG
>LFCL01000016.1 GCA_001189105.1 Parcubacteria bacterium C7867-002
ACCCGTCCACCAAGAACATTGGCGTACGCATGCTCGAGCTCTGCACCGACGAACTCTTTGGTCGTCATAATTCATTTCTCCGTTTGTTCGGTCGTTGATGTTTGTTTGATTCTGAATAGGAAAGGGATAATTAAATCCCTGTGCCGCATCAAGTATTTGATACGATCCCAAAATCCGAAGTATCGGGAGACCATTTGGATGACGAGCTCTCTCGACATCGCTTCCTGGCCTTCCACCTTCAGTTCCATGTAGATTTCTTTCATTCTATCTTCTCCTACACGGGCTTTGATTTCGTCCAGTTCAGAGACTAATAACTTCTGATATTTCAATATTTTCAATTTATTACTTTCTACTTACAATGATAGCATATAATATGCTATACGTCAAGGGTCTGCCAATTTGGATAATATGCACATTTAACTCCCAAATACGGCTTTAAATAAGGTTCTAATTACTTAACGTTAGCAAGGATTTTGTAACAAAAAAGGAGGACTCAGCGCTTACGCACCAAGACCCTCCCGTGGCGTCACCCGAGAAACCCGCAAAGGTAACCGAGGGCAACAAAAACATTACAACAGACAACTGCCTTGATCAGAACCGAGAGGCCTGAACAATCCCCTGACTGGTACGATGTCCAGGCTTCAACCGAGAATTGATACCCGCAAACAAACGGAGCTTGGGAGGCTGCGGGGTCATCTCAGGTCCACGTTTTCCCATACCAACTTGCGTCCGACGATGTGCGCTCTTTGCCATACAGATGTGAGTGTTTGTTGTTGTGTTATATCAGGAACTAACCTTCACGTAAAAGAGTAAATAAAAAGAGAAAGAATGTCAAAGGATACTAACGAGGTGTCCCGAAATACACTTTGATCTTTTTTACCCCCATGACTGCAAGAGAAATAGAGCGCATACATCCATCATCGATATCACCTTTCATCTTATGTTTCAATCGACGACGTCCTTGCGTACCCGTATCACACCTGAACACAATCGGAAGAAGGTAATCTTCGTTTTGAATTACGTCGATACTGGTTTTGAGAATTCCTGGAATAGCATGAGCAGCTCTGATGTGTTTTCGTTTGAAACCGTTTCGACGCCCCAAAGCACGTCGTACTTTATCAGCAGTTTCTACCAATGAATGGTTTGTCCACCGAAGAGGTAACTCCCCTGCTCGATTCCACACTCCCACTTCAGAAGGGCTTACTTCGGCAAGATGCCATTCATATGCAGTATATGCGTCGAGACGTTTTTTGTAGCTCCCAATGATCTTATCGAGAGCCGCTTCATTCATTCGAAGAACCTTATCTTTAATTGTTGCTACTCGACGCAAGTAATGTTCCTGGGATTCAACCTTTTTCATGTGACCTTTATGAGTTCGGGCAGCACACAGGTTCCCTACAACAAAACATCGTTTAACTTGAAGGTTTGAGATTTTATGGATGATTTTCATATCTATATTCTATACTACGTTTGTTTTCCATATTTGCAATGAAATGTAATGTCACATCCCCACCCCAGTAAACAACTGAAACACAAACGGTATGATTGGTGACACGATTTTCCAGAGGAAAAAGACGACAATCAAAATAAAGAAGGGTGCATACATTTCCAAGGTCATACGAAGACGACCGTATTGATTTGGTAAAAGTGCAAACAAAAGCTTGGACCCATCTAATGGTGGCAACGGAATGAGGTTAAAGATCGCCAATACAATATTGATAATGACTATATATGTAAAGACTTCTATAAATGGCGAACTGATCGTACTTGGGCTAACCGTAAAACGCATAATGGTACCGAAAATCAGAGCGATACTGAGATTGGACAACGGACCTGCAGCCGCGATCAAGAATTCACCTTGGCGTTTGTTCTTTATATTATAGGGATTGTATTCAACCGGCTTGGCCCACCCAAAGGTGACACCGAACAGTGAGGTAATCAGTGGAACGATCACCGAACCCATAGGATCCAAGTGTTTCAATGGATTTAAGGTCAGTCTCCCCTGTAGACGCGGCGTCGGATCACCGAGGCGATCGGCCATATATCCATGAGAAAGCTCATGGAGAACTACGGACATAATAAGGATACTAACTGAAATAATCGTAATCATGGCTTTGCTTTTTACATTCCTTATGTTAGCATATTCCCTACATTACTTTTATGGCTAAAATCTGCGAAATTACAAAGAGAGGTTCAATTATGGGAGGCCGATACTCCAACGCCACTCGTGCTACCCAATTTAACCCATGCGGCAACGTTCGTCGCTACATCAATCTCCAAAAGAAGCGTGTATACGTTCCTGAACTCAAGAAAACAGTTGTAGTTACCCTTTCCACACGTGCCCTCCGCACTATCCAGAAAAACGGTGCATTTCGTACTCTCAAGAAAGCAGGTCTCATATAAACTACCGCAGTCGTTCGGCTCGCACAGAAATACCATCAGAAACTATTCTGATGGTATTTTCTTGTATATTAAAGCGACTGTCGTACGAAAAAGGATTAGATCCAGACGAACCCGACAAGGATTGTGAATAAATCAAATACTCCGGTTGATACATTTCCAAAAAGGTGCGGTCGAGATTCGCTACCAAAGCACTGTGCGAAACAATCAGGATATCGATAGGTGCGAGATCTGTAGAATCAAAAGTGGAAGAAGCTGACGGCAATGCAATATATTTTTGAATTTTCTTTGAAGCAGCGCCGGCCCAGAGAATGTGTGTGGAACCATGTTTCAAAGTAAAAAGTAATTCGGGTGCACTAGCTTTTGAATATGAAAAAGTTTCAGCGGCCACAGGAAAAAGGATATTCATCGAAACATTTGAATCAAACCGAACCTCTTCCCCTGCGATCAATTCTCTCATCGGAATCTTGGCTTTGCGCACTGCCGCCAGAAATGTCTCGTACGTTCGAGCACTCGAAGTAGAAATTGAGAGATGTAATGCTTCCTGTGTAATAGCGGGTACGATTAACCGATCGATACGGTACCTCCCCACGACCCCAATGAGACCAGCGATATTTTTCTTGTCAGTATCCGTCGCAATCACCGTATCTATTCTCCGAGAATAAAACGGTAGGATTTTACTGATAGAGCGAATAACTTCGGAATTACTCCCTCCATTTATCAAAATCCTCATATCGTCAGGTGTGCGAATGAAGGCAGCGGTACTACTCTTGAGCCCAAAGATATACATTTCAAAAAGCGGCGGCCGATGTTCTTGGTGCCACACATATATGCCGATACTCAGGAGTCCGATACCGCCTCCAAGAATACCTATTCCTATTTTTGAAAAAATAAAATGCTTCATTCCCCCACTGTACCGTATCGATATGAAGAAAGAATGAAGGAAGTCTCAAGAAACGATAAATCGAGGATAGACCTAGGGGTGAGTACCCTTTCTGCTATAATGAATCTATTAATCATTACCACAACCACATGACCTCATTTACTGAAAAAAAGTTTTTGATTCCTCGTCTCACCGGGATATCTGCACAAACGATCGAAGAACACCTCAAGTTATATGCAGGCTATGTAAAACACGCCAACCTCATCATCGAGAAAGTTGCGGAGCTCAAAAAAGATTCCGAGAAAAATGCGTATGCTTTGGCTGAAGTACATCGCCGCTTTGGTTTCGAATACAACGGTATCCGCAACCATGAAGTGTATTTTGCTTCACTCGAAGAAGGTGCGAAGGAACTCCCTGCTTCCAGTTCACTTCGTGAAGCCATCGTCAGCACGTGGGGCTCATTCGATGCATGGCTCGCCGAATTCAAAGCGCTCGCAATGACTCGCGGTATTGGCTGGGCAATGGTGTACTACGATCGCACAGACAATCAACTCCTTCACGCCTGGATCGACGAACAACATCTCGGCCAACTTCAGGATTGTACCGTCGTCCTAGCGCTTGATATGTGGGAGCACTCCTTCGTGGCCGACTATCAACCATCAGGCAAGAAAAAGTATGTTGAGGATTTCTTTACCAATCTCAACTGGGAAGTTATCGAAAAGAACTTCGCAGCCGCAAAATAGCATCCTCTTACATACAGAACCTCATCACGCTCACTCCGAGCGTGATTTTGTTTGAGCGGGTTTCGGTCGAAGTAGAAAATAACAGATCACTGCATACACACAATATATTCCTACGGTGATCCAACCAGAAAAAAGCGGAAAATGGATCGAAGCCAGAGGAACCTGTGCACCATACTGCACGATCAGTAATTCATATGACAATAAGAGATGTGTCACCCAACCCAATCCAACCGAAAGTCCGGACCACACGAATCCAGAGATTCCCGTCAGAAAAACCAGGAGCATGGTTAGCGGTACAAATGGCAGAACAAGGATATTAGAAATAAAACCGATGATGGAAATATTTCCCATCATGTATACCAAATACGGTGAAACGAAAAGTTGTGTGGCCACACTCGAGGCAACAATGCCGCGTATTCCCCATTTCTCTGTAATAAATCCCAAATATCTTTCGATCGGTTCCGATAATACGATCAGACCAAACGTTGCCATAAAAGATAATTGGAATGAAGGATCGTCTAACAGAATAAATGGATTTTGAATGAGCATAATAAGTCCGGCAAAAAAGAGTCCCCGATAGACACTGTAGTCTCGACGAACAAGGTCTGCACTCAAAGCTACTGCGGACATACAACAAGAACGAACCACAGTTGCTCCTCCGCCCACCAGAACCCCAAACGCAGCGATACCTGCACCTCCTGCAACAATTCCCCACACTCGTGGCAAGAATGACAGGATGCGTCGCAATACATCTGCAACGATAGTGATGTTGTATCCAGACAAGACCACAATATGAATCAAACCGACTGTACGAAAATCATCGATCAATTCTGAACCGAGTGCGCTTTTTTCTCCAACAAGTAATCCGGAAGCCAGCGCTGCGTGTGGTTCACCCAAAGCTCGCTCGAGATTTCCTACGAAGGCTCGTTTGAAAGAATAGAGTGTTGAGGAAATACTCTTGTGACCAGACCCTACAAATTCGACTGTGCCGCTTTTTATTTCATAAAAAATATCATCCTTAGCCAAATATCCTTTGTAATCAAATTCGCGTCCCTCATCGCTGCGAAAATTAAATGGTTGAGAAAGTTTGCCTTGAAATGTAACTTCATCTTCATATACAAAACGTGGATATAACGGCGCTTTGACACGAATCAATATATCAGTGGCACAAGATGGAGAAGGTGTTGCGACACTGCTACTGGCAATGAATAATTCGCGTACTCGGATCACCACAATTTGCCCACCCTCTCTGTGCTCTGGCTCTACAAAAATAGTGCCGGTTCCTGAGACGAACTGTTTGTGACAAGGACCAATGTCTGGCGAAACAGTGTTAAATGAAAAAACTACTCGCATCGCGGCCACAGCGATCAGAATGCTCCAGAATATAAAAACATTTCTCTGCATACTGCCAGTGTATACAAAGAGAATGAAGAACCACTGAAGGAAGTCTCAAGAAACGATGAACTTTTTTTTGGGGGGTCGAAAAAATTACTTACTAAATTCACGGATCAACTCCTGCTCCTCTTCTTTATTCAAGGCTTTCTTGAATCGCGCTTTGACACCTTTTACTCTCTTTTCACAATCAGCCCAATTCGAATGTGTTTCTACTTTTCCATTAACCACACTGACATATGAATACGCTTTGGCAGATGAACGAGATGAGCCAGATTTTTTGACGGCAAGTTTGTCTGCATCGTGTGAGACATCGGTAATATTAGAAATTGGATACTGTGAAAGTGGACCTTTGTAGAGATCTATCTTTGTATCATCGGCATAGGCAGTGGCGATTTCGTCGCAACGTTCATTCCCTTTGATGCCAATATGTCCGCCAACGTATTTCCAGGTAATCTGTTTCCCTTGAGTAGCATCATCGAGTTCAATCCAAAGATCTTTGTTGGCCACATCTTCTTTGGCTTGAGTCATCCACCCATTTCGTTTCCACCCCTTGATCCACTGAGTGATTCCTTTGATGACATACGAGGAGTCGGTGTAGACAATAATAGAAGCGTCGGATGGAGCATGTGCCAACCCTTGAGCAACTGCCTTGAGTTCCATTTTATTGTTAGTGGTTCGCTCTTCTCTTCCCCCGAGCTCACGAATAGTTCCGTTGGTATTTTGAATGACGACAGTCCCCCAGCCACCGGGTCCAGGATTACCTCGTGAAGATCCGTCAGAAAAGATAATTGTTTCCATGTTTTTTATAGTAGCATATCATGCTATTTTTGATTTATAGAAAAATTACAAAATTGACTATATTGATCCTGGATACTAGACTGATTAAAGAGGTACATTATGGCTAAACGTTTTAAGAGAAACAGAGCACTACTCGCCAAGCTGATTTACAACAAAAAAGACTGGTTCGAAAAAGATAGCCTTGTTCAAGAATTCTTTGAGATGCGCTCCGGCGACATCATCATTGACGGCAGTCAAACTATCGCCCAATACTTGGAAGAATTGACCCAGTATGGAGCGCTTATCTTTTCAAATGGTAGATACCGAGTCAGGATTCAAACCTGATCAGTCTCACCACCTTACAATTCAAACTTCAACACATGCAGGAACAATCCTGCATTTTTATATACAAAAAACCACCCGTGGATAAACCATGGGTGGCGTATGAACTCACTCGATCTTGGGACGGTTAGATTTCTTAAGAAAAGGGAACGTCCCTTCAAGAATACCTTCAAATTGCTTCAGCGCACCGGACTTCGTCTGACGAATACGTAACGACTCATCAACCCACACATGGACAACTCCCCAAAACTCCCGATAGAAATCAGGGCGTATGTTTTTAATCAAGCGATGCATCTCCTGATCTGTGTCAATATATTCGATATTCGACCTCGCCAAATCATACATCACCTTATAACCTCGTTGTCGCACACAGATCATACTCTCGACTAGGAATCGAATACTTGAACCGCTGATTCCACTCTTCTCCACAAGAAATCGAAAACAGTGAAGTGCGCCCGAAGTAACCTTCTCATGCTTATACAGAATGGGTGTCGGATACAGCAAGATAGTAGGCTCACCGACCCACGTATAGGGAACATTTATACGTCCGGGATATTTTGTTACCATACACGTCTGACCATCCCTGTTGTTAAACTTGAAATCACTTACGAGAACGTCCCTTTCTCTGAAAAAATAAAGTTCATCGATGCGCGGTCGGAGAATCCTGACCGCCTCCGTAATTGAAAACGGCGTGACCGACTTTGCACTCTTGGACATATCCTATTCCTTTTGGTTGATGTTTACATTGAACTGGCGCGTAATGGACACACCATCACGCAGAACTATGGCAACATTACCCCTAGCTCCGCACCACGTCAACCACCCTCAATCTCAACTCTGTCTTCCCTGCAAAAAAAGATTTCTCAACAGAAGCAATCAAATCAATCGCAACATTTTCGATCACTGACTCAGCCCATTTTTCAGCTACACCAAAGAAAGCGATCGCGGATATTGTTTTGCCATTTTCTTTTTTAAAAACCAATTCAATATGATTTTTCGTCTTGCCAAAACGACGCACAGATACCGGAGTAACTTTTCTCAATAGAAAAACCGGCTTTGGATTACCTGTACCAAAAGGAGCAAGCTGTGCGATTTCTTCCTGCAAACGCCAATCAATCATATTCAAGAAAAGTTCCGCATCAGCAACTCTTGTGTCTTCCCCTTCCCCAGAAGTCGGCGCAGTTTGTACACTCAGACAGGCGTCATTGAGATATTGTTCCAAAAAATGAACTGCATCATTCGCCACAGCAAATCCACCAGAATGTGTATGTCCCCCATAATGCGTCAGTACTCCGGCCGGCACTGCACGCATGATATTGACCACACTTGTTCTTCCTTCAGAACGACATGACCCTTTGATCGCATTATCACCATCGCGACCCCACAGGAAAACCGGTCGATCAAATTCTTCGGCACAGGAATTGGCAGCCAAACCAAGAAGTGATGGTCGCCATTCTGGATTACCCAACACAATCACCGACGGCATCGATTCCCCATGACGTTCACGCACAATCTTATGCACTTCTTTGACCAATGCTGCCACCATTCCCTTGCGCTCATTATTGATCTCTTCAATGTGAGCAGCGTGCGCATGTGCCTCATTTTCATCTTCCGTAGAAAGTAGATGAAATGCATCCATCGGCACACCCATGCGCGACGCCGCATTGATACGTGGCGTAATCATGAAAGCGATATCATCTTCGGTTACATGTTTTTGAGGAATGTTTAGTTTATACAAAAGACGCATCAGGCCTTTGCGCGGACTTTTGCGAAGTACGGTCAAACCATAGTGTGCCAAAGCACGATTTTCTCCGACCAGTGGGACCATGTCGGAAAGCGTAGCAATGCCGACCATATCAAGTAACCATTTCTCATGACCTTCTTTCAGACCACAGCGATTTTTTGCCAAAATTGCCTGCACCAGTTTGTACGCTGTTCCCGATCCGCACAAATTTTTATCCGGATACGCACAATCAATCTGCTTGTGGTTGATGATTGCATATGCCGGAGGTAAAACCACTGGCGGTTCATGATGATCGGTAATGATCACATCGATCCCCTGTTCAACCGCTCGTGTCACCGCAGCAACATCGGTAATACCACAATCGATAGTTATCATGAGCTTTACTCCTTGTGCCGCCAATTCTTCTACTGCCGCCACATGAACACCGAACCCTTCATCATGACGATGAGGAATATAGACGATGAAATTCGAGACATTGACCCTACGCAGGAAATCAGCAAACATCACCGCCCCAGGAATACCGTCGGCATCATAGTCAGAATAAATGGCAATCTTTTCATTGTTTTCAATCGCTTTGATAATTCGGAGCGCGGCTTTTTCGGAATCCTTGAGTAAGAGAGGGTCATGAACATCGCGTTCATAGTTGGGTTGAATAAACGCTTGGGCGTCCTGATTGGTGGTGAGACCACGATGAAACAAGAGATGTGCCGAAAAATCCGAAAACATATTCAGTTTTTCACGTTCAGCAGCACTTAATTGTGGTCGGACGGAGTAAGACATGGGTAGCATTATACAGCATGCGTCCGAGGCCTACCCTTGGTATGTTAAAATACCCTCATGCCTTCCTGTATTTTTTGTAAAATCATCGCCAAAGAGATACCTGCCCACATCGTTTACGAAGACGAACATTTTCTCGCTTTCCTCGATATTCACCCTCGATCCCCTGGTCATGTACAAGTGATTCCTAAGGAACACTTTCGTTGGGTATGGGATGTACCAGCACACAATCCTTCAGGTCCAACTATTGGTAGTTACTTCGAAGTTGTACAAAAGATCGCGCACGCTCAACAAAAAGCGTTTGGTACGGACTGGATTCTTAGCAAGATTATGGGTGATGAAATTGCCCATGCTCATATCTGGATATTTCCAAACGACAAAGTAGCCGGTGACCCTCTCGACTTTGAGACACACAAAAAGAAGATTGTAGAAAATCTCTAACGATAGCAAGGTTTGGTCCGGCGAGGGTAGGCCTCGCCACTCTCTACTCCCCCGACTTCTGTAATGCTTCAACAGCTGGTAACGTTCCCTTCGCAAGGAAATCCAACATCGCACCGCCGCCCGTAGAAATAAACGTAAACTTATCAGCAATACCGAGTGTCGCAATCGCAGCCAACGTGTCCCCTCCTCCGACAATTGTTTCCGTACCCCGTGAAGTAGCGTCGCCAATCATTCGAGCTAAATCCAATGTCGGTGCACGATATCCATCTTCATATAAACCGAGCGGACCATTCCATAAAATAAACTGTGCAGCAGCGATCTTTTCTTTCAAAATTTCAATTGTCTGTGGACCTGCATCGAGAATCACATCATCAGGAGACAAGGCGTCAGCAGGTTTAACCTCACCATTTTTATTTACAATATCTACCGGAAGAATCAATTTTGGATTTGTTGCATAGACACTCAGATCAATATTCCCTTTTGACACAAGTGACTTACCAACTTCATACCCTTTGGTACGAAAGAAATCGGTTGCCAATGCTCCACCAATAAAGATTGAGTCCGCCGTATCCATGAATTTCTGAAGGAGCGGCAGTTTGGTCTCAAACTTTGCTCCGCCAAGGATAAACAAAAAGGGATGTGAGGGATTAAAGGCTTTAGACAGATGCGCAATCTCTTTCTCAAATTGAATGCCGGCGTATCCAGGAATATATTTCGGGACTCCGACGACCGAGGCGTGTTCGCGATGAGAAGCGGGAAAAGCTTCATTTACATACACATCAGCGAGTGAAGCTAATTCTTTGGCAAACTGCGTATCATTATCCTTCTCTCCTTCAAAAAAACGTACATTTTCTAACAAAACACACTCCCCATTCTGCAATTCATTTTCGATAAAAAGACGGGCTTTTTTTATGTCTTCAATAAAAGATATTGGCACACCGAGCTCCTTGAGCTTTGTAGCTACAGGCTGCAACGAACCATTCCCCCCATCAGCAGCCTCCAAGTGACTGATTAAAATAACTTTTGCCCCGCGAGAACGGAGGAATTCTATGGTCGGAAATGCCGCACGAATACGAAAATCTTCGACCACCACATCGTTGTGAATCGGTACATTAAAATCAGCACGGACCAACACTCTCACTCCTTCGAGATGTTCGATATCAGCAAGGGTTTTCATTTGTCAGAAATAGTATCAACCGCTTTTAATAATTCAGCGAAACCTTCGGGGCGAATACTCTCACGTCCAACCAACAATCCATCTGCTTTGCCGATCCTGATGATATCAGCTGCATTTTCAGCATTGACTGCACCACCGTAGAGCACCTTCATCTTCATTGCAATATCCTGCCCAAACAGATCTGCAAAGACTTTCTTTACAAACAAAACCATTTCATATACTTGTTCAGGATTCATTGCCTGTTGAGCACCGATTGCCCACACCGGTTCGTAGGCAATAACCACGTCCTTGGCACTTTTTACCGGAACATCGGCCAAGGAGTTCTTAATTTGCTCTTTGAGAGTATCGAGATAGACCCCTCCTTCGTCACGTACATGCTCGCCCACACATACAATCGCGGTTAACCCCTCATGAACGATGGCTGCCACCCGACGTGACACCTCGACGTCATTGAGACCTCGGGCCCGCTCTTCGGAATGTCCTGCAATAACATATTGAACTTCCATATCACGAAGCATATGAATTCCAACCTCCCCTGTATAGGACCCCTCTTCTCTATGTGACGAAACAGATTGTGCCCCAAGATAGGTATGTGATGATGAGTCCGTACGATGAGACCCTGCCGCAATAAATATGAATGGCGGACACATCACCACATCAGTATGAGAAAGTTCGGTCGCTGCATGACGTACCTTTCGTATGATAGTTCGTGCCTCCTCCAATGTGGCTGGATTCATCTTCCAGTTTCCAACAACCAATATACGTTTTGACATGAAGATATTTTAACACATAACACCCTTTCCTCTCCTTATTGAACTTCTTGCCAAGAGATTGTCTGATATTGACTCGAGGTCAGGGGAAATGATGGTGGAGGACCGTATAACAAGTTGGTATCGTACGTAATATTTCGATTATCGTATCCCGTACCGTTCGTATATGCAAAGCCATAACGCTGATTTGTCGCAATCATACCGAAGAGTGTTATCGTATTTCGGTCATAATAATTGACTCCTCCGGATTTACAGTCTGAATCATAATAATATCTCCCTACGCGTCCATTCTGAGCAACTAACGCGGCGTCAATTCGCAAATCATCTTCACTCCACATACCCACGTTGAAATTACCTTGGGCAATCAATGAGATCACGTCTGTTCCGTCATATGACGTATATTTAAGGTCATTATTTACAGTTATACTTGGTCGTGTCAAAGCATTATCGGGAAATCTACCAGCAGCAATGGTCAAACGCGCGCTATTTATCTGCCCTTCAACCCACACATGATCCTCAACAAAGATTATTCCGTTGGCAGGAAATGGATAATTCGCCACAAAGGTCTGATTGTTAATACTCCATGTCCCCCACCCGTTCTGGTTTGCAGAATTAGTACATCCACTTGGTGCTGATCTCAAAGAAGTTACCCGGTACAAATCAAATGTATCGTTGGTTTTAAGTACAATGCGATATCCTTGTGCCCCTGAAGCATTGATGTAGTGTCCGTCTGTATTTGCATCCGCTTTCATCTGTGCCAAATCAAAAGTCAGACCAGCAAAATCAAAAGATTGAACAGGAAACTGTCTTCCTGCAATAAACACATCAGGACGACTGGGGACCGCAGCAGGAGGATTCGGATCAACAGGATTCACAGTTGTATAGACACCAAATTTTTGTTGGGAATTACCATCATCCGGATCATCGTACGTAGCCTTCGAACTCGTCACAATATTATGTGCGACTCCTTCAAAACGAACTCCCCCATTCGAGTGAACTGGACCGAAAATTTCAGTACCTGCACCAAAACGCATATCATTGTTTGCTACCACCGCAAACTTTGCCAATGACGGAATAGCCAATGTTGCCTGAATACTTCGAGTAACGGTCTCGTCAGACGCCAAGACTCCTTTTGATTTTACTTTGACTATCGTAGAACCAATCGGTGGTGGTGTAATTGTTAATTCATACCTACCGATCAAATCACCATCCGCATCAGTAACATTGTGAAGATAGGGTCCAGGTTGACCTGTACCATCGGTATAATCGGTCGCCGCATGTGCCAAATGCCAACGGTAATATTCGATTCCTGCTTCAGCCAACTGAAAAGCTTGCTCGCGTGCAGCCAATGTTCGAGTTGTCTTCAAGACAGTTGCCCCCCAATTGGTGAGACCGATAGTTACCGTAATCGCAATCCCCGCAAAAATCAGGGCGTTTACGAGAATAACACCGGCTGTATATGTGGATTTTGTATTCATAAATTATCTTTAAGATTACGTAATGCGGCGTGAGTAGAGAATGTTTTGATCACCGGAGACTTGTTCGGATCGGTATCTATAGTAATATTTGCCTTAATAAGACGTATAGAAGTAAGCACAAGAGGGTATGTCATAGCCGTACTCGTACCTGCATACGTACCATCGTAATATTCAAACAACGGTGTAGTCGGTGAATTCACGATACCTGTGGCGATTGTTTTGAGAGATTCCTGAGCTGGATTGTACACCGACGGAGAACCTGTTGGTTTTATCAGTCCACGATACAAGGTATTCCCTGACAGATAATATCTGAGTTGTTCTGGAAGCCCATCGTTATCTGTATCTGCATAAAAAACGAGGGAGCTCGTTGCGGCCGCATTGATGGCATAGGAACCATTTGCAGAAATTGCACTTGCACGGAGTTCGCGTGCCATGACTT
This sequence comes from Parcubacteria bacterium C7867-002, assembly GCA_001189105.1. Taxonomy (GTDB): domain Bacteria; phylum Patescibacteriota; class Minisyncoccia; order Phycocordibacterales; family PALSA-1337; genus C7867-002. Next base: position 13,367 of record LFCL01000016.1, read on the forward strand.
TGAGAATACTGGTTGCCTCTTGGATATTTGTGAGGCGAATTTGTGTTGAACGATTATAGTTAATGACATTGTACTGGAATGCTGCCACAGCAATCATAACCACCCCGAGAATAGAAGTAGTCACCAGCACTTCTACGAGAGTCATACCTCTTTCTCTTTTTTTGTTACATAACGAGGAACACATGTGTCAATTATAGCCTATTTAAAAGCTATTATGGTGCGAGCAATACCTGCTGTTCGGCCCAGGCAGCATTAATAGGAATCTCTATGACCTGAGTAGTGTAGCCTGTCTTGGAAATAGTAGCCGTATACGACTCATTATTAGACAAGGCAGAAAAAATAACTTGTCCCGGTGGTACACATGAAGAGGTGTACGTAAATGAAACATCTGAAACATTTGGCGTCACAGATGTATCATCCGTTGAGAAAAAAAGCTTATAGCGAGCATATTGGTGATCAGTATGAACAGCACTCAATGATGAGTTTGAAGAAGTGTAATAGGTTGTATCTGTTCCATCTGGTCCAACAAAATTCCACGGACCAGTCGGTGACGTACTTGCAGCAGTGGCAAATTGCATGCGCACACTATTTGGACCTGCCAAAGCCGGCTGATCATTAGGGGTCCAGATAAGCGAATAGAAATTACTATCAGAACCAGTATCAAAGGTCGAGGAAATAAGTTCCCCTGTCGCACTGTATAGACCGAACACATCTCGAAGGACCACTTGTCCCGAAGAGGTAGCAGTGTCCACATTAACACCACTATCATACATAGCTGAGTTAGTGTATTGAGTCTGCCCCGCACCGCCAGACCAATCGGTTTGATTTATATATCCGCGACCAGTCATAAATGTCTCATCGTAACCATTCGGACCAGTCAGTCTTACACTTGCCCCAGACAAAGGTAACTGAGTCACACTGTCTTTTACAGTAACCAACAAACTCTGAGGATCCTTTGGAGCAACAATCAACTGCACATTGAGATCTGAATCAGGATTTACGATAAAAGGATTGAGTGGGTTTACTCCGATCAAGTCATGAGTCGTGTCGATGAGTCCCAACGTGTAAATATCCCACTCCAACGAATTCAAATCTAGAAGACCATTGGAGTCAGTTGCATGATTCGCGCCATATTTGGGCATACCTGGCCCATTCTCTTTACCACCAGTAAGAGAGAAGTCGAAATTCCCTACCGCTTCACAGGTTGGTGTCACGCTCGATACATGTACAGTACTTACACGATCGATCGCAAAACTGACCTGAGTAACCTGTTGAATCAGAACCGTTGCATCAGGTTTTGGAGGAATGGGATTATTAACAGTATCTATAGGATACGTACGGTCGCTCGAATATCCGTCCTTACTAACCGTAATTCGGTACGCATTGTTATCTGGAGGAACATCGACCAGCTGAAGCATACCATTCGAATCAGTCACGTCATTAATCACAATAGTCGTAGTCGTGGCAATATTCTCCACATGAACATTAACCCCTTGTAACGGCTGACCATTCGCATCAAACACGCGCACGAAGAGTGCTCCGTTTGTGGAAGCTGTTTCCAGATTCTTCGGAGCTACCTGACCCGTCAATGTAATCGGTTGCATACCACGACAATCATCACACGATACAGTTACTTGAATCTTTTTATTATCAGCTGGCGACAGATCATTTGGACTTCCACCAATCGTTCCGTCGAAGGCTAGGTCTATATTACGAACAATACTCGTAACCGTAAAAAGAGTACCTCCTCGAGCAAGCGTCTGAATATGAGGAATGTTACCTGGCGGAATACTTCCCTGAACACCAACATCATCGTACGGCATATTACGAGCAATCTCGAATTGCTCATTTGCAAGAGCGGTTGCCAGTACACGGTACTGACTGAGATCAACCAATTTAAACAAACTAATATAGGCATTGTATGAAGCAAGGGCAATAGTGAGAAATACTGCTGTCCCCACAACAACTTCTACCAGGCCAAAAGCTCGAGAACGAGAGCGCGGGGACAGATGTGAAGTATGAGGTATAAGGTATGAAAATCGCATTTTAAATTTTTTGTGTGTGTTTTGCTTCATACTTCGTACTTTATACCTCATACTCCTATATCGCATTTACCAATGAATACATCGGTGAAATCATGGCGATAGCAAAGAATCCTACTGCTCCACCAATAACGATCATCAAAAAAGGTTCGATGATCGTAGACATGTCTTTTGTCTTCTGATCAACGTCATTTTCATAATAGGTAGCTACTCCCAAAAGCATCTCACTCATCTTCCCTGTCTCCTCCCCCACACTCATCATTTCGGCAAAAAATACCGGATAGAGTGTGTGTGCCTCGGCGAATATTTTGGACATGAGATCCCCACGCTTGATTGCCTCCTGAGCTTTTTCTAGAACCGCACGAAAGTGCACGTTTTGCACAACAGCCGCAGTGATCGTGATCGACTCAACTACGTCAACACCAGACGTTAGTAATGAAGAAAGCGTACGGGCCGTACGGGCTGCATTCACTTCTTGTACCAAAGATCCAATAACGGGAATCTTGAGCAAGAACCCATGAATCACCTTCTTACCCGACATTTTACGTGACCACCACGTAACCAATGTAGACACCATGATAACCCCCAGAATCACCCACAGGCCTTGGTGACGGATGAGATTACTTACATCCAAAATAAATTGTGTAGTTGCCGGCAATTTAACGTTGAGCTCAATAAATGTTTTCATCAACACAGGAATGACGAAAATAAACATCAGTATCGCCACGATGATCATAGCTGTAACAATGACAGCCGGATACATCAAAGCTCCCCGAACGCGACGCTCGAGCGTATGAGCACTGTCCATCTGCGTACTAACTGCTTTCAATGACTGGGCCAAGGTTCCACTTTGTTCTCCCGCATGCACCATAGAAATAAAGAGTGGTGAGAATATTTTTGAATGTCGAGCCAACGAATCTGCAAACGTATTTCCTTTATCGATTTCAGCAATAATATCCGCTAATACTATTTTTAATCCTTTTTTCTTTGCCTGACGCTCCAATACGGACAAAGCACGTGAAAGAGGTAGGCCTGCCTCGAGCATCGAACCGAGATTACGAGCAAAATTGATTTTTTCAACAGTCTTGATACCTCGCTTCCCTTTCCCCAAGGAAATCAAGGTGTGGAATTTGGTGATCTTTTTTTCCTCGGCCGCAATCATCTCATCACCACCTTCACGAATCAGGCGGTAGAGATCATACCGATCGGCCGCGTCACGTTCGGCACTATATATTTCGCCGGTTGGTTTTTTTGCTTTGAATCGAAAGTGTGACATATATTATTCTGAAACAACGCGAAGAACTTCTTCTATTGTAGTAATACCCTGAACGCATTTGTATATTCCGTCCTCCAGCATTGTCAGCATTCCTTCCTTCTTTGCCTGTGCCTCCAATTCGCTCGATGTTGCCCCTTTCATAATCAAATCCTTGATACTCGGGGACACTTTGAGTATCTCATGGATACCGACACGACCTTTGAATCCTTCCTCGTCAGTTGCTCCACCTGATTTCCAAAATGAAATGTCGTTCCATGTATCAGTCGCTTTGACCACTTTATCCGCCTTCAGAGCCGCAAGTACGGTATCCAAATTCACCCCTTTCTGAAGTTGGGCAAATTCCGCTTTGGAAAGGCTGTACTGCTTCTTACTGTCAGTTAATTTACGAACCAATCGTTGACCGATGATAATATTGATCGTAGAAACCAAAAGAAATGGTTCGACCTTCATATCCAATAAACGAGGAATTGCGCCTGCAGCGGAATTGGTGTGTAGAGTTGAAAGCACGACGTGACCTGTCAACGATGCGTTGACTGCCAACGCCGCGGTTTCGTTGTCACGGATTTCTCCCACCATAATGATATCAGGGTCCTGACGAACTAATGTACGAATACCTTGTGAAAAAGAGAATCCGATTTCCGGACGAACCTGCGTTTGATTGATACGTGCCATCTGATACTCGATCGGATCCTCGATAGTTGAAATATTG
>LFCL01000026.1 GCA_001189105.1 Parcubacteria bacterium C7867-002
CGAGGTGTTGGAACACGTACGTAATCCAGAGCAGATACTCCAGGCTCTGAAACCATTTACAAAAAATTTTATTATTACGGTACCTAACAGTGCAGCGTATCAGTTTCGGTATGGACTGATGTTTCGTGGACGCTTTTTTACTCAGTGGGTGTATCATCCGAGTGAGCATCTCCGTTACTGGTCACATATCGATTTTCTCGACTGGCTTTCGGCAATGAAGCTGAATGTACTCTCTACGCCAGTTGCTGACGGATTTACGTTGCGCGGGCTTGTGCCTTGGTTGCCGGCATTATGGAAAAATTTCTTGGGATATAGAATGGTTTATAATTGCCAAGTTCAAGGCCGCGATCTATAATGACGGCACCTTATAATTTCTAATTATATGAATAAAAAGACTATCTCCTTTGTGTTACCAGTCTACAATGATGAGGAAATTATCCCTGAATTTCATAGAGTTCTCTCTGCGACCGTTAAGCACATAGAAGGGAAATACAATTTTGAATTTATTTTCGTGAATGATGGTAGTTCGGATGGATGTGGACCTTTGTTACACAAAATTGCAGCCACAGACTCTCGAGCAAAGGTTATTGAATTTTCAAGAAATTTTGGTCAGCAGATTGCGATTACTGCCGGTCTTGATTTTGCAACAGGTGATGCGGTGATATTTATGGACACTGATCTTCAAGATCCACCCGCTACAGCCCTTGAACTTATTAAAGAGTGGGAAAAAGGGTTTGAAGTTGTGTATGCAGTGAGAAGATCCCGGAAAGATACGTTCTGGAAGAAATTTTTTGCAAACATATTCTATAAATTAATGGGTATGATGTCGGAATATCCTATCCCACAAAATACGAGTGATTTCCGACTGCTTGATAAGCGTGCGGCCGCTGCAGTACGAAAATATCGTGAGATCGGTCGTTTCATGCGAGGAATTGCGGTTCATGTCGGTTTCAAACAAAAAGGGGTACTCTTTGATCGTGATGAGAGAACAGTTGGTGAGACACATTATTCTGTAAAGAAGATGATACGCTTGGCATCTGACGGTATTATAGGATTTTCGAATGTACCACTTAGATTTATGAGTGTATTTGGTCTATTCGTATCGTTTATTAGTATCATCGGCATCGTGTATGTAATTATCGTAAAGCTCTTTTTCCCTCATCTGACTATCCAGGGCTGGACTTTAACATTCGTCGCTATTCTATTTATAGGAGGGGTTCAGTTTGTTATGCTAGGAATGTTGGGTGAATATATTGCACGTATTTATGCAGAAACGAAGGGTCGTCCTCTCTATATCATCTCTTCGCTTCATGGATTTTCTGAAAAATAAAAAGCTTCGATTCTTCGTGTTCGGTATTTTGGCCGCGATAGCAGTTTTCTTTTCCTTCTATAAACTCACGGAGAGTCCTTCTTTCTGGTATGACGAAGGGTGGTACTTTCAGCATGCTGCGAATATGGCTACTGGAGAAATCGAAGGACTGCAGTTTGCTCCCGGGGATATTCGTCATTTACCTATTACGACTGTCGGGTATCCACTCATATATACGATGGCCGTGTGGATGAAATTTTTTGGGATAAGTGTTTTGTCCGCCCGACTCCTTATGGTTGTGTTTATCGGGTTACTCCTCGGTGCCAGCTTTTATCTTGCCAAGAGAATTTTTGGAACACATATCGCTCTGGCCTCTCTCTTGCTCTTAGTCACATTTCCTCCTCTCTATGGTAATGGAAAAAGTATGCTCGGCGAAGTTCCAGGACTCTTCTTCTTTGTTCTTGCTCTAATACCTTTTCATATACTATCGAAAGCTTCTGAATCTTCAGTTGTTGGAGAGAAGCGATCCAAACGATTATTGGCTGTTCTTACAGGAACCTTAATAGGTATCTGTGTAGTGACCAAACCAATATTTATTTTAGTCCTTCCTGCTTTTGCGCTTGGTGTATTGATATATTATAGACAAAAGAGAATTTCGTGGTCCATCATTCTCTGGGGAGCTCTGTTTGCGTTGCTTCCGATTGTTGCGTGGATGATCGCGCATTTTGGAATCGCCTCTACTTCGGTGAATATTTTTGAATATTATGCGAATCCTTCTGATAAGACAGATCTCTTGGCTACGGTTATTCGAAATTTCAAAGGTGTCTTCACTGAAGTGAGTACGTTGTTTACGCTGTTGATCACACTGATCTGGTCAGCAGGTCTATGGATTCGACATCGTCGGAAAGAAACTATTACTGTGGTAGAGATGGTGGCTTTTGTTTTTTCGATACTTATCTTGCTGGCTTTCTTGAGGACTGAAGGGTGGTATCGGTATATGTTTCAGGCTCAGATCGTGATACTGATCTTCTTGCCGTATTCTCTATGGATTGTATGCGCTGCAGGTCTCAAACGTCTTCCGCAGTTACACCCTGTAAAAATCTACGGAGGAATTCTTTTTCTACTCGCTATTCTTGGTTTCTATCAAACAGGATTTCATTCATTTGTGGCGGATGCATACGGAAGTACAAAGACTGCTTTTTGGGAGGAATATTTTGTCCACGTACCAGCGTCAACCTCAGTGTTTTTTGATAATACACCCGAGGTGGTCCCGTTTATTCAGCATAGAAATTATTATCAGTATATTTCATGTGCGGGGGGAGATTTTGGCACTGAACAACTTGCGCAAATAGGAAAGGCGGATATGATCGTAATGAGGAGTGATAAGTATGAGGCATCTCCCGAATCTTATTCGGCATATACCGTTTCAGAAACAGTTTATAAGTACATGATTTTAAAGAAAAAATGATTCCTCTTTCTGTATATCAAAAATTGGGAGTACTCGGACTCTTTCTTATAGCGATTTTCTTTGGATTTTTTCGTCTGAGCGAAAGTCCTCCTCTGAATGCAGATGAAGGATATTTTATCCAGAGTGCAACGAATAGTGCAGAGCTCGGAATACAAGGTCTGCAGTTGGCCCCAGGGTATATAGATCCACTCTCAACAACTAATAGTAGTGGGTATCCTTTAACATATACGCTCGGCCTCTGGTTCAAAGTCTTTGGGTCAGGCATCCTTAATGGCAGAATACTGATGGTTTTCTTTTTATTAGGTTTTGTGACCCTCAGTTTTGTGTTAGTCCGTAAGATGTACGGTAATACCATAGCTATTGCTGCTCTGGCTTTGATTACCACCTTTCCACCACTCTATGGCAATGGCAAGGCCGTGATGGGGGAGATGCCAGGGATGTTCTTTATGATCGTCTCTCTCTTTCTTTTTTATTGTGCCATCCATGCCACATCTCGGAAAACAGTATGGATCATGTGTGCAGGAATATTCGCAGGATTATTCATTGCAACTAAAGTAGCCTTTATTTTGTGTATACCTGCGCTTGCTGTCATTGCCTTTGTAGAATGGCGTCGAAAATCTTTCTCATATCGTGATATAGGTGTTGCTGTTATAAGTGCATTGGTGCCGATTGTTATTTTGATTGTTTCGAAATTCCAGCCAGGCGATTCACTTTCAACGGTACTGAGTTTCTATGCAAATCCTTCGCATGTCAGTAATCTGTCGGAAACGGTACTGAAGAATGCTAAGGCTCTTTTTACTGACGTAGGGCCTTTGTATACGACAGGTATGATGTCGGTTTGGTGTGTGAGTTTGTGTATCCGATGGCGTGCGCGGATGAGGATTGCATCAATAGAGATTGCTGCTTTTGTATTCGTGGTTCTCAATGTACTTTCGTTTACACGCACTGCAGGATTCTATAGATATCTTTTTCCAGCACAAATTATTTCATTAGTCTTTTTTCCACATGCATTGAGTAGTGTGTTTGGGGAACTTTCGCGAACACTCCGCGTATTCAAAAAACCGGTGGTTTTTATAGTAGGTATTGTCACATTGAGTGTATTCGGTCTGTATCAATTATGTTTTGATTCGTATGTTGCTGATGCATATGATAGTCATAAGATTGCAGAATTGCAGGCATATTTTGACACCATACCCGCAACGACAACAGTCTTTTTTTACAATAGCGAAGGATTGGTACCGTTCTTTCAGGGAAGGAATTATTATCAGTATCTTATGTTTTTCAATCAAGAGGATTGGACGGCCGGCAGTGAAAATCTACAGGTTCTGATGTCAGGTGAGGCAGATCTCATCGTATCTGGGGTTCGTTCGGCTCGAGATGAAAAGGCTGGAGTATTTGATAAATACGTCACTCTACGCACATTTGATAAGGTTACTATTATGGAGCGCCGTAAATAGATGTCTATGTTAGTATACTGATACCATGAGTCAAAACAAAGATACAGTTTTCTCCGACGAACAATTTTCTATCATGTTTCCACCTGGTTCAGGGAATCATTATTGGAATTTGACCAAAAAAAGGGTAGTTGAGAATGTTCTCTCGAAACTGGCCCCTGCTGGTATATTGGATGTGGGTGCTGGTGTAGGTATAGAAGTTTCGTATCTCAAGTCACGTGGCTTTAACGTGTGGGGGACTGAACTTGCCCAGGTTCCTGTGCCCGAAGATATTCGTGATGTGTTCTTTACCGGGAAGAATATAAGTGAACTTCCAGCTGATGTGAGAAATCAGATCGATACGATATTGCTTCTCGATGTGGTGGAGCATATTCAGGATCCTCGTATCTTGATCAATGAAGCTGCACGTAGTCTACCCAATCTGCGCACGGTTGTGATTACTGTACCTGCAAGACAGGAGCTTTGGAGTAATCTCGATATATTCAATAATCATTTTATACGGTACGATCGTCCAACATTATCGCGAGTCATGAGTGAGGCTGGATGGCAGTCTGTGTATTCTGGATATTATTTTCATGCATTGTATTGGCCGGCGCTTCTCATTGCAAAACTCGGACTTTCACGTTCAGTGAGACTCTATGGACCAAAAGGTTTGGGAGTTTTCATCCATCGTGTGATAGCTGCGATTTTATATATTGATTATCTTTGCATATCTCGTTTTTTTGTAGGAAGTTCGATTGTGGCAGTATTCAAAAAAAATTCATGAAGATCTGTTATTTTGGAATTTACGATGCAGAATTTGGGCGAAATAAAGTCTACATGTCTGGACTACGGGAGAATGGTGTAGAGATACGAGAATGCGTTGATCGTTCTCGGGGCATTATCAAATATTGGAACTTATGGAAGAAACATCGTGCTCTCGGGAATTCATATGATGCCCTGATCGTAGGGTATCCGGGGCACATTGTCACACCTTTTGCTCAACTTATTTCTCGGAAGCCGGTAATACTTGATGCATTGTGTACATTGTATGAGGGTGAAGTTATTTCGCGTGGCAAATATCGTTTCAATATTTTCATGAAGGCATGGATTATGTGCATTGACTGGTTGGCAGTAAAGTTGGCTGACCATGTGCTTGTAGAAACCGAAGCTCAACGTCTGTATTTTATACAGAGGTTTTCTGTTATTCCCGAAAAAGTCTCACGTGTTTTTACGGGTGTCGATGAATCCGTTTTTCACGCTGATGTGAGCGTGGAAAAACATCAGGTATTTACAGCAGTGTTTCGGGGAAAATTTTTACCAGAAGCAGGGGTTACACATATTATCCGAGCAGCAAAACTTCTGGAACATAAAGAGGTGAATGTGCTTATTTTGGGAAACGGATATACGTCACGTGAAGTGTCGCGATGTATGGATGAACTCCATCCACAGAATGTAACATGGATATCTGAGCACCTTCCGGAAGATGAGTTACGTACCAAGATCTTGCAGTGTCATGTCGCTTTGGGACAATTTGAAAAACATCAGAGGTTAGAGCGCACAATACCTCATAAGGCATTTGAAGCTCTCAGTATGAACATGCCCTATGTTACTGGGAGGAGTAAGGGGATAGAGGAGCTTTTAACAGATGGTGTCGATGGTGTATTTGCTGAGTGTGGGAATCCTGAAGATATTGCAGCCAAGATACTGATGCTTAAAAATGATTCTGAACTACGGAATACACTGGCAACAAACGGAATGGCTTTGTATACACGCGCGCTGACTCCGAAGGTGCTTGCCCAAAGTATTTTGGAGATTATTTCCGTACAAAGATAGCGTCTTCAAAAATAACCTCACCGGTTTTATTATTGAGTTTTTGATGGAGTGCTCCCTGATATGAGAAACCAAGAGTTTTTAATTGTCGGTATATATCATCAAAGAGAGGTTGGCCTTCATAGAGTTGGATGAAAGAAGCTTCGATGAGTACTACCTCTGCCTGTTTGAATGCATTGAGACCTCCTGCAATAACTTTGTCTTCGTAGCCTTGAGTGTCTACTTTGATAAGGACTTTTTTGGCAGGTTTGATTTCGTTCCAGACATCGTCAAGTCGTCGTATATGAATGGTTTCTGGAGAGGAATCTTTTGTATGAGGAAAAAGTTCCTTGTGAGAGTTTGCCATAGGACGAAGGGAAGAGCTGGGAGTATACGAACTTTTATTCATAGAAACACGTTCCTCTTTTTCACCGAGGGCATAATTGAATGCCTTGAAGTGAGTATCGTGTTTGAACGTGTGGATCAGTTTTGAATAACATTCAGAAAGGGGCTCAAAGGAATATATATGTGCCTGGGGGAGTGCGGTGCGGATCTCTTGAGCGAATTGTCCCACATTGGCACCAACATCAAAAACAGTGTTAATGTCTCTGGTGCGAAGCCATGCAAGCTGGTTGGGAGCAGCATGATAGCGATGGATATCAAGTCCTACGAGATTGGCGAGTGTGCGAAGGGGGTGAGACATTAGGATATATTAGATAAATAGTGTTCCAATGTCACGTTTGGTTTCCATCCCAGTGCTCGAATTTTGTCGCAGGTAATGGAGTAGCGAACATCGTGTCCTGGTCGGTCTGTTACAAGCTCGTAAAAATCTGCTGGTTTACCCACTGCGCGCAATACTTTTTCTGCAACTTCCAGATTGGTTAGTTCTTCACCTGCAGAAATGTTATATATTTCACTATCTACACCTTTTTCCATCACCAGGAATATACCATCACAATGGTCGGTGGTGTGTGTCCATTCGCGTTTCTGAAGACCGTTTCCATATATTTTTGCTTTCTCGTTTTGTCGAGCCAACTTCATGATACGAGGGATGAATTTTTCTTCATTCTGTCCTGCGCCATAGTTATTACTGGCGCGGGTGATGCGGTATTTGAGTTTGTACGTACGACCCCAGCCGATTACCAACTCTTCTGCTGCAGCTTTGGTGGCTGAATAAGGATTGGATGGTTTGAGCCTGTCTTCTTCGCTAAATGAACCCTCAAGTATATCGCCATACACTTCATCGGTTGAGATTTGAATAAATACGGGACGTTCGTCGGAAGGAGTCTTTCGCACCAACTCCAAGAGGTTATGTACGCCGTGTACATTACTTTTCAAAAAAGCATGTGTTGATTTGATGGAGTTATCGACGTGTGATTCTGCAGCGAAATTTATAATGTATGCTATGTGTGACGGAAGAGTCTCGAGATCACTAATATCCTTTTGAATGAGCGTGTAGTGGGGGTTGGTATGGAATTGGGTGTCTGTACGACTCGCGTAAGTCATTTTGTCTACGTTGGTGACGATATATCCACGTTCTAGTGCCATCTCTACAAAACAACTTCCAATGAAGCCAAGACCGCCAGTAACAAGGATGTGTGTGCCAGGTGACATGATTATTTTTTGTGTGCCTTTTTGCGCATGTATTCTCCTGCACTTATCAGACTGTCAAAGGTTCCCACATCAAACCATTTTTTCTTGAGGAAAACCGGTTGTACCGCTTTTTCTTCTCCGTATTTGTTGATGAGATAGGTGATCTCTTGTTCGCCTCGTGCAGAAAGGGGTTGACCAATCATTTTATCGAATACGGTGTTGTCGAAAATATAGAGGCCGGTGACCGCCCAATTTGATTTTGGCTTTTTTGGTTTTTCATCTACACGTACAAATCCTCCGGATGCATTGAGTGTTGCGACACCGAAACGTTCTGGATCAGGAACTTGTGTAAGAAAAATAGTGTTACCTCCGGAAAAATTTTTGATATGAGTACTCACATCGTCTTCGAATACATTATCCCCTAAACACAGAGTGCAGTTGTCTGGACCGACATAATCCTTTGCAATACAGAGACCGTTTGCAAGGCCTACAGGTGCATTTTGGATTCCATATACGATCTGGATTTGTTTGCCGCTTTTTTTGGAAATGAAATTTTGACCAGATCCAAGAAGATTTACAAAATCATCTACGTGATAAGGTGAGGTTACAATCATGATTCGCTCGATCCCTGCACTTACCAGTTTTTCGATTGCATAATAAATAATAGGCTTGTCATAAATGGGGAGAAGATGCTTGTTGGTTACCAGGGTGAGTGGATGAAGTCGTGTCGCGCGTCCTCCGGCCAAAATAACGCCTTTCATATTGTGTAGACCATTCTTTTTTTGGGTTGGATCAGTCGGTGATTGCATAATTATCGCATCATACCATATACTTATTCATATGGACAAAACTCAAGAAAATGTTGTCGTTACGACTGTTACGGGTGAAAAATTTACTAAATTTTACGAACGATTATTCAAAGATAGCCAGGTGAACTATGTAAAACGTCTTGGTCTGAACTTTGTATTCATTCGGGATATCATAGAAAAATCACAACGTCACAACCATATCTCTTGGCAGAAAATGTTGATGTTTCGTCACCCCGAGATAGCTCCGTATAAACGAGTGCTCTTTATCGATGCTGACATTTATGTTACTCGGCACGCACGAGATCCGTTTCAGGTACTTGGAGACAAAATATGGGCTGAAGCTGACAACAATCCTTACAAAGTTCCATACCTGACAGAGAACGATCCTAAGCTCTATGATTTTTGTCCAAAAGAAAATCGTCCAGAGATTATGTTAAATGGTGGAGTGCTCCTTGTGACTCGCGACATGATCCCGGTTATGGAAAAAGTCTTTTATGAATACGATGAACAACCTTGTTATGACAATGGTCCTATGGCCTACCATCTTTTGAATACACCTGGAGGTATGGTGCTACCTTCGGAGTTCAACACACTTGTTGTGCCATATCGTATGGCATATGGCAGGGGATTGTCGGTGATTCTTAAGATGTATGCTGAGTCCAGCTTCCTCCATTTTGCCGGAGGTCCTATGAAAAGTATGCCTACGCTTCAGATCATCAAATATATAGATACTCATCCTCATTCGTTTTTCACCAAGGTTATCTATTTCTTCGGTAAGAAAAAATATGATTTTTTTACCGCACGTATTTTGGATGGCATACGCAGATTGATCGGTATATACGATTATCGTATAAAACGCACGTTCAAGCTCGGTGAGTATAAGAAATAACCCTCGTATCTTTTGTGAGTTGAAATAAAAAATTCCTCACTCAGCGACGTGGCTGGGTGAGGAATGTAGTGTTAGCGTGCATCCACGGGTAATTTGAGGATGTTTTGAGGAAACTGCCCTCGTTGTCCCATAGAGTGCTCGAAGACCGTACTTGCTGCACTGGGATTGAATGGTATGCCGAGAATTGCGCGTACCTCTTTTTCCAGATTACCTCGTTCCCGGACGAGATCTTCTCGACTGAGTGTGTCTGTGAAGACGTGAGAATGATATCCACCATTTGGATCACCCTTGTAGTACTGGGCTTCTTTCGCGAAGTCGACATCATCCTGGTACAGGCGTGCGCCGGTCTTCTCGTACGTATATACCCATACGTTGTCTTGCCCAGGTACAGGCACTGCTTGGTCATAGTAGGGCGTTCCTGGATAGGGCGTAATGATCGCCATATCAAAGTCCGCTGGTTTGACCTGTATAAGCCAGTCGCGGCTTGCTCGTATACTCTCAAGTGTTTCGCCCGGATGCCCCATGGACATCAGTGCTTTTACTTTGAGGTTATGACGATGTGCGATTTCCATGCATCGGGTGTTTTCATCCCGAGTAGCCTTTTTGTTGATGGCCTGTAGGATATCTTCTGAACCTGATTCAAATCCGACAAGTATCCATCGAAAGCCAGCCTGGTACATTGTCCGAGCCTGATCTTCGTTGAACAGTTGCGATTTGATGAATCCGCGGAGTCGCCATTCGACTCCGAGCTTTTGCTGTGTGGTCGCAATGAGCTCCATGAGCTCAAGCATTTGCGGATTGACGTTGAGTTCATCGTCATACAGCATGAAGCCGTTGACTCCATATGTTGTATGGAGATGAACCATTTCATCGACAACGCTTTGGGATGTGCGTTTGCGAATCTTTCGCAACATGGCGGAGCTTCGTCCGCCACAGAAGCCACATGCAAAAGGGCAGCCCAATTGGGCAATCAGACTCAAGGCTCGCACACCGTCGACCGAATAATGGTAGCTGTTTACATCTACCAAATGTCGGGCAGGGAATGGAAGTTCATCGAGTCTTTGGTCGGTAAGGAAAAGCTTTGATTTGGGATCATCAGCATCGATCAGTTGTGGACTGGCAGGATCGAATACCTGAAAAACCGCATCTTCACCATCTCCTGCAACCAACTTATCGAAGATTCCACACAGGTGTGAGAGTGCTCGTTCTGCACGAAGAGTTTTACCTGCTTTCATGCCCGTTTTGAGTGCTGCATTCACTAGGGTGATGTGTGGACCACCGAGAATGAGTTTCGCTGTATCTCCACGTGCACTGCGGAGAGCCTCTGCAATTTTTATCGTTGCAGGGAGCTGCGGACTTGTGGCGGTAATACCGAACCATGTAACATCGAGCCGCGTTTGGGCGTATTCGAGAATGACCTCGGAATAGTTTCTGATTCCTGAAAGATCGAGAACATCTACTACAATGCCGCGAGCTTCGAGTGAAGCTGCGACCTTGAGTGGTCCTAAGGGCATGAATACTCGTTCATCCAAAAGAAACGGTGATGGGGGAATGATGATGCAAACTTTTTCCGGGAGACTTTCTCGGAAGGAAGTTTGGGGAGAGGGTGCAGTAGGCATAGTTCCTTCCGTTAATTGTTGTGGTTGAAAAGTGCAAAATATGACGTATCTGGGCTAAGATTATATGAAAAGTAGGTAAGTGTCAAAAAATTATGTGTATATTTTACGCCATAAATCGGGAGTACCGTGTGCGTGCCACAGTTCTAAGTCCTGAATTTCGATTGAAAGGGGAAGAATCTGGGTAATAGAGTATTTCTCGATTATTTTTTCTTTTATATCTGCACTGAGATTACTGTAGAGAAGGCTGAGGTGAGGTTCGAATATTCCTGTACTCGAAAAAGCCTCAGCATATGTTTTGCGAAGTTCATTTAGTGGTTCACTGTTTGTACAATGAAGAAAAAGAGATTTGTAATATGAATCAGAAATACCAACAGAATCAAGGGTGAGATAGAGAGGGATGGTATATGGTCTAATACTGCGCAAAATATTCAGTACAGACTCTTGATCATTTTTGATTCCACCAACAAGAGTGACATGGGGTTCAAATACAGGAGAGTCTGTTTCCTCTGCTATTTTTCCTATAAGATTTTTCAATTTTAAGAATGATTCACTAGTTGGTTTGAGCCAGATTGAATATTCATCCAAAGGATTCATCGTGTGTGTAATTGCTTGATATATCGTTTTATAACTCCGCCATAATCAAAATGTGCTGCGGCAAATGCAATTTCTGTCTTGAGTAAATCAAGTTTTGTTCCGGTATCGTAGTATCGTGTTTTGCATTCATATGCATTCAATGTGTGATCTTGTGCATATGCGTCGAGTGCGTATGCGAGTCTGACCTCATTGTGACTACGTTCTTTCATGAGATTTTCGATATAATCAAAAATTTTTGAATCCAGTATGTATTTTCCACTCATTGAAAGGCTACTCGGCGCATCTTTTGGCTTTGGTTTTTCGACAATAGCTTTGATGTGGTAGAGACGACCTTTTTTTGACTTAGGTGCGATGATGCCGTACTGATCAGCCTTTCGAATATCAATACGTTCAACACCAATGACCGGTGTCTGTGTTTCTTGGTATATTGTTTTTAATTCAGCCAAGAGGGATGTTCCTGGTATTGGAATCATGTCACCCATGGAGACTGCAAAGACCTCACCTTTTTTGATGAGCTTGCGGGCCTGGAGAATAGCGTGACCATCGCCGAAACGATTGGTTGTTTCTATGAAGGTAAACTTCATCTTTGGGAAATCACTATGCAAATTCATACCTTCTTTACTGAGGATGAATTTTTTTAGCATAGTTACATCTTTGTGAATGATAAAAATAACATGAGATATCCCTGCAAGATGAGCTTCCTTTAGGAGGTAATAATATATAGGTCGATCCACAAGTCGAAGCATCTCTTTTGTGGTGATGTGGGTTAGGGGTTGTAGTCTACTACCGATGCCAGCTGCCGGGATGATAAGTGATTGTATCTTTTTCATGAGGATACATTACCACGTATGGATAAAAAAAGAAGTGACCTTGTTGGTCACTTCGGTGATGATATGGGTATTTTACGAGGAGATTTTCCGCTGGTTTCCGGAACCTGAAGGCCATCGTATACAAATACCGTACGCCGGAGTTTGGGTAACGCGAACTCTCTTTTGTTGGCCAGGAGGGATGATGACGTAATCACGACACGAACCCTGCAAGGTAATGACTTTTCTTTCCTCGCCAGGGAATTCTATGTCAATCTCGAGACTGCCGGCTTCAATGCAAATAACCTCAGTTCCTGTAAAAGACTTCCAACCGTATGAGGGGTCTTTGTCGTAGTGCCAGGTCTTTATTTCGACACATTCGGTCTGAGCTGGTCCTTCCATAAAATGACCAACTATCCAACCACGATGTATCGACATATTTGCTGTGCGGTCGTTTCCTATGATGATTGAAGAGGTGCTAATATCGTTCCTTTCTCAAATGGGTTCAAGAAAATACTACTTGAGATATATGAGTATGTCAACTAACCTTGTATCTTTCGGACGACGGTCTGCTTCAATATTCTGAGAAAATGAGGACGCGGTACTGTTCCATATGTCCATGCAGGATCAATTTTTTGTAAATCTGAGTATGCTCCTTGAAGTGCTTCTAAACCAAGTTTGTATATGTGAGGGTGAAGTATGTTGATCGGAAATACCCTTAGTCCACCGCTTTTGTTGAAATATATTTTTAGTCCGTGAAAGTGATAACAAATCAACGGGTCACTATCGATGAGGAATTGGTTTTTCTGGGGTGAAGTGATCGTGTAGTTTTCGATATTCCAGGTACTGAGATTCACTCCCTTATCTCTAAGTTCGTGGAGGTGTGCATATTTCCTCGGCCATTCGTTCATGTAACCCTGGTCACCGATCTGTCCGTTTTCATAGCGCAAAAAGCACCACTCGATACATTGTTTCCGCCATTCTTCGAGACATGCACGTGCTTCAGGATCATTTTTGAAAAATACGATACCTGCATTGTATGCACCTTTTCTATATTGATCTTCTGTGCGGTGTGGGGGATATCGGTGAGGAGTAACAGTTATAGAGCCAGAGCGATATATTTTTTCAAAAAGAGATTGTGCGGATTGATAAAAATAAAAGTCAGGATCCATAAAAACAAGTAGATCCTCGGGACCGACAGTACCACGTGTCATCATGTAGTGGAGAAAAGCAGGTTTACATGTAGATGCATATTCAGGATTGGTGCGCGTCGATCTGATAGCAAGAAGCTCGGCATCATTGAGATCTTCTGGACGTAAGGCTTTCGTGTGGGGTAGAGCAAGTTTTCCGGCCATCTCATAGGAAGTGTTATCGAGGCACAGCCAATAGACAGGGGAGTCGGGTGCGTGGACTGCAAGTGATCTTCTGCACGCAAGAGCGCGCGCCATGTGATTCTTATCAAAAATAGAAATAATATGTACCTTCATACAATTTATTTTTTTGGATGGGCCTCAATATAACATACCCCGTTTCCTTCGATTCGAGCGATCTGTGATTCGTATGAGAGATGTGACAAAAAGGTAAGAACATTGAACATATTTTTCTGAGAATGAATCTCGATGAACAGAATAGGTTTTTTCTCGCGGAGAGTTTTTTCTGCACCCATCAGCACAAGATGTTCGGCACCTTCTACATCTATTTTCATTATATCGGGGAGTTGGTGTATACCAAGTTTTGTTGCAAAGTCATCCACAGGTACCGTGGTGACCTCTGTCTTTATGAAACCTTTATCGGCATAGGTAGTTCGATTCCAAAAAGGATCAGCAGTTCCGAGGAAGTTACCGGAACTTCTACCGGTTTCTATATCGTCATGCGTATTAAATTCTGCAGTTCCGTGAGTATCTGATACTGCAACATTGAAAGCCTTAACTCTCTTTTTGATATCTGGATTTCCGTCTACAATCATGTTGAGACGATCAAAATTGCTTTTATTGGGTTCAAATGCAAAGACACGTCCTTGTGGTCCGGTGAGTGTAGCAAAATAAAGAGAATGAAATCCGATGTGTGCACCAATGTCATAGATTACTTTGCCTTTTGCACCGAGGGCTGACAATCGATCAAACATGAATGTGTCATATGATCCATCAATCATTTTTCTTTGCCATGGTCCTGATGGATCAAAGAACATACGTACACCTTTGAGAGGTTCATACGAAAGCGTGTTCCAACGAGGATTTCGTGGTTGTGAACCGCGAGCCTTATTTCTCACTACATCGTACACGATGGGTGGTACAATTTGTTTTGCGATATTTTTTATACTATTTTTTATGGTACGAGTGAGGCGGCTCGGTGCCTTGATAAGAGGACGGAGATTTCTATCATATGCATCACTTGCCACGATGTGATCGTTATGAGTAAGAGGGAATTCCATTTTTTCTCCATCTTTAATCAAATATGATGTCGTCTGTTTTGTGTGCGTAGCATCGGCTCCAAATCCGAGATTTTTGATCATATTCTTTTTTGGGATCACGCAGATCTGATTGTGAAAAAGACGATAGGATTCCCATTGGTAGTCCCAGGTGTCTTTGCGACCTTCGTAGGTTTCGTTATAAAGCCACTCGCGATAGTTCCATTGCTGACGGTCGTTCATAGCCTTTCGTATCTTTTTTCTGTTTTCTTGGGTGTCCCATATTTTCATGGTCACATCGTATTGTTTCCATATCCTCCTCCATGAAGCCCAGCCCCACAGGTGCCCGTATCGTGAAAACGTATATGATTCTCGAATATTAGAAGTTCCTTCTATGTTATATCCGCAGATCATCGCCACTCGTTCTTCGTGTCTGAAGTGTGCGAGCATTTCTTCGCAAAAAGGGAAGAATGAAGGATCTGGTAAACAATCATCCTCAACAATGATGCCTTCTTCAACATGATCGAAAAACCAGGTAACCGCAGTCGTTGCACCTATCTTACAGCCGAGATTTTTGTCGCGGAATAATGTTTTGAGTTCACAGGGCCAATCGACAGCACTTACGATTTTCTGCACTTCTTTGACCTTCTCTACATCATCAAGCCGGTCTTCACGTGCTCCATCTACAGCAACAAAGAGCTTTTCGGGACGAACTTTGCGAATCTCTTCAAATACGCGCCGTGTTGGACCGGGGCGGTTAAAAGCTATAAAGAGAATAGGGGTTTTGAAAGTATTCATTTTTGAATCCGAAAAAAAAGTGTTTTTGGTGTCGCTACTTCGAGGTGGTATCCTTGGTTTTTAAGAAAGTTGAAAATTTCCGAAGTATGTGGAGCTTCAGTATTGAAGCCAATGTCTTCTATGGCAATTACGCGCGGACGGTATGTATTCCAGTTGTTAGATCGGAGGACAGCCATATCATATCCTTCAACGTCAATTGAAAGCAAATCAATCTTTTGAGATGGTTTGATATAAGTGTCGAGTATTGTTGATAGTGGTAATGTGTTAATCCTGATTTTCTTACATCGTACGTGTCCTGTGTTCATATAGGACGTGGCTAACATTTCAGAAAATGTATTATAGGCCTGTTCTTCGAACATGTGATAGGTAAGAGTTGCCGGTTTTTCTGATATGCCGATTTCAAGATTGATATCTCGTGGTCGCTCCTTATTGAATAAGGTCATGCTTCCGGGCATTGCATCTATGTTAATTCCTGACATATTTCGTAATATGACATCTTCACCATCTGGTCCGTAGGAGATAACGGGGTAGCCCATTTTAAAGACGAGTATTTTTTCTATCCATGCAAGTGGAATAAAAGAGACTATTTTTTTGATACTAGTGCGGATCAGTTGCTTCATACGGTTGGCTCGTGTTCCCAAGTACCTTGTACGATTATCGCTGATCCTGGATGTGTTCGATATCCTTTTTTAGTGTATTCACGTGGATTGCGTACCTCAATCTGACTGATTTCTGTTTGTGGCCAATCTGCTTCTGTTCCATCGGCTAATACGCGCACACCAATTCCGTATACACCTTCGGCCAAAGGGAGGTTGTCGGTCAAAAAGCGAAATTCACCTGAGTGTGCAATAGTGTGAAATTCTTTTTTTACATACGAGCTATACATGGTTGCAATCGGTACGCCATTTTTGTGGATGGAGATTCCAACGTCAACCGTGGTAATTTTTTCTGGGTGAGCACATTCATACGAAAGCACAAAGGTTGCACGTTCTCCGCTTATAAGAGTGTGCTCGTTGGAAGTATTCTCAGTTGCGAATCCTGTGAGTCGTATACTTCCGTTACCCCGTCGACGGGTTTCTTTGCGTAGGTCTGTCGAGCTACTTTCTTTGAGTAGATTTTGATATTCGGTGATAACCTCCTCCGTTGGTCCAAAGTTCTTTACATGACCAGCTTCGAGAAGGATAGTCTTTGAGCAAAGTTCGCGTATTGCTGCAAGATTGTGACTGGTAAAAATGATAGTCCGTCCATCTGTTTTGGTAATTTCATCCATCTTTCCGAGACATTTTTTTTGAAATTCAGCATCACCGACCGCAAGGACTTCATCGATGAGTAAAATATCAGACTCCATGTGTGCGGCAACTGAAAATGCAAGACGTACATACATTCCGCTTGAATAGTATTTGACCGGAGTATCAAGGAATTTTTCGATACCTGCAAACTCAACGATCTGGTCGAATTTGGTGGCCATCTCGTTGCGCTTCATACCAAGAATTGCACCATTGAGGAATATGTTTTCTCTTCCCGTAAGTTCAGGATGAAAACCTGTTCCAACTTCGAGTAAGGAGCCAACTCTGCCACGTAGAACAATCTCACCTTCCGTTGGGGGAGTGATTTGCGAAAGTATTTTAAGGAGAGTGGATTTTCCTGCGCCGTTGTGACCGATGATGCCAACGACTTCACCTTTCTGTATAGAAAAATTCACACCTTTGAGTGCCCAGAACTCTTCTTTCTTGGTGAGACCGGTCGCCCGTTTTGCTTTATCGGCTAAAAAGGCGAATGGTTTACGCATAATGGTAGCGATCACATCCCGCAGCGCCACATAGCGACCACGTTCATGAGTGATCTTGTATTGCTTGCCAATATCTTTTACTTCAATAATAGGTTTCATATATTATGCAATGTCAGCAAAATAACGCTCTACTTTTTTGAAAACATATATGCCGATAAGGAGAAGGATGGCAGAGGTGAGCGCAGAGATACCAATAAGTGTCCAATTGATAGGCATGGTTCCAAGTAAGGTGGCACGTGCATTTTGGATAACTCCCATCATGGGATTAATGGCGAGATATTTTGAATATTCTCCAGCAATACTCGCTGGGTATATGACCGGTGTAACAAAGAGAAGAATTTGTATAAAGAAAGGTAATGCATATCGAACGTCACGGTATTTTACATTTATTGCAGCAAGTGAAAGTCCGGTACCTACTGCTGCCATGAATGCAATAATAAGGAGAAGGGGGAGTAAAATAAGACCGCCCAGGTGGGGAGTGTATCCATAATAGAACATTAGGCCAAGAAGGATCAGTGATGCGATAAAAAAATCAACGAGTTTTGTAATAACAGCTGATACTGGCAGAATCAGTCGAGGAAAATACACTTTGGTAATGATCGATTGGTTTGCAATAAGAGCGTTACTGGTATCTCCGAGAGCACTGGAGAAAAATTGCCAGAATAAAAGTCCTACATACACGAAGATGGGATAAGGGACGCCATCTGAAGGTATTTTGGCAAGTGTGCCAAAAAAAACGGTGAAAACCACCATGGTGATCAATGGTTGGAAAATCGCCCATCCTGCACCGATGGCAGTCTGTTTGTAGCGAACCTTGAGATCTCGCCAACTAAAGAAGTAGAGAAGCTCGCGATAGTGCCATAATTCCTTGAGATCTGACCAGTGAAAGATCTTTTTTGGCTTAATGACGATCGTTGTAGACATGACCACCATCCTAGCATTTTTGGGTTGTTTTCTCAATAAAACCTGTGGTATGATCCGCTACTACAGATATGATCTCACCTTTCACATCATCAGCCAGTGTGCCAGCCAAGAAGACTGTATTTATAACGGGGGTCGCTGGATTTCTCGGAAGCCATCTGGCAGATGCTTTGTTGAAACAGGGACATCGCGTGCTCGGTTGCGATAATCTCATTGGGGGATATATGGACAATGTTCCAGCAGGAGTGGAGTTTTTTGATCTCGATTGTCTTGATCGATCGGCAATGGTCGTGGCTATGCGCGGAGTGGATATTGTCTATCATTGCGCATGTACTGCTCATGAGGGGTTGAGTGTCTTTTCTCCACATCTTATTACTCAAAACACCTTTGGAATAACCACATCAGTATTGAGTGCCGCCATTGTAAACAAGGTACAACGTTTTGTTTTTTGTTCAAGTATTGCCCGTTACGGTACGCAACCAGTTTTTCCGTTCACCGAAGAGATGACTCCGCAGCCGCAAGATCCGTATGGTATCGCAAAATATGCCTGTGAACTTATGATAAAAGAGTTGTGTGGTGTTCATGGAATGGAATATGTCATTGCGGCGCCGCATAATATCATTGGTCCACGTCAAAAATATGACGATCCATATCGCAATGTGGCTTCTATCATGATTAATCTCATGCTGCAGGGAAGACAACCTATTATTTATGGTGATGGAGAGCAAAAAAGATGTTTCTCTTTTATTAGTGACGTGATCGATCCGTTGGTAAAGATGGGCACTCAATCAAATGTTGTTGGTGAGGTTATCAATGTGGGACCTGACGAGGAGTTCATTACGGTCAACCAGTTGGCACAGGAAATTGCAACTCTTCTCAAATTTGATCTCAAGCCTATCTATATGCCCGATCGTCCGCGCGAAGTGCGATTTGCAAGTAGTAGTGCGGACAAGGCACGACGATTACTTGGTTATCGTACCTCAACTAGTTTACAGGAAGGTCTCCAGTCTATAATTGATTACGTGAAGACCCGAGGTACCAAGTCATTTGATTACGGACTCAAGATTGAAATAGTGAGCGACAAGACCCCGCGTGCCTGGAAAGACAGACTCTTCTAAGGGTTTTTGTTGAGTATTTATCATATATTGAGTATTATGATGCGATACTTACTATAAAATTAATTTTCTATCATTATTTATGAAGAAGACTGCCTTGTATACTGCTGTTGCCGCATTGTTTCTTGTCCCTATTTTTCCGTTGATTGCTGCAAACTCATTCTTCTTTCCTTTTATTACTGGTAAAGCATTCTACTTCCGTGTGTTTGTCGAAATAGCTTTTGCTGCATGGATCATCCTCGCGTTCCTCGATGCAAAATATCGACCTCGTCTCAATCGGCTTACTCTCGCAGTAAGTATTTTTGCTATAGTAACTCTTTTGGCTGACATACTTGGAGTCAATCCACTTCGCAGTATCTGGTCAAACTTTGAACGTATGGAAGGATGGTTAGTCATCTTCCATCTCTGGATGTTCTTTATTGCAGCAACTCACACATTTGGCTTTGATGCAGAAGGTAAAAAGTGGTGGTACCGATGGTTCAATATGTCTCTCGGAGTTGCTACTATCGTAGGTATATATGGTCTCTTCCAGTATTTCGGTTGGGCGGCAATTCACCAGGGAAGTACTCGTATTGATGCTTCTTTGGGTAATGCGGCATACATGGCGGTCTATATGCTCTTCCATTGTTTCCTCGCTGCCTACATGTTTGTTGCTCGTTCTCATCTGGTCAAGAAAATGGATTTTCTACAATGGACGTACGGTATAGGATCTGCAGTATTTGCATTCCTTGTTTTCCAAACTGCCACTCGTGGTACGATCTTGGGATTGATTGGGGGCGTTCTTCTCGCTTTGGGTCTCTATGCTCTGTTTGCTAAAAATAACAAACGTTCACATCGTATAGGAGCAGTTGTTGCTATCGGTATCATCTTTCTTATTGGAGGTATCTTTTGGATGAATCGTACATCTGAGTTTGTACAAAAGAGTGAGGTATTAAGTCGCATGGCTTCGATCTCTCTTCAGGAAAATAAAACTCAGGCACGTGGATATGTATGGCCTATGGCCATCAAAGGTTGGCAAGAACGTCCGATTCTCGGGTGGGGCCAGGAGAATTTCAATTACATTTTCAATGGTAACTATAATCCGGAAATGTGGGCGCATGAACAATGGTTTGATCGTGCACACAGTGTTTTCTTGGATTGGTTAACCGCTTCGGGGCTCTTAGGTCTTATGGTATATCTCTCGTTATATATTCTTTCGGTTGTAGCGGTATGGAAATCATCTTTGTCGGTAAGCGAAAAGAGTATTTTCACCGGTCTGATTGTAGGGTATGCGATTCATAATGTGTTTGTGTTCGATAACTTAGCGAGTTATGCAATGTTCTTTGCGGTCATTGGTTTTGCTGCTTCCCTTAAAGAAGGAAAACGTATTGCTATGTTTGGGTCAAAGCCTGTCAGTCTTGATGCGGTCGAATACATTGTTGCACCTGTTGTACTTATATTGCTTGTCGCGGCATTGTACTTTTTCACTGTTCGCCCTATTCAGGCAAACGTTCGACTCCTTAGTGCGCTTAACGGCTGTTATAACGGCACAGCACAGATCGAGGCATTTACTAAGGCATTGGCCGTGGATGCACCAAGTGCAAATCAAGAGATTCGTGAACAGTTGTTATCTTGTGCTCCAGCTGTTTTCGGTGGTCAATATCAAGATATTGTAAAAAATCAATTTTTTACTTTGGCTCAACAGGAAATGCAGAATCAGATCGAGGCAACTCCGCTTGATACTCGTGCATATGTATTGGCGGGAGTATTTATGAATTCGGTAGGAAATGGTTTTGTGGACGCAGAAAAATATCTGACCGAAGCACTCCGTTTGTCACCTGGTAAGCAATCGATCATGGTTCAGTTGGCAGTTGCACAGGCGAATAACGGTAAAACTGATGAAGCGTTGGCTCTCATGAAAGAAGCCTACGAATCCGCACCGACCAATTCACAGGTAAAATCAGCGTATGCAAACATGTTTGTTGTGTCTGGAAAAGAAGCAGAAGGTCGCAAGCTCTTCAAAGATGAACCGGAACTTTTTGAAACCGAAATAACAGCTCAAATTTACACGTCTCTCAAACAATATACTCAGGCAATTGCGTTGTATAAGAAGCTTATTGCCAAAGCTCCTCAAAACGTTCAGTTGCGTGGCATGTTGGCTCAAGTGCAGGATATGGCAGGAATGAAATATGAAGCAATCGCAACATTACGTGCAATTGCC
Source organism: Parcubacteria bacterium C7867-002 (assembly GCA_001189105.1). Classification (GTDB taxonomy): domain Bacteria; phylum Patescibacteriota; class Minisyncoccia; order Phycocordibacterales; family PALSA-1337; genus C7867-002. Next base: position 21,563 of record LFCL01000026.1, read on the forward strand.
ACAGATTACCCTGAATATAAGGCGGGTATAGAGGCAGCTATTGTGAAGATGCAGGCTCAATAACATATTGCAGGAAGAAGTGCGTGTGGTATCATAATGACATGAGTACCCGTGCGGGTATTCCAAAGAATGTCTCGCAAAGTGCTCGTCTTCTTCACTTATTCGTATTATAATAATTCTCGGATTGTACCAAGTGACGGCGAGCGGCTGTACTCATAAAAAAATTTAGACATTTTATTTGGAGCTCGCACCCGCTCGCCATCAGTTGGCGCAAAGATTTTAATTAGTACCCCATGAATATCCGTTCAGACATTCCTCTTGCGCCCTATACGACATTTATGATCGGTGGACCTGCAGACTTTTTCTGCGTGGTAAGTTCAGAAGAAGAACTTGTTGCTATGATTCGTCGTGCTCAGCAGGGAAACCTTCCTGTGTTCATATTAGGGAAAGGTTCAAATATTCTTGTGGCCGATGAGGGCTTTCGAGGAATTGTTATAAAGAATGAGATACGAGGTATGGAATTTGGCTCCGAAGACAATGGCGTGGTCTGTGTTACGGTTGGGGCAGGGGAAACATGGGACGATCTTGTAGCAGAGACGGTGCGTCGCAACCTTCACGGTATTGAGAATCTTTCTGCGATACCGGGGACCGTCGGTGCGGCTCCGGTTCAAAATATCGGTGCCTATGGTGTTGAAATCGCCAGTACGCTTGTGTCTGTGCGCGTACTCGATACGAAAACGTTGGCGTATGGTGAATTTTCAAATACAGAATGTCAGTTTGCATATCGCGATAGTCGATTTAAACATGAGAAGGGTCGCTATGTGATTACGCAGGTGACGTTACGATTGGTGAAGGGTGGAAAGACCGATATTACCTACAGGGATTTAACAGATTTGTTTAAGGGGAGAAGTGAAGTGCCGAGTATACAAGAGGTTCGTGAGGCAGTGATACATATTCGTACACATAAGTTACCTGACTGGAAACGTATTGGTACGGCGGGGTCATTTTTTAAAAACCCAATTATTTCAAAAGATCATTTTGAAAAAGTGGCAGCACAGTATCCTGGTCTACCGGGATATCCGACAAAGGATGCACAGTTGATCAAAGTTCCTCTGGGTTGGATTCTGGATAATATCTGTGAAGCAAAAGGTTTGCGAATGGGTTCTGTAAGTACGTATGAAAAACAAGCATTAGTTATTGTTGCTCAACCCGGAAGTTCTGCAGCCGCAGTGGTCAACTTTCAAAATGAATTGATACGACGGGTTAAGGAGCGGACGGGGATAGATGTGGAGAGGGAGGTTGAGTGGGTGGGGTAGAAACATACCCAAAAACCCCTTACTTATGCTATAGTACGCCCTATCTATGGCTTTTTTATCCAAACTATTCAATCGCTCACAGACGCAAAACGTCAAGAAATTTGAGCCTTTTGTGGCCACGATCAATGCCTTTGAGGAAAAGCTCAAGGCACTTTCTGATACTGAGCTCAAAGCAAAGACTCAGGAATTTCGTGCAAAGCTCACGCCAGACCTTTCTGCAGCAAAACAGCAAGAAGTGCTCAACAGTATTTTGCCTGAAGCTTTTGCTGTCATTCGCGAAGCGGCGCGTCGCACACTCGGACAGCGTCATTTCAACGTGCAACTGATCGGAGGTATGATCCTCAACTCTGGCGGTATTGCCGAGATGAAAACCGGTGAAGGGAAGACTTTGGTTGCCACATTGTCCGCATATCTCAATGCGCTCTCAGGTAAAGGAGTTCACGTTGTCACGGTCAACGATTATCTCTCTCGTCGTGACGCAGCCTGGATGGGACAAGTCTACGATGCACTTGGTCTTACGGTAGCCGTCATCAATCATGAATCGAGTTTTATCTACGATTCAAAACATTCCACTCCTACCGCTGATGCTGAAGCCGACGCACTTGGTTCATTCAAGGTTGTTCATGAATTCTTGCGTCCAGTAACCCGTCGCGAAGCATACGCCGCAGACATTACCTACGGAACTAATAATGAATTTGGTTTCGACTATCTCCGCGATAATCTCGAGTATAGTCCCGATCGTCTCCGTCAACGTGACTTCAATTATGCCATCGTCGACGAAATAGACTCGATCTTGATCGATGAGGCGCGCACACCACTGATCATCTCTGCACCTTCACGCGACGCGGAAAGTCTCTATCGTCAATTTGCTTCGTTGGTGCAGACATTCGTCAAAGATGAAGATTATACTGCCGATGAAAAACATCGCTCTATTTCCTTGACTGCAGCAGGTATCTCCAAAGCAGAGAAAGCTTTGCATATCGAAAATTTGTATACTGACAAGGGTATCAAGTTTGTGCACCATCTCGAGACCGCATTGAAAGCCACTGCTATATATCAAAAGGATGTTGATTACGTCGTCAAAGATGGTCAGGTAGTGATTGTTGATACTTTCACCGGTCGTATTCAACCAGGACGCCGTTGGTCCGAAGGGTTACATCAAGCTATCGAAGCAAAAGAAGGTGTATCCGTACAACAGGAATCTCGCACCTATGCATCGATCACCTTCCAAAACTTTTTCCGTATGTATCCAAAGTTATCGGGCATGACCGGAACCGCAGCAACCTCCGCTGAGGAATTTTTCAAAGTATATGGTCTTGAAGTCTATACCGTACCGACCAATAAGCCGGCAGTTCGAAAAGATCAGAACGATCAGATATTCCGTACAGAAATTGGCAAATACAAAGCTATTTCACGCAAAGTGAAAGAGCTTCATGCTAAAGGTCAGCCGGTGTTGATTGGTACCGTTTCCATTGAGAAAAACGAAGTGCTCTCTCAATTCCTCAAAGCAGAAGGAGTTCCTCATGAAATTTTGAATGCAAAGAACCATGAACGTGAAGGAGAGATCATCGCTCAGGCTGGTAAGAAAGGTGCGGTAACAATTGCTACGAACATGGCTGGCCGTGGAGTGGACATCAAGCTTGGTGGTAACCCAAGTACTCCTGAATCATCTGAGGAGGTCAAACAGGCAGGTGGGCTCTTTGTGCTCGGTACCGAACGTCATGAAGCACGCCGTATCGACAATCAACTTCGTGGTCGTGCAGGTCGTCAGGGTGATCCAGGAGAAACCCAATTCTTCGTATCTCTCGAAGATCAGCTCATGCGCGTGTTCGCTTCTGACACTATGAAGTCTATGATGGGCAAGCTTGGTATGCCCGAAGATGAGGCGATCGAGCATCGTTTGATTTCCCGTTCTTTGGAAAGTGCTCAGGAAAAAATCGAAGGATTCAATTTTGATTCCCGTAAGCACGTCCTCGAATTCGACGATGTTATCAATCATCAGCGTCGCGCCGTATATGGCAGTCGACGTAAGTTACTTCTCGGTTCTATTGATGAGGTTGAGCAAGAGCTCAATAGCTTGTTAGGTGTCGACACATCCGAGATGGCTGGAGGGGTTAATGAGGTGATTGAAAAGAAAATTACCGAATTTGGTCGCGATGCGTTTTTCTCCGCTATCCGTATTATCCTTTTGCAGACAATCGACATGTTCTGGGTTGAGCACCTTGAGGTCATGGATCATACTCGTTCCAGTGTGAATCTCCGTGCCTATGGTCAACGTGATCCATTGGTTGAATACAAAAAAGAAGGACTCCGTTTATTTAAAGAAATGAACAATGCCATGAGAGAGCAGGTTACTCGTCTGATTCCTCACATTACTCCTACGGTAGAAGGGGCTCCTGCAGCATCGAATACAGCACCAGATACGAGTAAGCTTCGTGAAGTACATGAACAAGCTCAAGTCATCGGACAAGGTAGTGGAACATCTGCGGATAAACCAGTATCAACAGAACCGGAGGTAGGACGTAATGATCCTTGTCCGTGCGGTAGTGGTAAAAAATACAAGAAGTGTCATGGGGCGGGGAAGTAGTTTATTAGGAAACATTTTTTGAGATATGTGAGCTTGTCGGTGCTTTAAATAGACTGATATACTTTTGGTACTTTTTCTCTCCTGCCAAGAGAAAGTATTAGTAACCTCATATATATTCTCATATGAATACCACTGAAATACTTTTGAAGGTCAATAGTGACAAGTTGGACATGCTTATAGATACCATCGAGGTAAGGTTTGCGCAAATGGATGAGAAGTTTGCAATCATCGATAAACGATTCGTAGCAATAGATGGAAAGTTTGCTGATATAGACCGCAGGTTTATAAAATTAGAAGAGACCATGTTTTCCAGATTTGACCAGATAGACCGTAGGTGTATTGACCTCGAAGATCAGATGCTTACACGATTTGATCATCTCGAGGGTAGTATGCTTCGTATGGAAGGGAAATTTGATTCTCTTGAAAAAAGAACAGAGCTCGGATTCATTGGTGTGTTCCTATTCGGGCACACACTCTCTTGGAGAATCGTGTGAAAAAGATCGAACGAAAGATTGGTATTAATTAAACATGCCTCGCACACCTTCAAAAGTTTCATCACAAGATACGCGTAAAAAGAAACTCATAACTGTTGCAGTCAGTGGTGGTTTTGATCCGATTCATGCGGGGCATGTCCGTATGATTCGTGAAGCGGCTGCATTGGGGGATAGGTTGGTGGTAATCATGAACAACGATACCTGGTTGAAGCATAAGAAAGGCTATGCCTTCATGCCACAAAAAGAGCGCAAGGAAATTATCGAGTCGATCGTAGGTGTCGATGAGGTAGTCATAACGAGTCATAAACCCGGATTTACTGATCGGAGCGTGTGCGCGGAATTAAAAAAGATCAAACCAGATATCTTTGCTAATGGCGGTGACAGGACAGGAGACAATATTCCGGAAGTTGCAGTCTGTAAGGAAATCGGATGCACAATGGTGTTTGAAGTTGGTAGAGGTGGTAAGATGCAATCAAGCTCGTGGTTAATGAAACAGTTTACGGAAGTAAGAAATGGTTTGTGTGGATGTGGAAGCGGCAAGAAACACAAGATGTGTCACGGGCGGAAAAAAGCTTAAATGGTTGGATAATTATCAAAAATAGGCTAATCTATACATATGATTCCATATGCTTCAAATCATTTCTTTTATGGATTGTTACTGGTAATAATCGTATTAGCAGGTGCAATGTTTTTGCCATTTCTTACACCGATTGTATTGGCAGCAGCGTTAGCTGTTATATTCAATAAGGTCCACGTGCTTATTCGGAGGACTTTTTTTGCCAATACAGAACGAAGCAGTCTCGCGGCATTGGTTACTGTTACGATTATTATTGGAATCGTCTTTGTTCCAGCGGTCTTGGTAATGGCTAAGATATACAGTGAAGTTCAAACCGTGTATTCATTCTTGGTTGATGAAGGAAACAGGTCGCAAGTTATTACCTTGCTCAATAATGCCGCTGACACTGTCTCAAATTTGTTTGTTGGATTCTATCCAAACTATTCATTTGATTCCTTGAATATAACCTCTGTATTTGCACGTACGTTGGAGTGGATTTTTACTAACCTCGATACTGTCTTTACGAGTGTGTCGAAGGTGGCTATGGGCACGTTTATTATGTTTTTGGCACTATTTTATTTCTTGCGTGACGGTCGTGAGCTCAAGCGCCAGGTTATTGGCCTCAGTCCTTTGGTGGATATGGACGATGAGCGCATCATGAAGAAGATGGAGCAAGCAGTCTATTCGATATTTGCAGGAAGTATTATCGTCGCGCTCGTACAAGGAATCCTCACTGGTATTGGCTTCACTCTTTTTCAGGTACCAAACCCTGCATTATGGGGTTCCATTGCTTCGGTCGCAGCTCTCATTCCGGGTATCGGGACCGCTTTGGTTATAATTCCGGGAATTCTCTATTTGTTCTTTACTGGTTCTACGGCCTATGCGGTCGGTCTCTTGATTTGGGGGATCTTGGCCGTGAGTCTGATCGATAATTTTCTTGGGCCTATATTGGTCAATAAAGGAGTCAAGATTCATCCCTTCCTGATTTTACTTACTGTTTTGGAAGCGCCGCATGTCAAACATTCAAGATTATCAATACGAGTCTTTTAGTCTCAAGTGAATTTTGTCTTGATT
>LFCL01000029.1 GCA_001189105.1 Parcubacteria bacterium C7867-002
GGCCTATATGTAAATATCCAGTAGGACTTGGGGGGAAACGGGTTATGACAGACATAGGGGGTATTATAACGCATTTTTGAGCAAGAATCTTGATTCATGAATCAAAACAATGCTTGATATCAGAGTGTTTCTATTATACAGTGCTGGTAGTTTAGCTTGAGTTCTCAACAATCAAAACACCTCATACTATGGAAACTATTGAAAATTCCGTCGGTATCACTCTTACTCGGAAACAGTTGGAAGAACTGGGTATCGTGGCAGCAGAAAATTGGTATCTTCATTACAATGGTAATGTGCTCAGTCTCGATTTGATCGGTCATCGAGATGAATATGTCTCAGTGGGCACTGATCCTGTAAAAATCAAGGAAATTCGTGTATACCTTTTGAATTTCGAGGAGTTTGTGGGTAAAGATACGTTTGCAAAGATTGAAGAAGTGGATGACAGGGCGTATATCCAATTTTCCATTGCGGCTCGACTAGCTCAGAAAACCTCAAGGGCAGGCACTTCCAAGATCAGGTGCGAGGTTCTTACTGGTCCGACTGTTGCTGATACGAACATCGTGTTTAGTTCAGAAATCAGAGAGCTCATTGACATTACTTCTGTGGTTGTTGCGGTTCGCATGTTCTGTGACCAGATAGACAGTCAGTCTTTCAGTGATTCTGTGTGTGAAATTCACACCGCATTCAAAGTCCATGCACTCTGATCCATTGAATGATCGTGCGTACTCTCCAAGCGTCTCTGTTGTTGAGACGCTTTTTTATTTCCCTAAGAAGCAGTGATCCGTAAACTGTAATCAGAGAGGTAAACAAAAAACCACCCCTTTCGAGATGGTCTTCTGATTACGGTTTATTTGTGACTACCCCTTGATCTCTGCACCGACTGAAGCTGCTGCACGGAAGATCTTCATGATAATACTGCCGTTAGCATCCTTGAGAGGGAGATCTTTTGTAGCGTCGAATGTCTTGTCGCCATTGTCAGAATGGAGCATAGCGTAATATGTTCCACCTTCGACGGTTGCCTTTGTAAGAGTGATACGTCCTGGATTGATACCCTTTTCAAAGTATGTTTGACCGATGATTGCTCCTGGTTGACCAGCGTTGTCAGCGTGAATAACTACCCATCCACCCTTTTCAAATTGAACTGATGAAAGATACACAATGTTGCCTGGGTATTGATCTGACATGACAATGCGGTTAACGCCTGTCGTGCTACTTGGAACTGATGTTCCTGGATTATCGATAGCGGTAGTGTCGGTCTTGTCGCCACCAAACACCAATACGCCAATAATAATAAGGATAATAATGACGATAACGGTCACTATCCACTGCCACGCCTTGATGCCACTTTGAGGTTCCATATATGTAATTACGATTTATGGGCTGCTAATTCGACTTTATTGTTATGTGCCTATTATAGCATACTAACGCTCATGTTCCAGGGCTATGTCGATAAGTACATCGGCGATAAGAGTACTGCTGTCGAGGCGTGCAAATGCCTTAGCTTGGTCTTTCATGGTCTGTTGAATTGTCGGATTGTTATGAATTCGGTCAATTTCTCCGATAATGATGTGGGCACTGAGGTTATTTTCTTGAACAACCGTAGCTGCCCCAGTACGACCGTATGAGAACGCATTACTCGTCTGGTCGTGACTGATCGAATGAGGAAGAGGGATGATGATGGAAGGTATTCCCCATGCAGCAATCTCAAATATTGTGGAACCAGCACGTGAGACGATGATTTCGGCTACGCCGGCGGACATACGTAAGGTAAGATCATTCAAATAATCCATTGGATGATATCGGTGTGCATACGGATGGTCCTTGAGGATAATGTCCGAGGTTGATTTGATTTCTTCGATATTGGCGCGACCAGTTTGGTGAATGATCTGATAACGATTGAGAAGTTCTGGTAAGGCCGCAAGTATTACATCATTGATGTTTTGGGATCCCTGTGAGCCTCCGAGAATTAAAATAGTTGGGGTATTCTGTTCAAGCTTAAGAAAGTCATGGGCACCATTTGAGAGAGGAATGATGATATCTGAACGAACAGGATTACCGGTATGAGCGATCCGATCCGGAGGAGTCTTCTTGAAATATTCGGCAGCATCGGGATATGAAATAGCTATTTTGCGAGCAAATTTTGAGGCCCAGAGGTTGACTCGGCCTGGTTTTGAATCTGATTCGTGGATAATTATAGGGATACGGAGAAGTTTTGCAGCAAACAATGTGGGAAAACTTGCGTAGCCTCCTTTACCAAAAACAACATCGGGATACAATGAGTATATTTTTATTAATGCCAAGATACAGCCATACAGAGTCTTAAAGATATCGGTAATATTGAGGAGTGAAAAATAACGTCGTACCTTCCCTGCAGGAATGGACATGAACTCAATATCATTTTCAAAGAGAGCGCGAGGATTGTATTTGCTTGGAGCTGAATAATATAACGAAGGAGAGAGTATTTTGCGTTCCTTGGCACGTGTGGTGACAGCCTGGGCTACTGCAATGATTGGGTAGAAATGGCCACCTGAGCCTCCGCCGGTAAATAGGATTTTCATAGTGGGTTTATTTTACAATGAATAGCGTAAATACAAAAGCTACGTGTTTTGATCAGGCTTTGCCATATTTTGATACATTGGCCACAATGCCTGAGGCAAGCAGTGCAATAATCAGGGCCGTTCCTCCATGACTTACAAACAACAGTGGTACACCAAAGAGAGGTACAAGACCGAGCATGGCTGCCATATTGAGGAATGATTCAGTAATAACTAATACTGCAATACCGATGGCAATCAGTGCTCCGAATGAATCGGGTGCACGGGTACCGACACGGAATATACTCGCAGCAAATATAAGGTAGATAAGGATGAGTATGACACTGCCAATAAAACCGAACTCTTCAGCTGCGACGGCGAATACAGAGTCGCCAATGGGCTCAGGAAGATATCCAAATTTTTGAACACTTTGACCGAAACCTCTGCCAGTAATTTGACCGGAACCAATAGCGATGAGGGATTGGTTAATCTGGTATCCTGCCCCTTGTGTATCTGCTCCTGGATTGAAGAAGACTTTAACACGTTGGTATGCGTACGGACGAAACGCGACAACTCCAATCACTAAAATCATCATGATACCGAGGGCTGTTATGAAATGCCGAAATGGTAAGCCGGCAATAAATAACATGACGATACCGGTAAAGCCGATGATAGCGAGTGTGTCAGTGTCGGATTGGATAAGGAGTAATGTGCTCAGGATTGCCATAATTGCAAGATACGGAAGCAGGCCGAAACGGAATGTTTTGATCTTGTCCTTTGCAAATTGGATCCAGGCAGCAAGGTATATGATAAAAGCAATTTTCAGAAATTCAGAGGGCTGAAAAGAGACAAAACCGAGGTCAATCCATCGCGAAGCTCCACCGTGATGAAGTGCTAGTCCGGGAATAAATAGGAGTAAATTGATAAGAACTGCTCCTAACAGGATAAAAAAAGCTGTCTGACGAAACTTTGTGTACGGTATTCGGGACATAATGAAGAATCCGACAATACCGATACACAGACTAATCCCTTGTTTAAGGGCTACATTTTCAAAGGTGGCACCTGTTTGCGCCAGTAATCCTAACGAAGCAGATAGAAAGATTACGAAACCTGAGAGCGTTAAAATCGATACGGCAATAAGAAAGAAACGATCGATATGTGAGCGGTGAGAATTCATCAGGACTCTATTGTAGCATCGACTGAGGTGTGTTGATCGACCGATGTATCTGTGGATTGTTTAAACCCCTCAATATCTTTATTTACCGCTTCGTATTCGGGTAGATCAGTTACCTTTGAAAGGCCGAGGTGAGAGAGGAGTTCTAAGCTTGAAGCATACAAGTAGCTTCGGGAATCCTGAGGATTATCAATACGTTCGATCAAACCTCGAACCAATAGATTACGAATGATAAATTGTGAATTTACTCCTCGAATATAGTCGATATCGGTTCGAGAAATAGGTCCACGGTATAAAATAATAGAGAGGGTTTCGAGGCCTGATTTACCCAAATCAGTGGATATGCTTTCTTGAGTAATTTTTTGAATGAGAGCAGAGAGTTCCTTGGCGGTGCCGAGCATGACATCGTCCTGAGTGCGGACTACGGTGATTCCCCTGCCCTGTAAGCCCTGTTCCAATTCGGTAAGTCCGTTGCGAATCGTGTCTTCGGGAAGAGAGAGGTATGAAGCTAATTTTTTTATAGAGATTGGTTCGGCTTTCCAAAAAAGGATTGCTTCGAGTTGCTGAGGAAGATTCATAGGTACAGTATACACAATCGCGTATATAAAATGTAAGTTAATATCGGGGTACGCCAACGTCTTTGGTTTCCATTTGAATATCATCAAAATGTCGCTCTTGGGTGACATGGACGATACCCTCTTTGACTAATTCAAGCATGGCTAGAAAGCTGACAATGACATTTACTCGATTTGCCCGGTGCTCTTTGGTGAACTCCTTAAAACTCATGCGTAAGTGACTGGTAATGCGTGTGGTGAGGGTTGTGACCATCTCTTCGAGACTGATTACTTTGTTGACGAGTACTTTGGGCAGGTTCTCTGTTTTAGGAAGTTTGTTGATCAGTTCTTTGAGTATTGATATTGCCTTGTCGAGGGTAAATACAGGATCAGGAGTGAAAATAGGGTCGATGGGGCGTGCGTGAGATTGGGGGAAAATAACCTGCTCACCAAATAAGGTTCGAATATGTACGCTAGCATCTTTGATACGTTTTAACATACTCAAGCGAGTTTCCAGGTCTTGAATGTCATGTTTTTCTTCGGTGGTCAGATTGAGTTCTGGGAGAAGGGATTTTGATTTGATCAAAAGGAGTGTAGAAGCAACTAAGATAAAATGGGCCGACTCCCCCATCGGCATGTGTTCTCTATCCTGGATATGAGCAATAAAATCATCGGTGACTTTTGCCAAGGAAACATCGTTAATGAACAGTTTGCGTTTCTCGATGAGATCCAAAAGAAGATCGAGCGGACCTTCGAAGGATTGTGTTTTGATGGTGAAGGTCATTACGAATGAGATAAAATATGATGAGTCAAATCTCGGCGAAGTGGTTCTACTTCTTCACAAATTATCCCTCGTACCTCTTCTCGGGTAGGTCTATCTTGTATCAATTCTGCCAGCATTTTTACTTCATCTTGAAAAGATTCCTTAAGAGTAAGCATGTGATCACGATTCTCCTGCATAATTCTTTCAAAAAAAGGAACCATATCGTTTTTGAATTCAATACGAGATTTGCTGATCGCAGTATCTATGTATTTTTTATCTTGGAGTGTGAGTGACATGTATGTGAATCTTAATTTTATAATGCCAATACTATACACTCAAGAGATAAAATCTATATGAAGAAACTCTAAAGAATTGCTGAATTTTTCTCCTTAACCTCTACCTCGTTTCGATTACAGTACCCCAATAGCTTTTTTAACTTCAATAAGTTTTGCCTGAGCACGTTCGTTGGCTCTGACAGCTCCTTGTTTCAAGACTTGTGCAACACGATCGGGATCCTGGGCAAGTTCGGCACGACGTTCACGAAGAGGTTTGATAAAAGCATCAATATCTTCGATCAGAGCTTCTTTGAGAATCTTGTATTTGCCTTTGTTGGCGTCGTAGAGAGCTGTTAATTCGGTTTCAGATTTGAATAACGCATGGATTGCACGCACGTTAGTTGGGATGTCGGAACCAGAATCAGTCACAATGCCCATGACTGCTTTGGTAATCTCTTCGCGTGTCGCAAACAGAGGAATAGTATTATTATAACTCTTGGACATTTTGCGACCATCAATACCAGGAACAGTGCCGACATGTTCCATGATCATTGGCTCAGGAAGATGAAACGTCTCGCCAAAAATACTATTGAATTTCTGGGCAATATCACGTGAGTATTCAACATGTTGCTTCTGATCTTGTCCTACGGGAACCGTAGTTGTGCCGTACAAAAGAATATCAGCAGCCATAAGAACGGGATAATTGAATGTTCCCACACTAATCTCTTTATTCTTCGCTTCGGCATCCTTGAAGGCATGTGCACGCATCAAATAGGGCATAGTGATGATCGTGTCGAAAATCCATGCGAGTTCGGTATGTGCAGAAACGTCAGATTGTTTGAAGAGGGTTGAATGTTCCGGATCAAGCCCAATAGCCAAATAGTCCAATGCGAGGTCATAGGTAAACTGTTTCATCTGTGCCGCATCTTGGACCGTGTTGAGGGCGTGATAGTCAACGATCATGAAGAATTTCTCGGCATCTGGTTGAGTGGTTTGAAAGTTTACAAATTGCTTCATTGCACCAAAATAGTTGCCAATATGAGGGCGTGCGGTCGGTTGGACTCCTGAGAGGATTATTTTCTTTGACATAATGAGCACATGATATCAAAAAATGGGTAAAAAAACAGCCTGACCGGTAAGATCAGGCTGGGTTGTGGTTAAAAGGGTTTAGAACTTGTAGAGAAACATCATCATTTCGTCTACAGAGTATTCCGTTCCATCCCAACAGATGCCGATCGGCTTCTTGTGGGGGAAGGTTTTGAGTTGAATGATTCCATGTTCAACAAGTTGGATAACTTTTCTGCTCCACGCAGCCGGGACATAAAAATTATCCTCGATGCGAAATTGACATTCGCGAACAGAAGAACTTAATCTGACTTGGTTTTTCATCCACGGAATATGTACGATCCAAGGAAATTTGTCAGGCATTCGGGGACATAAAGCTCTCAATTCGAAACTTCCGTAATCTACGGGAGAGCGAATCCCTATTGAAGGACAGGCTTGTCTGGTGAGGATGGAGAGAAGGGTTTGATCAACTTCCTTCATTGAAAACCATTCCATTTTTCCAATCCGCTGACCACTCATACTTGAGAGTCCTGGGAATTTTCGAGTCCCTGGTGTTGTGATTTGAGGAGTGACTGCTTCAGCTTCCCAAGTCCTTATCATAACGATCTTTCCCTTGGTTTGATGTTACGACAGCTGCCACGACGTATGTCATTAACAAGCAACTGTTCTAAAACCAACATTACTCCTCTACCCAACTCTTTGCAAGAGTACTATATCCCCTCTTTTTTGAGATCCTCAATTGCCTTCAGGGCAGTTTTCGAAAGCTTTTTTGGCATGGTGATATGGGTTACGACAAGCAAGTCACCGCGTTTGCCGCCAGTACCAAAGATTGCCCCGGTGCTTTCGTACGGAACCCCTTTGCCTTTGACGCGCAAAATTTCTCCATGAGAGGTACCTACGGGAATCTTGAGTTCGATTGGTCCATCGAGTGTTTCCAGGGTGACTGTGCCACCAGCAAGTGCCATACTGAGTTTGAGAGGTAGTTCTGTCACCAAGTTGAATGCTTCTTTGCGGAGAGTTGGATGTTCCTTGACCCAAATACGGACAATCAGATCACCTTTGCCCCCTTCACCATCTTCACCTTTACCTGCTACACGTAAGCCTTGACCACTTTCGATGCCAGGAGGAATTTTGATGGACAGTTTCTCTTTGAGGATAGCGATATCTTTTTCAGTACCAAAAATAGATTCCTTAAATGAAACTTCAACGTCTACAGTAATATTTCTTCCCTTCCGAGGACGACGTTGACCTCCGCCCCCAAAGAATTCACTGAATATGTCACCGAGATCGAACTCTACACCACCCTGACTAAAGCTGCCTCCTTGGGTGAATTGAGAGAAATCAAAACCACCGAAGCCTTGACCATTGAAGCCTCCCTGAGGACCACCTCCCATACCAGGACCCGCTGATCCAAATCGATCATACTGCGCACGTTTACTGTCGTCTGAAAGTACGGAGTATGCTTCACTCGCTTCTTTGAATTTTTGGGCTGAAGCAGGATTGTTCTTGTTCTTATCCGGATGATGTTCGTGCGCCAATTTACGAAACGCTTTTTTGATATCGTCTTTCGATGCTCCCTTTTCTACGCCAAGTGTTTTGTAGTAGTCTTTCATAATTAATACAAACTTTTTATTTTCTGAATAATTTCAGGAAAATCAGTGCCATTGAAATGTTTTCGATCTTTAAATGTTATCACTTCAGATTCAGGTAGTCCCTTTTTGTACATTTTTGAGTCGTTGAAGTTAACTATAGGATCATCTTCACTATGACAGATTATTATATTTCCTCCTTGAGTGGTAAATTTCTCTAGTTTTTCTGTGAGTTTAAAATCTGTAAATTGCTGACCTTTCCCGTTAATTTGGTAAGGTGCCGCAATCAAGAGTGTCGCTCTAATTTTCTTTGGGTAATTATTTTCGGAAAGCCATTTTGCCACAAATATACCACCTAAAGAATGGCCGATGAAAACCACTTCATCTTCGAAGAACGGAATTAATCTTTCAAACCATATTTTCCATTCCGCATACTTGGCATTCTCCTTACATGGCATCTGTGGTTTGATGACATCAAACTCGGCACCCAATTTTTCATTTAAAGTTTCTTTCCAATCTTTCTTTCTAAAATTTTCAAACCAAATAGGTCTATTTTTTAGGAATAAAAGATATTCTTCGTGTGTGTCGAATGGGTTACCACCATGAATTAGAACTATCTGTTTCATCATTTGACTATTAATTAAGTATATGACATTATACGGACTGGTTTAGTTTAGTCAACATTCACACATAACAATCAACCAGGGCATTATTTGTGGCAGAAATATATACATGGGAAATCAGTCTGACGGTGTACTGTCCTTTCGGGATTGAACCGCTTGTTTTCAGGAAACGGATTGAGCGAAAGTATACCCCTCTTTCTTTATCCGAATTCAGACTGAAACTTAAGGGGATGCCAGAGGCGATTCCTGTTGCCTCGGTCATCGAAGATGAGAGTTTTCCAGGAACTTTTCAGGTAATTCTCGAGGAACATGAGGCTGCAACTCCAATTGCCTTGAGTCCTGAAGAAATAGTCGATCTGAAAGCTAATGGTTTCATTCAGGATATGGTTGAAGTAGAGAGGAATGGCCATACTACTTCTCGGCGGAAGTCTGAAAGAAAAGAATTCGAGATCGGTGTAGGTACTCTACCTGAAAGTCCACGTGCTCCTTCGATGTTATCTCCAAGCGCTTGAATGGTTTCCTCCCCAGACCCCCGTTTGCTTCCCCGACTAGTGCAGGGAAGCTACGGAGGTCTTTTTTTTATTTCCCACTTCGCTCCTCGACAAGGTCGGAGCTACGCGGGACAAGTTTCTTTACTTCTTCTCCTTAAATTCTTGCCCCGTTTCTCCCGATAGTCATCGGGCTCCACGGGACCTACGTTCTGTTACATACTATTGTTTCTCTTTAAATTCGGCATCCTTCACATCCCCTTCTGGACCTTTACCATCTGCCTGACTATCTGTCTTGGCTGGCCCTGAGCTTGTCGAACGGGCCATATGTTCACCGATCTTGGAGATCTCTGCAGAGAGTGTCTCTGAAGCGGTTTTCATAGCTGCAAAGTCAGTGCCATCCTTGGCAGTCTTGAGGGCGGTAATCTTTTCTTCGATTGAGGTAACCAATTCTGCAGGAATCTTGTCTTTGTTCTCCTTCAATGCTTTTTCAGCACCATAGA
The DNA here is from genome assembly GCA_001189105.1 of Parcubacteria bacterium C7867-002. Classification (GTDB taxonomy): domain Bacteria; phylum Patescibacteriota; class Minisyncoccia; order Phycocordibacterales; family PALSA-1337; genus C7867-002. The sequence continues at coordinate 9,569 of LFCL01000029.1, forward strand.
TAAGTTGTTCAGCGGTGTTACGAGTTTCAATGTTCTCCCTCTTTAGCTTATCCTCTGCTTCATGAGCGGCTGCCTCTTGTTTCATCTTTTCTACCTCTTCTTTAGAAAGGCCAGATGAGGCAGTGATCTTGATAGAATTTGCCTTGCCAGTAGCCTTGTCTTTTGCTGTTACGTTCAAGATACCGTTTGCATCGACATCGAAGCTTACTTCGATTTGAGGCATTCCACGAGGTGCTGGTGGAATACCATCGAGGATGAAGCGACCGAGGGATTTGTTGTCAGCTGCCATCGAACGCTCACCTTGCGTGATGTGGATCTCTACGGATGATTGATTATCCGATGCTGTAGAGAATATCTGACTGCGTTGGGTAGGAACCGTAGTGTTCTTTTCGATGAGTTTGGTGGCAACACCTCCCATGGTTTCAATTCCCAAGGAAAGAGGTATGACGTCGAGAAGCAATACGTCCTTAACATCTCCACCAAGTATTCCGCCTTGAATAGCGGCGCCCACCGCAACCACCTCGTCGGGATTTACACCCATGTGAGGATCCTTTCCAAAGAATGCTTTGACTGCATTTTGCAGAGCTGGCATACGAGTCTGTCCACCAACCAAGATGACTTCGTTAATTTCGCCCACTTTGAATGGTGAGGCTTCGACTGCGCGTTTGGTAATAGTCATGGCACGATCGACGAACTCTTGAGTCATAACTTCAAGTTGTGTGCGTGTCATAGTAACAAGGAGGTGTTTCGGACCGTCAGCACCGGAAGTGATGAACGGGATATTGATCTCTGTTTGAGCAGCAGTTGAAAGTTCAATCTTTGCCTTTTCTGCAGCTTCATCCAAACGCTGGAGAGCCAATGGGTCGCGCTTGAGGTCGATACCGTTTTCTTTTGCGAATGTATCTGCCAACCAGTTTACGATCTTGGCATCGATATCACGTCCACCGAGGTGTGAGTCACCGTCAGTTGATTTTACTTCGATGACATCATCTCCTACTTCAAGCACTGAGATATCGAATGTTCCGCCTCCAAAGTCGAAGACAGCGATCTTCTCGTCTTTCTTTTTGTTGAATCCGTAAGCCAGAGCTGCGGCTGTAGGTTCGTTGATAATACGCTTTACATCAAGACCGGCGATCTGTCCGGCGTCTTTGGTTGCCTGACGTTGAGAGTCGTTGAAGTATGCGGGAACAGTAATAACTGCTTCGGTGATCTTTTCACCGAGACGTGCTTCGGCATCAGCTTTGATCTTACCGAGGATCATAGCTGAAATCTCTTCCGGACGAAGCCACTTGTCGCCCATCTTCACCTCGATGCCACCGTTGGCAGACTTACGAGTTTCGAATGAGACGTTCTTGATATCTTTCTGTACACTTTCTTCGTCATAGGTATGACCGATGAAGCGTTTGATTTGGAAGATAGTGTTCTTTGGATTGGTAACAGCTTGGCGTTTTGCCAAGAGACCAACCAGGCGTTCACCTGTCTTCGACTGAGCGACGATAGAAGGGATAGTACGCTGACCCTCTGCATTTTCGAGGATCTTTGGTGTACCCGCTTCCATCACTGCCATAGCCGAGAAGGTTGTACCGAGGTCTATTCCGATTATTTTGGACATAGGGGTTTGGGGTTAGATTAAATTAGGAGTAATTGACTAACTTTTAATTAGATGTTATACTGTATTTAGTTTTATAACCTACACAATCTGCTCATTTGACCAAGTAATTACTTGGAGGTTAGAGCACGGAGATCATTTATAGTGAACTTAGCTAAATTCAAATGGACACTCGGTCACACAGCATGTGCAACGATCCCTTCTATGGCGTGTATCCTCATACTTTTGGTGTTTGGAAGAGAAGGTTTTTGGATGGTTGGTACAATTGTTGCGTTGTCTAGTCATGTCCTTAGAAATATAACCTTTACAGTAGTTGCTGTAACAGCACTGATCCTTGTAGGGTCAATTGGTTACCTTTATTTGGAATGGTCATCTTTCTGTTTCTTCGGTACCATTGTGTTTTATGCAATAATCCGAGGAATGATGTGGTACGTGGATCGTCCTTTTCTGAACAAGAATTAGTCAGACAATCTGACTAGCTCACGAACTGCAGATTCAAATCCGCAGTTTTCTTTTACCTAACTTCTTAATGAACAGAAACTACTTACTATTACTTCGGCGATAATATCCTGGATTCCCATTTTTATGGGAATGACACATTAAAATGAAGGCGCTCGTGTTGGTTGACTGGTAAAGAAGAAAAGTTCGTTGTATGGAGAAACGATTGGGGTAAAAGAAGAAATGTATTCGGTGACGGTCTTTGTTTGTGGACAAACGATAGGAAGGAGGAATACTGACTCTTCAGCACTTCCTTGGAGACGGGCCTTGGCAGAAACAGGCTCTGCAGAAACAAGATGACCTTTGAGTTTGCCGTCTACATTTGAAACCAAGAATACCAAACGAAACTGACGGCCGGAGAGGTCAGTAAAGATTTGTTCTATAAAGTTTGGTCTATAAGGAGTTAACATCGTGTTTTTATAATAATGCAAAAAAGGTTGGGGGTCAAGAGGTTTGTTCAGTAGAAATTGAGACTGAATTAGGACTTTCTTGAGAACTTTTTCATTAGGATTTTATCTGGGGTTGGTAGAGTTTAAAAACGGAAGAATATTCTTCCGTGTAGGGAGTGGGATGGTTTCAATATATTGCTTCATCAACAATGTATTAGGGGTTCGATTCCCCTCACTTCCATGATTATTGACTTTTGCGTTTCGAGAGATTTATACTTATGGGGTCGATGTATATCGACTGGTGGAAGGACGGGAATCACCCGAGGCCCACAAATCTCTATTCAAAATAAAGATTTGTTTTGATGACACAAGTCCCTTCGGGGGCTTTTGTGTTTTTATTCTTTATTTCTTAAACTCCCCTACCTTCACCTTCGGCACTTTCAACACTTTCCCATTGAGTGAATACCCTTTTTGAATCACAGCAATAATAGAATGATCTAATTTTGCATCGGTCACTGGTTCATATGAAGCAGCTTCGTGCTTGGCATGGTCAAACTTTTCATTGAGAGGATCAATTTCTTCGAGACCGTTATCAAGCAATGCTTTTTTGAGTTGAGAATAGATATATTCGACACCGATGCGCCAATTTTTATCTGCCTTTTCCCAGGCTTCTTTGTTGCCCATAGCCATATCAAAACTTTCGAGTACCGGAAGCAAGTCTTCGATCAGGCGGCCGTTGGCAAACTTCATAAACTCCTTACGTTCTTCGTCGTCACGCTTACGCGCATTGACCATATCAGCTTTGGCACGTTGCCAGCCCGTCAGATACTCCTGCTTTTCAGCATCGGACTTTTTGAGACGTTCGCGAAGTTTCTTGATCGTCTCGCCCATACTCTCTTCGGCTATGACAGAGTCGTCCAACGTATCGTCGGATTCGATAGTGATGTCCTGTTCTAGATCTTTTTTGAGGTTTTCTTCATTCATATAATTTTAAATATAACACATCTTATAATACCTGATCCAAATACTGGTGGTAAACGTGGATCCCCGCTTTCGCGGGGATGACACAGAGAGATGATGATATAAAAACTAACGCTTACTCCACTGAGGTGTTACGTGGGCTTCTTTAAGTATAAAAATGAGAGCGCACAAAGATTACAAGGTGCATTATACCCCGTTCAAAGACAGAGTACATTGTGCGCTGTGGATAACTAAATGCGTGCCATGACCTCTTGGTGCATCACTTTGCATTTTTCTTTATCAATGCCGATGTAGTACCGTAGGGTCGTACGCTCGCTCTTATGGCGAAGCAAAGTCTGTACGCTTTTTATATCCACCTGATTCTGTAAGAGATACGTGCCGCATGTTTTTCTGAAAACATGGTGACCGATCTTCTTTTTGATGCCAAGATTTTTTGTCTTGGTTCTGATGTAGTTTCGAGAAGTGAGCGGAAGCATACGAGACCGGCCGGTTATGAACAATGCCGGATGATTATCGCGTCGCGCACTCAAATACATCTTAACCCATTCAGCACTGCGATCTGTGAAGTAGACCACGTTATCCTCATGCGTCTTGCAATTCTTTATGCGTATTTCGTGAGTGTCAAAGTTCACATCGTCCTTGTTCACACTACATGCTTCCCCTATCCTCATGCCGGTATCGAGCAGAAACTCGATCAAAGCTCTCGTTCTCAATCCTGCCGAAGTGTTGGGACTGAACGCGTGGCGTATTTTTTCGATCTCATCACTTGTCAGATAATCAACCATCTTACTTGGCACTTTCGGTGTCTCGATATCTCTCCAATCAAAGGGTAATCGTATACCTCTCTGATTGAGATATCTGCAGAGCTGACGGAATGTAACTACAGCTCTCTGTGATCCATAAATTCCGTACGGTTTCCCAGCCTCGATCAGTGCCGCCCTATCAATGATCCTCAACTCATCTACCCGTTTGCCACCGACTGCTGTCTCAAGTGGCCCTTCTAAAAATCTCCTATGCTCTAACAATGTTTTTGATACGTTCCCTTCTTGCGAAACCCGCCTGACGCTAATCAGACGGGTTTCGTAGACAAGTATACCGCACTCAAAAGAGGCGCGAAATACTTGTTACAAGGCCGGTAGTCGTTAGCGTCTAGCCCTCGCGGGCGTACTCCTTTCGGAGCGACTGGGTATTAACTTGTAATATCCTTTATCCTACGCATGAATACTAGCTTGTCAAGGCGTGCAAATATGCATTCTTTACCTCAAATGACTCCGTATTTAGAAGCAAAAAAACTTTAAAATATATGTCCATGGTAAAGCGGATAATAGGAGCGCCGCATAAATTATAATAAAAATCCAAGGGACTTTAAGTTCGATATGTGAAAAGGGCCAATATTTTTCCTTATCATTTCCACGACCGAGCATCTCCCATTCTGTGTCATAAAGAGCAAGTGGTAGACGAGCTTCTATCATGTGAACTACTTTGTATTTTGCGTCGTTCAAGCCTTTATATGAAGCAATGATCCGATACCAAAAATAGCACATAGTTATACCAGCTATAGATGCGAGAGCGAGCAGTAGCATAGTTTCATTTTGAGCTGTCTTAGTGGCAATAAATCCCAAGAGAGCCACTAGACCACTATTCAATGCCAAGAAAAAGTCGTTCGTTATCTGTCTCCGATCACTAATTTTTTCTGCAGCATTTATATAAATTTTATACTGCTCCAGTAGATGCTCAATATATTTATCTCCGTATTTACTACTCTCGGAAACAAAAAGTTTCTTCAAGATTTCCTCTGTTGTAGAATTATCTTTGGCCATCAAGAAGTTTTGCTACATTATCCCATGTCCATGTGTACATCTTATCTGTGTTATAGATTCCCTTTGGCCATGTGCACGATTTATTGCTACGTCCCTTGAGTAGAAAGTAAGGTTTACCCTCTTCTTGGGCGATTTCAATTTCCGCAGTTACGCCTGTGGCTGTATGTGTATACTCGCCACAAATTACTACGACCTGTTCCGCATTTCTTATTCGCGGCCTGATTTTTGCCTTCCAATCCCCCAGCAATGCCTGTTTGAGTGAGATGTCGGATATCTCAAAGGGGGTGTCGGAATGATCCGCTTGACCACAAAATAAAGTTTTAAGGTCTTGATCGTGATCGAAGTCGAAGCTGACGAAGACTTTAGTTTTTGACATGAAGACAATCATAATGGATGACCACTACAAAATCAAATTTTAATTGCATTGCCAAACATGCAGTATAGTTGTATGCTGTTTGCACAATCGAATAGGAGCCTAAACCCTTTACCGGGCATGGCGAAAAGACCAGTGGCGATCAGAGAACCCATCGTGGGGACTGTCGTCACTGGCCATGTCGGGAAACTGGCATGGAAGGCTTCGAGCCTTCACTCCGCGGTGGGCTTTTTGCATACCCATCTGCGGTTCGTGTGTAATGGCGGAAAGTTGACATGTCAGCTTTCTGTTGGTATATATGAACACCAATTAGTTCGGCTCCGCGCGTGTGCACGGCCAGCCTTTGACAACTAAATAACCCTCAAAATAAGGATCAGTCATGAAGGGCAAAACCCTTACAGTCATGGGAGGGCTAGTGGCCCTCATTACGTTAATGTCATTCGGACAAAATATAGATCAGCACTCTACTCAACCCGTAGATACAGTTCAGTCTGTTGCAACTCGACCGACCACAGGAAAAATCGGTTTAGGGAGAATGCTGGCGAAAAAGTCGCAAGAAGCGGCTCAACGAGCAAATGCTGTGATTCCGACAGCCTCAGAAACCCTGGCAAGGATCGAGAATGAAATCTCGACCGGAAAATTTCCGGCCGGACTCTATCCGCCTGGATTTCTCGATTGGTTGGACAAAATGGGCAATCAGCCAATTTATGTATTGGCGCCATTCGATCCAGCCTTTTACGCCTTGAAGCCGGGTGACCGAGCTAATATGGCCTACCTGGATGCCATGTTTACCATGGGGAGTCCTACATCAGAATCAGAACGTGGTTCAGATGAAGGTCAGCATACAGCAGTCATCACTTATGGTTTCTTCATGAGTCAATACGAAGTGACCCAAAGCGAGTACCTTGCGGTGGTTGGAAGTAATCCGAGCTGGTTTAGATCAGCAAACGGATATACCGATGACCTCAATCGTCCCGTGGAAAATGTAACGTGGCTCCAGGCGAGTAATTATTGCTACCTGCTTACACAGCAGGAACGTGCCAACGGACACATTCAATCCACTTGGGAATATCGTTTACCCACTGAAGCGGAGTGGGAATATTCAGCTAGAGCTAACAGCTCTGTCTTGTATTCTCAGACTGATGACAGTGACTCGACTACAGGAAACCCTGGGCCTTGGTATCCAGGGGATTGGCAGCACAGTGATGTGTTCCCCTCATCTGGCGTTACTGATGTCTATGTCAAGGTATCTAAGACGTCGGGAAGTGGTCAGTCAGTGTTTTGGGATATGAACTCATGTTCTGACGGTAATCACATCTTGAACTTCGGACCACCGCCTACAGATGGTCTACCACACCTGCTTCATTGGCATGGTGGAAGTCCAATTGGATTGAATAGCTGTAACTATGGAAGCTCATACTTCTATACAGGATCAGGCGCTCTGACGGTATATGGAAAGGGATCAGGAACAAGTCTTCGACCGTATATCATAATGCTGGGTCAGGCAGGAAGTACTTTTCCTGCATTTAGCTTCGGCAATTCGATTCGCGGCGGTGATGCAAACTTCGACACTCATTACGAGTACGATGCTAGTGTTGGTACCGTCAATGTGGGTTCGCCGACAGTGGCACCTCTAGGGATCACGGCTGTTGTGGGAAGTTACAACGACAACGGCTTTGGTCTCTTCGATATTCAAGGCAATGTATCTGAGTGGTGCCAAGACTGGTACGGAAGTTATGGGTCAGGTACGGTAATTGATTCAAAAGGGCCATCGTCTGGATCGACACGAGTAATTCGTGGCGGAAGTTGGACTGATCAAGGAGTAGCCTGTAGATCGGCCGAGCGTTCAAGTCTCAGCCAAAGCAGTGCCAATTCGCATGTGGGGTTCAGGGTTGTGCTTGCACCTGTTGTTCCTGAATGGAAGACTGCAATCACGACACTACCATCACAGCCGACATATGGTAACTATCCAGTAAAAGGTTCGGGCAAAGATAATTTAGTGTTTGCCACTCACGGTTGGACACTAAAGCTACCTTTAGCTTTTTCTCCTCCTGATCCTGCATGGGTAGATGGAATGTCGAATTCAATCGCCCAGTTCTTGACTGCCAATAGCTTGGCTACGTGGCAAGTTCATGGATATAGGTGGGTTCAGAACTCTTGGACAAAATCCCCAATGACAGCTCTGCATAATGCAAAGCAAGAAGGCGAAGTCTTAGGGACATACATCGCGGCGCAAGGATGGACGCATGTTCATCTTATCTCTCACAGTGCAGGAGCGGCTTTGATTCAGGCTATATGCCAAAGAATTAAGGCGATGTCCCCTACAACGACCGTCCAGTGTACGTTTCTCGATCCGTTCGTCGGTACAGACTATGCAGGTCTTACTGATTATGGATTGGGAGCAGATTGGGCCGATAGTTACTTCTCTCGTGACGGATTAACTGGAGGAGAGATTTGGCCTCTCACGGAAGGTGTTTTGGATAATGCCTATAATGTTGACGTAACTCAACTTGACCCCAATAAGGTTGGGACAACCAGGTTTCGTTCATCAGCCAGTGGACAAATGGAAACTTGCTACAAAACGCTCTCATCACATGGTTGGCCAGTAGATTTCTACGCCAACACTGTAAGCGGCTCTGTATCATCAGAGTATGCAGGTTTCGGTTTCCCATTGAGTAAAGAAGGTGGAAATTGGAATTATGCGCTGGCAAATTACACGCCAGGTAATAGCACACCTCATCTGTTGGGGACAGCTGACCCAACATGTACGACAGATATGCAAGTCACACCACCGTCCTATCTGAATACAGTGCCTAATTTCTCTCAGTGGCCAACCATCGAGAGTGACACGGGTACAATTCAGAAGTACAGTGACTATCTTCGTCTCGTAACTGGTTCACCTGCTTGGCTGGCCACAGTCATTCAGGTTACTAATCCTGTAAACATTGTCAGCTTCAATGCCGAATTTACAAGCGGTAGTGGAGCACAGGGTTTACTGTCTGTTCTTTGGGATGCGGAAACTATCGGTACGGTGGATGAACGTGTTGTAGGATCAAGCCTTCAGCACTATGAATTCACCTTCCCTAACACAAGCACCAATACAACTCATGTACTTGGTTTCAGGATTGATTCATTCACAAATATTCAGTCGACTTTACTTGTGACGAATGTTGTGTTGAATCAAATTGGTCCAAGTCAGCCCTTCTCGCTTGCCGTAACGACAAGCAGAACTAACGGGCTAATAGTCCATGAACTATCAGGTGAGGCGGGTTTCACCTACGGTATTCAGGCGTCCCAAGACTTGATCAATTGGACGAATATAGTGCAACTGGCAAACACCAACGGTACTGTTCGTTTCTTTGATCAAAGTTCTACGAACTATCCGATTCGATTCTATCGGGCAGTTACTCCTTAGTGTCTAGGAATCCACAGAGCTTGCTTTCGGGCAGGCTCTTTTTAATAGCTTAATTGAGGTGTCATAGACAAAGACAGCGCATACATCCAGATAAATATCAAAATAGCTACAAGCCCTATTACCATAAGTAAATTTCCCGCCCAAGCTGACTCCTTATTTTTATTGCTTCTAAATGCGAAAAATATTCCGCCGACAGCAATGAGACAAGAAATAATAATTGATACAAGATTAAGTGAATTTGCAACAGAAGGTGGAACGGGCGCTGAATTTGGAACTCCTACAAATATCAAAACGAGCAAAACAACATAACAAAGCACGGACAAAGTAATATTTTTATATTTTTTCATATAATTGGTCACTCAATTATTTAGAGGACACTAAAAGTGTAGCATGAAAACATGTCCCCCAGTTATCCCCAACAATATCCCCTTTGTTTGCCATACAAAGACTGAACAGAGCCGTATTCTATTTTCTGTTTCGGAATATAATAAGCTCCTTCTGTAGGCGCACGCCCCCCACATCCACTGAGCGGATGTGTGAGAACGTGCAACAAGCTCCTTGCGGCGTATTTAGAGGAAGCCGCACCCCAGAGCACACGCCTCCCAAACTTAAAACGGCAGGGTCTGATCTACCTTATCATCTTCTGCGCCGACGGCGGTCTGTACGGGCGCACCTTGCCCGCCGTTCTTTACCGACGCAATGGAAGTTGAACCCCCAACGTCGCCGCGCGGAGGCGCGGGCGTTCGATTCCGCTTAAGCGGAATCGAACGCAACATCGCAGAACACAAAACACGCCAACGTTCTACGAAGTTCAGATCAAAAGCATCTACATATACTTTCTGCGAGCGCGGTATGCCGCCGCGCAAATACTTGGAGTTGTAGGCGTTAAGAACACGGTTACTTCCCCAAAAGAGCCGCTTCGAAACTGGCTCTGCGCTTTCGTCCACTGTCTCACCCGATCCTGTCATCTCCTGATATTCGGAGACGCGGAATAGGAGGCGCGGCCACTGCATGAGCTTCACACACTTGAAGAAGCGGTTTACATTTCCTCGTGCTGATACGTGCACGGCAGTGGGACGTTGAGAAATGATGATGAGGCATCTGTTGAAGTGGCGAGTATGGAGAATACTCTTACGCTTGCGGAGGCTCATTTTTGTCATTTCATAGCTGTCGAAGATGATATGTCCCTCGTCTAAATACACTTTGCAATCAGTCAGCTTCTCAAACTTGTCCATGAATTGATCATCAATCTCGATGTAGTGGAAGTTCTCTTTCGAGAAGCGGAAATATCGCCTGCGGAAGAAAAAGAAGTTTTTGAAAGTCCATTTAAGCGATAACCTATCATCGTGTCCCTCGAAGTGAAGTCGGAAATTGGCATATACAGATTGTCCATTCGCAAGATCGTCTAAGATCATGCGTGTGGCGCAATAAGTCTTTCCTTGTCCCACTCGGCCATATATCTGATCTATGCTTCCCTCTTCAGCCTCAAATAGATCGCGGATCAAATCCACTTCGACTGGTTCTCCGGCGTTGTTAGGGATGAAAGTACTCATGTATGTATGGGTGTTCGGGAACCGAGAAAGACACGGACGATCAAGAGTGTCAGCTCGAAGGAAAAATAGATCATTACGCATTGCATGGGATACACGACCGGCCAATTTAGAGAAGCAAAATAATTGTAATAACCGACGGCCGTATTAAGTGCGGCATCCATACCAAACGGAAGGGTTGTAACTTGTGGCAACCAAGAGAAGAAAGCGGAAATGATTGTACCGATAGCCAAAAAGAGAAAGGATAGTATCATTTTCGTTTACTTATTTTGTAAAGCTGTTCTTTGTAGCGATATGTCTCATCGTTCACATGCTTGAAGCCCTTGCGATCCTTTGTAAATGTATCCTGAGCCGGTCCCCGCGAGTGGAAGTGCGGATATATCCCAGTAATTCGGCCGATAATGGCGATTACAAGTACGAGCGTCCATAAGAAGATCCAATATGGCTCGGCAATAGAGCGTAAAGTGCGCGATCCAGTGGAGGTCGATGATGTGAGTGATCCGATGAAGGAACTTGTGCTAAATAGATTCCAAGGATTAAGAGTCAATGCGCCTTGGCTATATCCAAGTACCGCAGGAGGTGTATACGAGAATACCGGCAGAGGAGTAGTCGTGCCGGAAGCGAATATAGCGATGAAGCGGGTAACATAACCAAGGGGAACATAGGTCAAGAATTTGCCCGACACTCCAGAGATAAGGGCGGCCGTAGTGGAAGCGTCGGGAATAATCAGAATGTACGCACAAGAGCCAAGACTAAATGAGCCGGATATGGGATTACAGATTGAGGAGACGGCCTGCGTACTACTCGCAAGTGATGACAACTGGCCACTCGAAGAAGCTATATATCCTTGGATGACATCATAGGCGTTCAGTTGTCCTACAAGGAACGTACCGGATACTTGGCTGAGACTGATCTTGTTGGAGAACAGGCAGTAACCAAAGACGCACCACGATCCCACGGTGTCATAGATCGTCGAGGTATAGCGCCATGTGCCCCCGTACACGAAGGTTACGGGAGTGGAAGAAGAAGACTCGCCCGACGATTCTACATCCCATGTGAACGTGAACGAGCAACCCTGTCCGAGTGTATTCGATATCGCATCAATGACTGCTCCGGAAAAGGAAGAACAGCCAGCATTGCTGTATGTAGTTGTTACTGCTGTTGTAGAAGAAAGGTCGGTCAAGTTTACATACACATCCTGTGCCAATGTTGTAGTGGTTGCCGTCGTCGTACCATTCGAGGGGGTTACAGAGATAAAATGTGTTGAGGTGTCCGGAGGAATAGGAGGCGTAACGCCACCGTTGTCAGTCATCACTATGTACGGAAACATACTTGACCCCGAACCCGATCCATACACAGTCAATGAGCCAGAGCCGGTATAGAAGTAAGAACTGGCGAAATTACATCCGTAAAGTCCGATCGGCCCACCACTCCAATGTAGAATGTACTTAGTGCCATCCACAGTCGGTGTACCGCCAAAATTTAGAATATGATTACCATCACTACAACTATTAACATCCCAAAATATTGATTGTCCCGAACCACCACTTTTTGAGACTTCAATATATACGTCTGTAATATCGGAAGACGGCCAAGAAACTCCATTTTGCCAGTCGCCTGGATACCAAGGACCAGGATTACCTGTCGCTGTTCCAGTATCTATAGTTTGAGAGTAGAGAGTGGACGCAAACACATTCCGCGGGCCGGAGATTATAACAGCCATTAACACAATGGCTGTTGCGGCTCCGCTAAGAATGAATTTGCTCTTGAAATGCCTCATTTGATATAATGTGGTTAACTTAATACGAGTATCGAGCGCCTTGATCGGGCGCTTTTGCGTTGTCTAGCGGCCCTGTGTTGCCCTGTGATAGAGATACCAAGGTATTCCGATCACGAAAAGCAAAACACCGATACCGAGCCAGAGAGGCCAGAGGGCGATGAAGATATCAAGCAAGACTTGTCCTGCCTGCCCTACTGCGGCCGTCATAGTGCCACTGATCGTAGCCCACGGAATACCGAGAGCTGTGAATATGGCGGTGGTTGTTGCGCTCATAGTTTAGAGGTTTGATTTTTAATTCGACCCCAGCCGTTCGATTTCGGCCGGTAGTTTAGCGTCGTCTCGGACGCTTCGGCGTTAGCTCACCCACCCGCCGCCGAAAGCCTTATGAATTCGTGCCGCACGTATACGATGTTTTCTAGATTTTCGTATTTGATACATGCCACGACCTCGATTCCGTGCATCGAGAAACTTTAGAAAGTTTCCCTGTTTGCGAGACATCATTTGAGTATGAAAGTTGGTTTATAATTTCGACCTTGGCGGTGATATGCGCCGGTCTGCTCCAGCATCGGCCACTGATGTGCCGGAGGAGCAGGCCGCCAAACATCACCAATCAAATATCTTTGCGAATAGTTTTAGTCCGGTGTAGAGGACTACACCGAGGATCACCGAGAACAAATAAAGTATGTATATTTCGGGGGTAATCATTGGATATGGAGAAGATTGCGAGACGGCCCACGCTTAAAAAAGCTCGTTACCACTCCAAGGAGTTTCATAATGACCAGATACACTGGAAGCCATCCCGCCAAGAACACTCCAACTGCAAGAAAGAGGATCACGAGAGGTGTAAAGTAAATAAAGTTTGGATCAAAAGTGGTCATTTAGCGTTTTTTCTTGATGATCGAGTTAACGACGAGGCCGGAAAGCATGAGTGCAAGTAGTGTGATGACAACCGATATGCCGAACGAGACATTGCCAGCATCTTGCATGTACACCGGACTGGAAGTCGCCGATATGATTGAAGCGGAGAGCGGATCAGAGACGGTACTGCATTCGGAGGAATCAACCACAGGATACGAATCAAGCGATCCTGTGACAGTCGTATATGTATATGTGCATGTAGTCGTTGCATTCATGTGATGTCGCGCTTACGTGTGAGCGTGCTTATTCTGTACAGGAGGCGATAGATATAACCGATCTTGCGTTCTCTCACCGCGCCTAAAATCTGCGACCACAAAAGTTCCAAATCAGTGTTAATTTTTTCTCGATCAGTAGGCATAGTTGAGTGGGTAATACGTCCATATTCTCAAACCGAACGGCATGATCTCGTCTGTCCAAAAAATGTAAACAATTTGATCCATACAATTACATGCTTAGTCGGTTACAGCGTGCGTAATTCCACAGCACGTCTTGCGCCCTTTTCTTATACTTAGGGCCAGAAAAGAACTTCATCTGCGAGATGATATGTCGGCGTCGGCGAGTTGGTCTTTTGATACGCATAAAATTAAAACGCCCATCTCTGGGCGTTTTAATCTCTATACTAAGAAGTCTCGTTTATCGTTTAGACCACTGTGGCGGTAAGTTATCTCTTACTCCACTGAGGACTCTTACGTGCTTTCTTGAATCCGAACTTACGGCGTTCTTTGGCGCGAGGGTCACGTTTGAGGAAGCCAAGCTTCTTGAGGTTACCACGGAGCTGTACATCGTATACGAGCAATGCACGTGCGATACCGAGGCGCATAGCGTCTGCCTGACCAGAGATACCACCACCACTTACTTTGACAGTGATATGGAACTTGTCAGCGGCCTTGCCGTTGGTGATAGCGGCCATAGCAGTTGCTTGCATTTCTGGTACGGGAAAATATGCCTCGAGAGTCTTGCCGTTTACTTCGTACCCAGCCTTTGTGCCAGGAAAAAGACGAACACGAGCGATAGCAGTCTTACGGCGGCCGACAGCTTCAAAATATTTGGTTGGGGATTTGGTAGTCATACTATTCTTTTATAATAAGATTTTGTATACGGATATCGCGCAATTTGTTCTTTGGAAGCATGCGGTATATTGCACGGCGGAATACCTCGGTCATGCCACGGCGGTTGATGAGCTCTGCAAGAGTCTCACTCTTGAGACCGCCACGAAAACCGGTGTACGTGACATATACATCACCTTCTTTCTTGCGGGCAGTAATATCTGCGCGAGAGACGTTGATAACTTCGACGATGCCAGGGATGGCAACATTTTTGGCAAAAGAAACTGAGTTCTTACCCATAAGAGCCGCAGCAGCTTGACTGGCGATGCGTCCGATTTTCTTTCCTTGTGCGTCTATGGTGTGTTTCATATATTTATACAAATTCAATCAAGGCCATTGGACTACCATCGAGATCACGGTTGCCGAGGCGGATAATACGAGTATAGCCACCTTTGCGGTCGATATACTTCGGTGCCACAATGTCAAAAAGTTTCTTTGTCTCATCTGCACCTTGGAGGCGAGAATTGACGACACGGCGTGAAGTCACGGTAGCAACCTTTGCCTTTGTGACCAACTTCTCTACGTATGGACGGAGCTCCTTTGCTTTGGCAACGGTTGTGCGGATGCGTGAATCACGGATAAGGTTGCGTGCCAAAGAACGCATCAGAGCGTGGCGCTGAGTCTTTTCTCGTCCGAATTTTCGTGTGGAATTGCCGTGTCTCATGGGATTATTGTTTCAATGTGATACCGTGCTGGGCGAGTAACTTCTTGATCTCTTGCATACCCTTTGCACCAAGACCATCGATATCCATAATATCTGATTCCTTCTTGCGTGCAAGGCCACCCATCGTGCGAATGTTTGCATTTGCGAGAGCCTTTGCAGTGCGAGATGAAACCCCGAGGGAATCTACGCGAGTCTTGAGAAGTTCAGTGTCAATCTCTTTTGAAAGACCTTCGTCTGAAGATTCTTCTTCGGCAAGCGGAGCTGAAGTCTTTACTTCTTCTTTTTCTTCGATGAAGCCGATAATAGACTTGAGCTGACTGATCATAAGACCAATAGACTTTTCGAGAGCTTCACGTGGAGAGATAGTGCCATCTGTTTCGATAGTGAGGCGAAGGCGGTTGAAATCGGTACGATCGCCCACGCGCATATTTTCGACTTCGTAGTTTGCTTTACGAATAGGAGTAAACGCAGCATCGAGAGTGATTGTGCCAATATCGACGCGATCCTTCTGAACGATTTCCTTTGCAACGTATCCAAGACCCTTTTCGACAGTGATCTCGATCTCGAGGTCAGATGACTTTTCGGTAAGAGATGCGATCGGGAGTTCTGGGTTGAGAATCTCGACTTGGCCAGGAGTTTCGATGTCTTTTGCAGTCACATTCATAACACCCTTTGCTTTGAGGGTAAGAGTTTGAGGTTCTTCACTACTGAGACGAATGCGGAGCTTCTTGAGACTCAAGAGGATATTGATGACGTCTTCTTTGACACCTTCGATAACTGAAAATTCGTGTTCTACTCCTTTGATTTTGACACGAGTTACTGCAGCTCCAGGCAATGAGGCGAGGATAATACGGCGCAATGAGTTGCCAAGAGTGTGGCCATAGCCTGGATAAAGGCCGTCGATCTCATAAGTTCCATTGAAGGAGTCTTCGCGGATCACGCGGGGTTTTGATGGCAAAATGACGTCGTATGTCATGGTTTTTGTATTAAAATAATGTTGAGAATTAATTATACCCTAAAAATCATAAATGTCTACTGAAATGTCTAGCGGGTGTAGAATTCCAGCACCGAACGGACATTGAACAGAAGACTGGTCATGTCTGTACTTGGTTCGCCATCGATGATGATTTCCTTCTTTTCTACGTTCACCTTGATCCAAGCTGGTGAAGCGTTTGCCGCAACCTGCTCTTCGAGCTTGGCAAATAATGTCTTTTTCTTACTTCCCTCGCGAATAGAGATGATATCCCCGATACGAACTTCGTATGAAGGAATGTTTACACCCTTCCCGTTGACCATAAGATGTCCATGGGCGACCATCTGACGGGCAGCAGAGTGACTTTGAGCAAATCCAGCGCGGAGAACCACGTTATCCAAACGACCCTCGAGCAAGTGAAGGAGGTTTTTTGCATTGTCACCCTTTGTTGCAAGAGCTTTCTTTACGTAATTTGTGAATTGGCCACCGGATACACCGTAACTATAGCGAGCCTTTTGCTTTTCGAGGAGCTGGCGTCCGAACTCACTCTTATTACTGCGCATACCTCCCTTTTTGACCTTTTGCTGAGAACGAATAGCAAATTTTTGGGTCTGCGTCTTTCTAAAGACGGGAGCTCCGAGGTAACGCGCTTTCTTGTATCGTGGTCCAATGATCATAAATATAAAATATTATACGCGACGTGGCTTCTTTGGCTGAGGGCCGTTATACGGTACAGGAGTCTCGTCCTTGATGGAATTGACGATGACGCCTTTGCTTATAAAACCGCGGATGGCGGATTCGCGACCGGATCCGACACCTTTGACGACAATATCAATCTCTTTGAGACCGATATTGGCAGCTTTGAGTGCCAGAGTTTCACCAACTTTCGCGGCTGCAAAGGGTGTGCCCTTCTTTGCACCTCGAAAACCAGTAGCACCACTTGATCCCCACATAAGAGCATTGCCGTCCATATCGGTCAACATAACCTTTGTGTTGTTGTAGGTTGATTGTACGTGCAAAATACCCGAGAGAACACGTTTCTTGGACGAGACAACAGCCTTAGCCTTTGCTTCGGCTGATTCTGCTCCTTCTGTAGTTACGATGCGCTTTTTTCCCATGGTATTAAGTATTATTTCTTTTCTTCTTTACGTCTGCCGGATCCCATAGTCTTTCGGACATTTCCGTGGATAGTACGGGAGTTGGTCTTTGTACGCTGGCCGCGAGCTGGTAAATGACGTGCATGGCGTGAACCACGATATGTCTTGATGTCTTTGAGACGCTTGATGTTGGAAGCTACCTCACGCTTGAGGTCACCTTCGATCTTGAAGCTTTCGACCAATTTGCGAATAGCGTTTTCCTGATCGACAGTGAGACTCTTTGAGGTGATACTGCCGTCGATATTGGTTTGCTGGAGTATACTACGTGCTCGAGATTTGCCAATACCGTAAATAACGGTGAGAGCGAACTCAAGTCGCTTGTTTTCTGGAACTGTAATGCCGAGTATTCTCATGAGATTATCGTACTGATATATTAACCTTGTCGTTGCTTATGACGTGGATTTGCTTTGCAGATAACATAAACATACCCGCTGCGGCGTACGACGTTACATTTTGAACATATGCGTTTGACTGAAGCTTTGACTCTCATAGTATGTGTATTCTAAAAACGTCGTGTTATACGCGCGCGGCCGCCATACGGATCTTGCAGAAGCTCGACTTTGTCACCAATAAGGACACGTATTCGATGCATTCGCATCTTACCGGCAAGATATGCCAGGATGACCTCTTTGGTGTCATGGAGCTCCACCCGAAACAACGTATTGGGTAACGCTTCGACAACGGTTCCCATCACAGTATTTTTAGGTTTAGGCGCTGTATCCATTGCGTAGTACGCGAGAATGTATCTTATCAGAATGATACTCTATAAGTCAATACTCACATCACTATTGTTCCTTGATAATGACTGAAATTCGTTCAATATCCTTAGGGACTTTCGACCACGGAGGAATCAATTCTCCTGACCCTGTCTCAATCACCGGACTATACGGCTTGAGGATTTCCTGAGTCTCTGCCAGGGAAACACCACGGAGTTTCTCTTGAATTTCTGTGACAGGAATAGTTCCTACAAGGCCCAGATCCCCTTTTATACGCAGAATCAGGCTTGTTTTCTTTTGAGGAGAAAAATCTTTTGGATTGGCAATAGAAACATCCAATAACTCCAGGCCAGGGCTCGTATATGAGAAACGATCAAAGGAAGCAATTTCATCGGTACCGGCCAATTGTTCGATCAGTTTTTTCTTTTCAAAAAAGATGCCCGTGAGAGTTCCTTGAACGGTCACAACTGCCTGAGTTGGATCATTGCCGCTGATTGCAGGAGCTGAAAAGGCAACAGTTTTGACGGTATCGTACATGATATAGCCATCAGGAATAGAAGTACTTGCCTGAGCAAGAAGCTTTTCGGTCAGTTGTGCAGACAAGGCAGCACTTGCCGCAGTAAGGTCTGCCGGTTTGATGATTTTCTTTGATCCGACAAAACCACCTTTGATATCCGTCGCCAATCGAGCGTATACCGTGTCATATCGTGCAGTTCCTTTGAAACCAGCAAAGGTAAACTCAATCGGAGTTGTAGTCTTGGTGAGGTTATAGTCTGCACCGGCCACATCTGCTACTACGGTCGTGGTAAGGCTTCCAGGAGTAGCACTCGAACGTGCTGCAGGAACAGTGACTGAACTCTTGAGGCGGTATATCTTGCCATCTGGAGCCGTTAGGCGACTTCCGGCCACAAGGTTTTGGATTGAAGAATTAGCATTATAAATAGTCACTGTTCCCTGGGCCTTGGTTGACTCTGAGGGGCCGTCGGTTGAGGCTACGGTAGTGCTTGCACTGTCGGTAAGGATGACTAATTCGTATGAAAGAGAGGCTCCTGGAGTTCCTTTGGCGATATAGGTGCCGTTTACGGGAATAGAATATGATTTTGGTACGATGGTGAAGGTTGCACGGGAGAAATATTCCGAAGCGACCCAACCTGCAATGATTACACAACCAATGACGATAAAAGCTATGAGAAGCCATTCGCCTCCCCTGCCCTTTTTCTTGTGTGTATGAGGAGGTGGAGTGACGGGGATGCGGCGGATAGGGATCTCCTTGGAACTTTCCTTGGGAGTTTCGGTGTCGTCGTGGTGTTTGCGACGTGTCTTTTCCGGTTCAGGTTGGACTTCACTTTTCAGTGGTATGTTGCGGATCGAACGTCGATCACCAGGAACTATGTCTTGCACGCGTCGTGGCATATATAGAGAAAGTATATCACCCGTGCTTACTACTGTGAATGCCTGCAGCACAGAGTCCGAGAATACGAAGATGTTCAGTATGTCGTGCGAAATGAACGTGACGCTGTATCTCTTCAAATGTGAGTAATTCTGGGCGTGAACGAGGTTTTGCCTTTTTGAAAACGTTCATAAAATATTCATCATGAGATCGTGCGGAAATGATTGTTTCGTGTGGTAAGACTGTGGACAAACCGGCTTGAGAGAGGAGTTTTTCGAGTTCATTCATCCAAGTGTGAGATATAGTATCGATGCTTTTTTGTGTAGCATGGGCATGCGAAGGATCGAGATGTCCGTCCATATATAACGTCAGCAGGGATTGTGCCGTCTGAGGATCGGTTTTGGTAAGTTCACTGAGATTTCGAATCAGACCATGTACACCGAGAGGAAATGAACCGAAGAAAATACAGCTATGCTTGTTGATAACAACAACATCAGTTAGTTCTCCATGAACATGGATGAGTACATAGGAAGCATGATGAGGCAATACCTTCTGAATACCGATTGTTTGTAACAGTAAGGAAGAATGGAATTCAACTCGGTGTGCAGGTACTACGCGACTGACTGCCTCACGTAACTTTTCGATCACACGGCTGCCCGCCACACTGACCACAAAGGAAATTTCTACATGTTTAGCCTTGCGACCTTCCCATTGGGGTACAGAATAACCACTAATACGAATGTCGAAGACCTTTTCTTCAATTACTGAGAGCTGATCGGCTTCATTGCCGGTAATTCGCTCTCGTTCTTCGGTAATAGCAGGCCGAAGAATTGCGTAATGAAAGTTCACGCAGGATAACATCGATCGTTTCGTTGACCGCACGCAGAGTTACGTGGACAAGATGACTACTCGTGACGTTTGCTTTGTAAGCAATCGGAGTGGTGTGAATATATATACATTCCGGAGCCGCAGAAGGTTTGTAATAGACGAGTGCTCCGCGTACTACAGAACTTTGAATATCGAGAAGGAGTGCAAGGTGAGGTTTTTTCTGCGATGAGAAGAACATGGCTATAGTATAGCAAAGTGTGGAGATATGTTCACAGGTTGACGAGTACGTAACCTACCCCAATACCGCCTTTATTCTCCGTACCCCCTGCGAAATGGCTTCTTCTTTTTGGATTTTGAAACGCCACTTCCCTTCTGGACCTGCAAGTTCGGAGGTATTGGAGACATGAGGGCCGCCGCAGAATTCTTTTGAATAGGCAGCATCGAGGGTGTCACCGATGAAATAGATAGAAATCTCTTCACCGTATTTTTCACCAAAGAAATGACGCGCACCGGTTTGTTCGGCTTGAGCACGCGGCATAGTGACTTGTTTCATCGGTATGTGCTGAGTAATCTTTTCGTTGATGATGTCCTCGACTTTCTTTTTCTGTTCATCAGTCATCTTGGTGCCATACGAGAAATCAAAACGCAGACGTTCTGGTGTGATATTTGAGCCTTTTTGACCAACCCCTTCTCCTAATACGTCATGAAGAGCCTGATGCAAGAGGTGTGTAGCTGTATGATACCGAAGTACCATTGGATCATTCACATCGGAAAGTCCACCTTTAAACTTCTGTTCAGCGCCGGCACGGGAGAGAGATTGGTGCTGAGCGAGAGCCTTTTCAAATGCTACTTCGTCGATCGTCAGACCTTTTTCTTTTGCCATTTCTTTTATAATTTCAAATGGAAGACCGTGTGTCGTGTACAGATTAAATACAACCTCGGGTGTCAGATTTTCTGCACTCTTTTCAAATTCTTTTATACCCTGTACCAAGACCTGACCAAACTTCCCTGCCTCTTCATTGAGGACACCTTTGATGTACTCCTTTTTAGAAAGCAATTCAGGATACGACTTCTCATATATGCCAACCAACGTATCGATGAACATAGAAATTCGTTTCTCATCCAATTTTTTGTCAGTGGTATTGATGATGGCACGACGAATCAGGCGACGCAGAATATATCCACGGTCAGTATTGGAAGGGATAACTCCATCAGCAATCAGAAAAGTACTGGCACGCAAATGGTCGGCGATAATTCGCTTACTCGAAAGAGAATTTGGAGCTTTTACCATGAGATCCATCACTGGCTTGAGCAAGTCAGTATCATAAATATTGTCTTTCTTTTGTAATACCGCAGCCAAACGTTCGAGACCAGCACCCGTATCAACATTCTTTTGGGTCAATTTACCAACGATAGTTCCCTCTTTCTTTTCAAATTCCATAAAGACGTCATTCCAGATCTCCACGATTTTTTGTTCACTATCAGCTTGTTCGAATTGTTCCGGCGTCAGATCTCCCAAACCACTTTCGGTAATATCATAAAACATTTCAGAACACGGACCGGTTGGACCAGTCCAGGTATCTTTGCCTTTGACGGCTGGCCACCAGTTGGCTTCGGCACCTTTGAAATAAATCCGATGTTCAGGCACACCAAGACTTTTCCATGCCTCTGCTGCCTCGAGATCGCGCGGTGAATTGGCATCACCTTCGAATACTGTCACATAGAGACGGTGTGGATCGAGACCAAGACCCTCTTCTTTTGATGTCAGGAATTCATAACTCCAGGTAATTGCTTCTTTTTTAAAATAATCACCCAAAGACCAGTTGCCCAACATTTCAAAAAATGTTGCATGCGTCTTGTCGCCAATATCATCGATATCGATTGTGCGGACACATTTCTGGACATTGGCTAAACGATTACCCTCTGGGTGTGGTTTACCGAGGAGATACGGCACCAATGGTTGCATACCCGCTGTATTGAAGAGGGTTGTATTGGTTACTCCTTGTTCATCAGTGGTGACCAGAGACGCTGATGACAGAATAGTATGGTTGCGTTTCTTGAAGAATTCGAGAAATCGTGCGCGAATGTCAGAGGATTGCATAGAGGGAACTGTAGCAAAAAAACGGCAAGAAAAAAAGCTGAGGAATGATTACTTTTTCTTGGTGAGTTTTTCGAGTTTTATAATGTCGTCTTCAATCTCTTTCAATCCTTCTTCCCAGAAACCTGCTTCGGACACGTCGATACCGATCTCTTTGAGGATATTTTCGGGTGAATCTTTACCACCGGCAGCAAGGAATTTCTCGATCGAAGACCAGGACGAAGGATCTTGCTTGTAACGACGCAAGAACGCCTTGGTAACGAGCATACCGTACGCATATGAATAGACGTAGAAGAAATTACGGATATGACTCCATTGGACGAACATATATCCATCATCGGGATGTAAAGTAAATACAGGACCAAGATACGTCTTCATATTTTTATTATGAATTTCACAGATCTCTTCTTTTGAAAGAAAACCTTTGGTTCGAATTCCTGCATGAAGATCCTGTTCAAAGGTAAAGCAAGCTATTTGGCGGAATATGGTAGAGATATCATCATTTATCTTATCGTGAAGAAGAATAATCTTTTCTGAATCAGACAAAGAATCATATACTGCTTCAAGGGCAAGTGTTTCGAATAGTGTACTCGCGGTCTCTGCTAATGACATCGAATAGTGTGAATAGATCGGACCTTGAGCTCGTGAGAAATGGCTATGGAAAGCATGACCCATTTCATGAGCGTAGGTGGTCAGTGAGCGAAAATCATTTGTATGATTGAGAAGTACAAAAGTTGGATTGAGATAGGTAGACCAACAATACGCACCTGATTTTTTGCCCACTCGCGGAGAAACATCGATCTGACCTTTCTCGAGGAACGAATCGAGAATATCGGAATATTTTGGATCGATTTTATTGTAGATTTTTTTGAGCAGTTCAGTCGATTTCTCAAAAGAAAACTGTGCCTTGATAGTGCCAATATGTGCACCACGATCTGAATACAGCAACTTCTTTTGTTTGAGGAGTTTAGCTTTGAGTTTGAAGAAACGATGAGCAATTGATGATTTTGCAGTAACTACTTTTACCAACTGTTCGATAACGGCCGGATCATTGTTATAACTTTTGACAGTCTGAGCGTACGGAGTTGTATAACCACGAAGTTCGTCATTGATCTTTTTGTCAGTCAGTACCGCATTCATTTCCTTTTCCGAAAAGACCGCCAGTGATTTGAGGACTTCGGCAACCAAAGCAGCCAATTTCTGACGTTCCTTCTGGGTAGTGAGTGGGTGGATAGTCTGCGCAGCTTGCGACAGGGGCATCACCTTCCCTTTCCAGGTTACCGTCTTCATATTCATAATACTTTCATTAGCTGAAACCCACATATTATGTGCAGGAAGACTCTTGAGATTCATGATGCGCTCCTCTGCGACAGACAGATCGTGTACCGCATTTTCAAAAATACGATGGAGGAAGACTTTGTAGTGTGCAAGCAACGGATCTTCCAAAAAAACTTTTTGTTTTTCTGGCACAATCTTACCTAGGGAGTTTTCAAAAAAGACCAGTTTATTTTGCGCCTTGGCCATGCGGTTCTCAATCAAGGAAATACGTGCGGGTACGACAGGGTTTGAAGCGTTTGTATCACGGAGGTAATAGAAATACATCAAGGCTTTGAGTCCACTTTGGCCAATCAGTTTTTCGTATTCAGTCAAAGCCTTGTGAAGTACCAGACCATCCTCGAGGTATGTTTTTACTGGAATATCATAGGTTTTTGCAAAAATTTCCGTATTTTTTTCAAACGTACGAATATCGGTTTCTATGCGCGGATCGTTTTCCGAAGAATACAAGAGTTTTAGATTCCAAACAGGTGTCCCTGTCTTTTTTGAGGTAGCTTTTTTCTTTTTCATGAGGATTATTTGGCGTGTTCAACAATACTTCGTGCTTCAATAATAATTTTCTCCGCTTCAACTCCGGTAATACCGATGGCGTTCAAGTGTTCGGGGTTATTGATAAGATCGATACACACAAGAATATTGCGAGCCGTCAGATCTTTTTTGGCTTGAGCCGAGAGACTAGAGATAGTTGTAATCGGGTGCAGACCATTTTGCTCGATGATCTGGTGGAGGTTGTTATGGGAAGGATAATTCCAGCCCACCAGCTTGAGTTTCTGACATTCTCCGTAATGAATAGCCTGTTCACTAAACTTGGTATTGGTAATGAGCCATCGTTGAGTGAGTTTACGCTTTACGCCGCCATAGTCAAATAAGTTGCCCGCCAAATCATCGAAACGTGCCTTGATATACAAAACTACCTTAAGATCGGATTTGAGACCAAAGGCATTATGGAACTTGGCTTCCACCATGGCCAATTCTTTGTTATTCCATGCCACCACGTCCATTTCGTGCGGAACGCAGACGCCCATAACCATCTGATCAGTCAATGTTTCGTATCCCCACATTTTGAATATGCGGGCCACAAATTTTTCAAAAGGAAAACCGTCCGGACCCAGTTCAAAGAGTGCACGGCGGATGGAATATTTGATAGCTACAGGAGTAGAGTCTTTCTTGAGAAGTTCAAATGCATGGCGATAGATCTCTTTGGTCGTCATACCATTTTGCATCTCGCTAGAAACATGACGAACGATTTCATCGATTGTTTCAGGTTCTGCACCTACGCGCTTGAGTGAACTGATCAATTTTTCTTCCCTGAATAACTCGGTGGTTCCGTCTGATTTGGTAATGGTAATAGGATTGTTCATAGAATGGATCCTCGCAGTATACCAAATGTCACTCGATAATTCCTCCACCTACACACACTTCCCCATCATATATAACCAACGATTGCCCGGGAGTAAGAGTATCTTGAGTCGTTTCGAAACGGATTGTTGCGTGCGTTGCATTGGCATCCACTACAGTGAGTGGATATAGTTCCTGACGATACCTACTTCTCCCTTGAAATGTATTTCCTGCTACAGGAACTTCATGTACCCAATTACAGCGAATCAGTTTTATTTCCTGACTAGATTTTTTTTCTGAATGAACAGTTTTATTTGAAACCGTCAATGTATTATCGTTCACATTTTTATTAATGACATAATACGGCGCATCATGAGGAGTTTTTTCGGTAATAGTAAATCCGTGACGTTCGCCAATCGTAAATAACAAAGCGCCCGGATGGGTCCCGATAGCTTTCCCTTGTTCATTGAGCACTGAGCCTGGTTCAGTCTTGATATAATGAGTCAAAAATTCTTTTATATCGACTTTACCGATAAAGCACAATCCTTGACTGTCCTTACGGTCTGCATTGGGAAGTTTGAATTTCTTGGCCAATTTTCTTACTTCAGGTTTTGGAATATCACCAACGGGAAATAACACATGTTTCAAATCGGCCTGATTCAGTGTCCACAAGAAATAACTCTGGTCTTTGTTGGAGTCACGGCCAGTTAGTAAAGAGAATCGATTCATGAATCCTGTCCCTTGAATCTTGTGATTCCTCGCATAATGCCCTGTCGCCACATAATCTGCCCCGTGCTCCTGTGCCCAACGCCAAAATGCGCCGAACTTTACTTCACGGTTACACATCACGTCAGGATTCGGAGTTCTACCCGCAGCGTATTCCGCAATCATATAGTCGATCACTCCTTCTTTGTATTCTTTTTCGAGATCCAATGTCACAAATGGAATACCCAGATGCGCAGCCACACGCATCGCTTCGCGACGATCTTCTTTCCAGGAGCATTCGATCCAGTCGGGTTGCCAGACCTTGATGAAAACACCGGTTACATCGTAACCAGCCTTTTGGAGTAATGCCGCAGACACAGCACTATCTACACCACCGGACAGACCGACATATACCTTATGTTTTGAGGAATTCGAATTCATACATACTTGACTGTTTGTATTTTTAATACTACAGTTATTTTCGAATTATACAAGGGATGTGGGCCTCCGGGCTCTTTTTTATTTACCTCAAATACCTATCTTTATTGGCCACATGACCATCATGATCTATAGCATAGTGCGTCTGACCAGTTCTATCACTCAAATAAAACCAATACGGACTCTTTACCGGCTCGAGGGTAGCGATAATGGAATCCAGACCAGGATTACTGATAGGACCCGCCGGAAGGCCTTTATTTTTGTACGTATTATAAGGTGAAGCTGCAGCTAAGTCTGCTTTTGAAAGTTGGCTAGAACCTTTTCCATACAAATAATAAAAGGGTGCATCAACTTGCAGAGGCATACCTGCAGCAATTCGTTTCCATAAAATACCGGAAATAATACGACGATCCTCGGAGTTATTCTCCTCCTCTTCGACAATTGAAGCCATGATAATGATCTCTTTGAAGGAATGTGTCGAAGTTGCCAGACGATCTCTGATCGTGGTCATTTTTTCATCGAACACTGTTGTCATCGTGTGCACTACTTCTGCCGGGGTCACTCCTTGATCAAAGAAAT
>LFCL01000013.1 GCA_001189105.1 Parcubacteria bacterium C7867-002
TGTAGTCGTATCGATAATCTCGGCAAAAAAAGAGGATTCAAAAAAAAGTTCTGGGAAAAAGGAGGCATCATCGCCGAAGTATTTTTAGATGGTGTCATACAGGTAGGAGACCTCATTCAGTTGTTTGAATACACTGATGCTACGATGAAGGAACTCCATCAGCGCCTTCAAGAAAAAAATCCTTCTCCTCATGTTCCTCTGGTGACTAAGTCGGACAACAGGAACACATAAACAAGTATCGATAGTTATGCACACTGAGCGTTCAGTGTGCATTTTTTATATTCTGTCCCCATTCTTCCTATATATGAGGCGACATTCCGTTGTATAATACGACTATGTTTTCCGAGCCAGCAGCAAATATCGCCAAATTAGGGTTGGTCGATAGTATGAAAGTAGTCGATCTGGGTGCCGGATCTGGCTTTTATGCATACGAAGCAGCTCGTCGCGTAGGTGTTAGTGGTCGTGTCTATGCAGTCGATGTACAAAAAGACCTCCTTGAACGTTTACGGTCAAATGGTGTTGCGCAAGGAATCCGTAATATCGAGGTGGTGTGGGGTAATGCCGAAAAGATCGGTGGCACCAAACTCCGTGAAGGGATTGCAGATGCAGTGATTGCGTCGAACATTTTATTCCAAATAGAGAAGCCAGATGAATTTTGTCTGGAGATCAAGCGTATTCTAAAACCAAAAGGCAAGGTGTTGATTATCGATTGGAGCGAAGTCAGTCCTATTGGTCCAAAGACTGTATTTCCATCCATGAAAGCCCAGATGTTATTTGAGAAGTCCGGATTCAAGCTCGAACAGTCATTTGGGGCAGGGGATCATCATTATGGGATGGTCTTTACCCGTATATAGCAATTCTTTATGTCAAAATTTCAATTCATAACTCTGTCAGTTTTCGTTCTCTTCATTGTCGGAGGGGTTGCTGCGTTTGCGCTCTATCGGGGAAATACAACAACTACCGAAAAATTACCCGCAATCACTATTTGGGGAACATTCCCTGCCGCAACCTTTACGCAATATGTTGTTGATATCAACAATACCTTGGCACAGCCATTGTCGATCGAATATGTTCAGAAAAATCCAAATCAATTCTCTACTGATTTTATTGCAGCATTGGCTCGGGGACAGGGACCGGATGCTCTCCTTATCCCGGTAGATATGCTGTACCCTCATGCTGATAAGCTTGGACTGATACCTTACGATGCTCTGCCGCAACGTGAATTTCGCGATACTTTTATCCAAGAAGCAGAGCTCTACCTGTTCGATCAGGGTGTTGCGGCACTGCCATTTACGATCGATCCTTTGATTATGTATTGGAACCGCGACATGTTCGATACGGCCGGTCTGGCACAATACCCCCGTTTTTGGGATGAATTTAAGATACTCAACGAGCGTCTGACGCAAAAAGATTCCAACGGCAACATTCGTCGCAGTGCCATCGCTATGGGTGATTTCAGTAACATAAACAATGCCCGTGAACTCCTCGGTACACTGCTCTTCCAGATCGGAAATCCGGTCACTGCACGTGATCAGGATGGGGTTGTAGCGAGTATGCTCAAGATCACCGCTCCTGCAGATCCGACTCCGGCATTGAAATTTTTCACTCAATTCGTAAATCCGTCAGATCCGAACTATTCATGGAACCGAGGTATGACCACTTCAAAAGCAGCATTTCTGTCAGGAAGTTTAGCGACCTATTTTGGGTTTGCTTCGGAACTCTTCGATATACGTGCCAAAGGCCCTAACCTCAATTTCGACGCAGCTCTCATTCCTCAACTCAGAGAAGATGGGGTAAAAGCAACCTACGGACGAATGTACGGGTTATCCTTGGTTCGTTCGACTCCAAATCCAAACGGTGTGTACCAGATCCTGTCTCTTTTGACGGCTCCTCCGTATCTGTCCAATCTTTCCAAAACTATGTATCTTCCACCAGTGCGTCGTGATTTGCTCGCCCAAGGTTCAACCGATCCGTACATCTCCATCTTTGGTCAGGCAGCGTTGGTGGCGAAAGGATGGTTGGATGCGGATTCTGCAAAATCCCAACAAATCATGAGTGAAATGATAGGCTCTATCACCAGTGGTCGCCGAACGGTCAATCAGGCAATTCAAGAGGCGGGAGCACAGTACGATGTGGTGTTGGAAGAATCAATTAAATAAATGAAACATATAACCTTACAACTTAAAAATATTCTTGCTTTCTGTCTGTTATTCACCATATTTTTCGTTACACCCCTCTTTGCTCAGACAACAAAGTCGTCAAATCCGAATGATAGAGGTTTTCGCTTGGTTATCTGTGATGGGCCAGCGGCATTGAATACGCCTGCTACTCATATGATTAGTGACGGAAAAGGAGGTCTCAAACTTGATGATCCTCAATGGAAACCCGATCCAAATTTCATAGCCTGTGATTTCCAAGGTTTGATGAAACAAGTTCAGCACCTGATTACTGCGATGCTGACACTCGGCGTATTTGTGGCTATCATCGGCTTCTCATATGCTGGATATCTGTATATAACTGGTACACCAGGTAATATCAGCAAAGCTCACGAACTTTTCCCGAAAATTGGCCTGGGTTTTGTTATAATGCTTTCAGCGTGGTTTATCATCTATCAGATCTTGGGATGGTTAACAGGGAATTCGGGCTTAAAGGCATTACTAGGAAGTCCATAATATATATCATTCATGTACGCGCGACATCATATAAAGAATACGCTTCGATTGGGAATTTTTACCTTGCTTTTGGCTACATTGGTCGTGTCTCTGCCAGTTGCCGCCGTATATGCACAAGTAGGAGGCGGTTCCAATACATCAGGTGGAGGTAGTGGAGGAGGAAGTAATACGGCTCCAGCCAAAACCTTCACTTTACAAAACCCTTTGAAAGTAGATTCGTTGGGTGGGCTGATAGAAGCATTTGTCGAAGTATTTTCTTATATCGTGATCCTTTTTGCAGTTCTTGCTATTATATATGTAGGTTTACAGTATATTTTGGCTCGTGGTAACAGTGAAGAGATTACCAAACGCACGGACCAATTAAAATGGATTGTTATCGGTGTGGCTGTGGTTATCGGCGCTCGTATTATCGTGAGTGTTGTTATCAATACGCTCGGTGCCTCAGGAGTAGTAGATCAAAATGTCATTCGTAGTGCCAACAATGCTATCGATGGAAAATAGCCATTAATTATATGATTAAAAATATGAAATCAAAAATACCATTAGCTATCCTGACTGTACTTACCGTTCCTCTTGTCTCTTTTGCAGCAGGGAGGACCCTTGCTGATATTATTGATTTGATTATTTATTATCTCAATATTGTACTCGTGCTCTTTATGGGCGCAGCCGTAGTTATATTCGTCTACCATGTGATTAAATATTTTATCCTTCCGAATGCAGATCGCAGTGAGGCTGGTTCATATGTTCTCTATAGTGTGATTGGCTTCTTTGTTATTCTTTCATTCTGGGGTCTGGTAAACGTATTGCAGAACACCTTTGGCCTGCAAAATGAGAACAATCGCCCTTCAACTTGGTCTTCATTTAGTAATCTTTTCCCTGGAGGATCAAACAGTGGTGGTGGTTCTAAAACATTTAATGACTCA
Organism: Parcubacteria bacterium C7867-002; assembly: GCA_001189105.1. Classification (GTDB taxonomy): domain Bacteria; phylum Patescibacteriota; class Minisyncoccia; order Phycocordibacterales; family PALSA-1337; genus C7867-002. The sequence goes on from LFCL01000013.1 coordinate 3,596, forward strand.
GGCGTTCAAGGTGCATCAGATCTTCAAATCCAAAGCGGTATCCGTCAGGCCGAGGAATTCGAAGCATTCCAGGGTAGCATATAATCCCCAGGCCAGAGAAAGTAATGTCTTGAGCATTAGGGTATAATATCATCATAGCATTCAGCTAATTAATAAATTATCTATATCATTATGAAAAAGCTTATCGTTTCAATCGCAACGTTCCTTCCGGCTATCGCTTTTGCACAGCCGATTACCGATGTTAACTCATTAACATACAAGCTCACCAACATTGGTAATACATTTATTCAGATTCTGATCGCCTTTGCGGTTATCTGGATTATTTATAACGTCGTTCGTTACATCATCAAGGCTGATTCTCCTGATGATCGTAAAGCAATCGGTAGTGCGATCTTGTGGAGTATCGTGGGTCTCTTTGTGATTTTGTCTATCTGGGGCTTGGTACGTATTTTGACAAATACATTCCGCACAGACACAACAGCTCCAACAAACCAGTTTCCTCAAGTCCAGTATCCTTCACGTATCCCGTAAATCATTTTACGTATGAGTATGATCGGTATAGTTGCTAACAGGGTCGAAGCTGCGAGTACGGCTGATGCTTTTGGCAAGGCTATAGCTCCGATATTGACTCATATTATCAACCCGATTGTGATGTTCATGTTTGCTCTTGCTGTGGTTGTATTTGTCTACGGTATTCTGGAAATGCTCAGCAAAGGTGCAGATGCGGACGCTCGTTCAAAAGGGAAGACACATATGGTTTCCGGTGTAGTAGGAATGTTCATTATGATCTCTGCGTGGGGCATCATCAATATTATTGCGAATACGGTGTTCCAGTTTAAATAGATTTGCCGAGGCTACAACAGGTACATAAAAAACAGGCTACGAGTCCAACTCGTAGCCTGTGTGCGTTTCGATCTACTTTCGGTCAACGAATTCCCAGTCCACGATCTCGGTCATTGCCCGTTCTTCGTCCGGAATCCTCCATTCCATTGCCTTTGTGGTTTCAGGCAGTTCCAGATCAGGTCGACCAGGATAATGGGTGAAGATTAGACGGTCGTCGTAATCTATCCGTGTCTGGTAGATGATGTTGGCGGATCTTTGTCTCCACTCAATTCTTCTACCTGCAGGAATAGAATGCACACCAGTCCATTTTGAATGGCTGATGACTGTCGTGCCTCGGGAGGAAGATGTGCTTACTCTCTCTAGGCTTGTAGTAGGTACATACAAGGTTGTATTGGCGCTCCTCTTCAGGAAACCTACGATCATAAGCATAATCGCGAGCGTTAGGAGGATTACCAAGGGAAACATCTTTCTGTTTTTCATTATTTATTTCCTCCGGTAGCCGGTACAACAACGGGAGTGACTTTGCCCCCACCTTGGATTCCAGTTGTATTACCTTGTTCAATTACTTTTGCGCTCATGATTCGTTCTGTATATTCGTCGAGAGTCAGGATCTTTTTTTCATTGAGAAGATTCAAGATCGCTTGTGCACGCTCCTCAGGAGAAAGTGTATCCATGTTCAGAATGAATTGTTTAGCTGCCGCTATTTGCATCGCTTGTGCACCTATGGTGAGAGTTCCATAGTCTTTGGTTTCGGAGATACGTTGATACGTTTCCTCCAAAACCCTAAGCATTTTCTCTTCGAGTCCTTTGGGGAGAAACGGGATGATCTGGACCCTTTTGATAGTAAGTCCAATAGATTTGCCTTCGAACACGTCGGTAAGAAGGCGCTTGGACACTTTTTCACCCTCTGTTTTGACTTGGATGGCGTCCATACCTTTTACGATTGTCTGAGTTTTGCTGAAGAATATCTCCCGGAATTGATCCATGATCGCCTCCATGCTCGCGCCGGACTGTCGATAGTCGAGAAGATCATCGATATCTGCCATGGCAGTGACAGAGATATTAATCTTCACCGATACGTTATCTTTTGTCTGGAAGAAGAAGTCATCGCCCTCAAATAGATAGTTTTGATCATCAAGAGCGAATTTCATAGTGTCGATAAAGAAAGGAAAAAATGGTAACAACGGTACTTTTCCTCCGACAACTATGTAATTTCCGAACAGTAAGAAGGGTCTATCCCAGATAGTGATCATGCCACCTTCAATAGGCTGTTTGGGTGAATGTTCAACGAGACCAAAGACCCAGAGCATCCCACTTGTAGTGACACATACAATTCCCCAGAATAGACCTGACCACGTCTCACTACTGTAACATTTCCAGAGGCCTACAAGGCCTAAGCCAATGATGACAAGGAGTATTGTTAATGTTATTGGATTATCGAATTGTCCGGGCTGTATTGCTTCTGTTTTTTTACCTTTTTTCATATCCGCACTTTCTTTCGTTTGAGAACCCTGTTTGAAGGTTCAATTGTTATGTAAATTGTCGATGAGCATTCGTTGTGTGAAGCTCTACCTATGTACTATAATAGCACTAAATACGTCAAAAGTCAAGGTAATAAAAATCCGGCAATTGCGTGAGCAACTGCCGGAGTGAAGGTGATGTGTGATGATCACCGATGGGGACCTGGAGGATGTGTGCAGTCGGCGTGTTTGATCGACACGGTAACTGTGACATCTTTGTACTGATGTGCTTTCGGACGGATTCGCACTTGATTTCCATAGAGTCGATTACCCGGTTTACCTAAGGTATAGTCGAAACAGTGGTCATCGTTTCCGTACTTGGCATCTAGGAGTGGCATATCTTCTCGTGCTACCTCTACACGCCAGCCGTGTGCCAGTTCGAAACATTGGACTCCGCGAGGTGGAAGAATAATGTCATGAATTCCGCATTGAATATCAGAAACTACCACGGTAGGAAGTGTCGGTCTCCAATCGAGCGGCCAGCCGTTCGGATGAACGATTGTCTTTCGATTGTCTTGGCGATTATCGTGGATGTTGATCTTATTATTGACCTCAATCCGAGCATTATCGCCAAACGAGCTGTTATTCAACATGTTAACGCTGGCTCGTGCACCATCTCTGATACTGCTGGGTGCCGAGTAAGGGTCGACATGTTTGTTGTCGAGTGTTTTTCCTTCGGTCTCCAAGGTTACTGGAGTTGGTACTACGGGCGTAGCAGGTTTTTGTGAACCGGCCACGTCCTTGATTTTTGCCTGATTCATTTCCTCCTGGAGGCGAATGAGTTCAGCTTTATCTCCCGTATCCGCCAGCTTTTCTGAAGAGGGAACAGAGTTGTTCCACAGAATCAAAGCAGCTGCGACAATCGCGAGGAGGATAATAACAAGAGTCGCCGAATGGGACGCTCGCCACACAAACCTTCCTGTGTGACGAACCTCTGTGGGTTCATCATCAGGATCCTCTTCTGTGTGCGGAGCAGCACCTGCTGCAGCCGTCGGAGGAGGTTGTGTTTGATTTGCTGCCGGAGCAGGTTGAGGAGTTGTAGCAGTCGTTGTCTGAGTCGCAGCCGCCGCAGGAGCAGGGTTTGCAGCTTGTGCTTGTTGAGCATTTGCTAAGGCCGCAATTTGCTGCCTGAGGGTTGTCATTTGTTCTTCGTGTAACCGTTGACGTTCCGCATTCGCTACTTGCTCTTGCTCTTGCCTTTGACGCTGTGCTCTCTCTACATGTTGGTGTGCCGCACGTTCTTCAGCAAGTTTCTGTTCTGCTTGTTCGTTTGCACGACGCAGAGCTTCTGCTTGCCGTTGCTCTTGTTCGACACGTTCACGTTTGAGACGTTCCGTATTCTCGTTATTTTCCTGCCGGAGACGTTCCACATCTTCCGCAGTTTTTTGTTGAAAATGTGCAAGTTCCTCCGCGTGTTGTTTTTCCTTTTCCGCCAGTTGTTTTTGCATCTGCTCGACAGCATATGTAGCAACTTTTTGAGGAGAAGGGGTCGCCGGGGTAGGAACTATAGTTGCCGGAGGTATCGGAGGTTGAACTGTCGCCGGAGTTTCCGTTGCCGGAGTCGCGTCGGTCAGTTTTGTCTCTTCACTCTCTGGGTTCGTATGAGTAGGAGCAGGAGTGGTCTCTGGTGAAGCCTGGATGTTCCGTGCTTCACCAGTTTCACCACCTACTCCTCCTTGCACTTCTTCCACATGTGGTGAAAGAGGGGAAGCGACTGGTTTAGGAATGTGAATTCCCAAGTCACCTCCCGGGGGTCTTTCTGGTTCGATTGCTGTGGTCTCGCTGATAGCAATGACTGTTGAGGTGACTGACTGTTCACCCGAAGGAACCTTCGGGTGACTGGCTGCGTTGGTATCCTTGATGAACTGAATTTGTTCCTCTGTGAGGAAGAACGCTTCAGAATCATTCTCAGCAATAGTGAAACCTTCCTCGTTAACTGCGATAGCGGATGCTACGAAGTTGCCTTCGTGGAAACCGTTTTCTGGATTAGGATGCAAAGCGGAGAATTTCACCCACTTCACATCTCCTTCTTGAACGGGGATATCCTCCCCTTTTAGAAGAAGTCTGCCCTCAGCGTTACGCACGCATACGTGCCATCGATACATACCGGGAATGTGTTCAGAATTCACGGTGAGTTCTTGGAGATCGATAGAGATCTTCCATTGTGTCTTTTCCATAAGTACGTGTTTCTTTCTGTGTTTGTGGCTCGCGACAGTGTCGCAGAACCGTGGTTATTTCGTTATCAAAGTAGCTCTAAAAGCTGCATATAATAATACACTATTATAGCATAAAAGTCAAGGTACTGGGCAGGGCATTTTACATGTCTTATGTAGCCTATTACGGAGCTCTTAAATATATAAAAAACCGCTCCGATGTGAGATCGGAGCGGGAGGGCAAAAGAAAGAGATTTAGTCCCAGTGGCCAATGTACACTTTTTCTTTCCGGAATTCGGCGTAGATATAAGGATCCCGGTCAAAGTATTCGATTGAAAACGAGACATTACCATCTGTTTCCTTGCAGAGAATTTTCACATCCTTTTGAATCTTCTCGGGTACCTTTCCGGTGAGTGCAATATAGGTATTATAAGGTAAGGTGTTCCATGTGGCGTGACGAAGTAGTCTTTGGAATTCCGCCTCGCGTTGTTCGTGCTGTTCTTTCACACTTGCGGCCATCATCTGAAACCATGTGCATGTTCCGACGATGACTGCTACCCATACACTGATGCCAATGCCGATAGTAAGACCAGGCACGTGTGCCCAGAGTGGCCACATTAACCACATTGTAGTAATCAGAAATAGAGTTACGCAGGATGCGAACAGGAAATATGCTCGACGAGAGACGGGTGGCAGATTGGGAAATACGTCATCCGCCCGAGTCCTGCAGAATGCAACTTTGTAAGCATATTGTTCGTGTTTAACTACGACACTGTCGAGGATGTCGATGTTATGTTCAGTGCAGATGTTTCGTAGACTCTTGTGTCCCAATGTTTTTCTCAGGGGTTGGTGAGAAGTTACTCTCAAGTCCCTTTCCAATTTTTCCCACGAAGATACGATGGGGGTCTGGCGCGGTGCGGTAATACCAAGCCGTCTGCGTGTACGCCTCATACGACGCTCTTTCTTATCCAATGTCGAATTGATCATAGCGAACCTTTCGTTTTGGTTTTAGTTTTTCAAGGAACACAGGCGAAGCCAAAGTCCTTTTGCATATAACTCTAGAGCGTTTGAAGGTGTGCGTCAATCAAACGAAGTTATTAAAAACGTGCCGGGGAGAGGACTCGACTCTTACAGAGTCGGTACAGTCTTCACATTTTTTCATCCCGATATTCATCGGGACTCAAAAATATGTTCAGACTTTTCGAGTCCTTGGACGCGAGCCAAGAAGTCGGCTCGCTCTCGGACTACTAAATGCTGTGCCGGGGAGAGGACTCGAACCTCCAAGGATTACTCCGCGTGCTCCTAAGGCACGTGCGTCTACCAATTTCGCCACCCCGGCATACATAGAAAATGTATCATACGTGCCACTACTTTACCTAACCACTATCCACGATCATATATGTGCGCCCAGTAGGGATCGAACCTACGACCTTATCCTTAAGAGGGATCTGCTCTACCAACTGAGCTATGGGCGCAAGCGAGGATACATGCATGAGTTAACTCATTCATTTACTCCGAGCGCAGCGTCCCGATGGACATCGGGACGCACGCACGTTAGTGCTCGAATAACTTGGAGTATCCTTTTCTTGTACAGTACAAACCTTTCGGTACGTCAGAAAATGTAACAGAGATTTTTCATTTATACAAGGGTATATTGCCAATTTTATCCCTATATGTAATACTGTCGCCATGGTAGTCCGAATGCGCGCAACGCGCTCACATCGCAATAACAGACGCTCACATCATGCACTCGACGCAGTGCGTGCTTCAAAGTGTCAGAGTTGTGGAGCTCTTCATAAGAGTCACGCTCTCTGTTTGCAGTGTGGTTCATACAATGGCCGCAAGGTCATCGATGTTGCGGTAGTAGCTGCTGCTAAGGCAAAGAAAAAGGCCGCTGCTGCAAAAACCGCATAAGACGCACTACCTCAGGTGTAGGATTTAGGGTTTAAGAAAGTATCTTGAATCATGAATCTTGAATCATAAAGGCTCCATGCACATCGCTCTTTAAACCAATGGCAAATAGACATCTTTCACGCTCAGTCGTCCTCCAGTCACTCTTTGAATGGGATTTTTGTGGTCAACAGGATGGTGGTGCCCAAGCCGTCATTACTCGGAATGCCAAGGAATTTGCACCTGGCCTCACTGACACTTCATTTATCGAAGAACTTATCAAAGGCATTGTTGCCAAAAAGAAAGACCTCGATGGCATTATTACTCAAGCTGCTCCCGAATGGCCGATTGATAAGATTTCACCGGTAGATCGAAATGTGCTCCGACTCGGACTGTACGAGCTTCTATTCTCTGATCGTGGGGAGGTTCCTGCAAAGGTGGCTATCAACGAAGCGATCGAACTTGCCAAAACATTTGGCGGTGAAACCAGTGGTCGTTTTGTAAACGGGGTACTCGGTGCAGTTTACAAAGAACTCGGTGAGCCAGGAAAAGAAGCTCTTTCTGCAAAGAAAAAGAGAACCGAAGTTCCGTATGAACATATGCCGATCCAGCATCTGGGAGGCGCGGTGGTCTACGCCCGCGATGGTGACGATGTCATGTTGGCATTCGTCCATGATATTTTCGGTCATTGGACGCTCTCAAAGGGTAAAATTCCCGAAGGTGTTGATCCTCGTGAGGGCACGATCAATAAGGTAAAAGAAGAGATTGGTCTCGATGTTGAGATTGAAGCCGATTTGGGAAGTAACGAATATATCGCCAATGATCCTGAGGTGGGCAAGATTCGCAAACAAGTACACTATTATCTTGTCCGTTCTCATTTTGAAAAATTAACCTTGGCTCAGAAGCCGGGTCTTGATGATGCAAAATGGTTCAAGCTCGGTGATATCCTCGAGTTGAATTTTTATAACGATATTTTGCCTATTGTCACCAAAGCAATCACAACCTTGAATGGAGAGGGTAAGTAATATGACTCCTAAAAATTTTGAACAACTCGCCGAGCGTATCAACGTATCTTTTAAGGATATTTCGCTTTTGCGCACCGCATGTACACATCGTTCGTATCTCAACGAAAACAAAGGTTCAGGTTTGGAACATAATGAACGTTTGGAATTTCTTGGGGATGCAGTGTTGGAACTTGTCGTCACGAGCTTTCTTTTTCGTAAATATCCCAAAAAAGCAGAAGGGGAACTGACCGCCTATCGTTCTGCTATCGTAAATACAGTGAGTTTGACCAAGGCTGCCGAAAGCATGAAGCTCAATGATTTTATGTTACTTTCAAAAGGGGAGGCAAAAGATACTGGTCGCGCACGTTCTATCATTTTGGCAAATGCCATGGAGGCTCTGATTGGTGCACTGTATCTTGATGGTGGCTATAATACCGCCGCGAATTTTATTGCAGAAAAAGTGCTCCACGTCATTGATATTGAGGAAATCGTCAAAAAGAAAACATGGATTGATGGTAAGAGTCGTTTCCAGGAGAAGGCTCAGGAAAAGGTTGGTATTACGCCGAGTTACCGTACACTCAAAGAAGTTGGCCCAGATCACGACAAGCAGTTCACCTTGGGTGTATTTTTGGGTGATGTGCAGATTGCTACAGGTACTGGTCCTTCCAAGCAAGAGGCAGAACAAAAGGCTGCAGAGAAGGCTCTTGAGGCTAAGGGGTGGTGATAACTCTTGGGGACTAGTGATATACTAGTCATGCAGTTCTTTTCCAACAACAAACAAAAGGACGACTCCCCTTATGTTTACTCTGCCTCCAGTTCCCCGAACAGGTGACTCGGTTGGTCATTCTGATTCAACAGTCGATGGCGGTTCCGTGGTAACTACATTGCCACGTTGCCATTTCAAGAAGATACCGTGTCTCTGTTTCAATCCTCATTGTTCAACATGTTCCTCCAATCCAGCGGTGCAAGCCGCTGAAGAGGCTCGGTGCGCAGCGTCATAATCATAGTCTTTTCTTTTTTGTACAACTCAAGTCCCGGTGCCCTTTGGTCATCGGGACCTTTTTATATAAAAATACGACCCTATGCTAAAATACTCCCATGTATCTGAAGTCGCTCGAGATCTCTGGTTTCAAGTCGTTTGCCAAAAAGGCAACGCTTCACTTTACGTCACCGATCACCGGTATCGTCGGACCAAACGGTTCAGGTAAATCCAATGTCGCTGAAGCCTTTAGTTTCGTGCTTGGTGAACAATCCATAAAATCACTCCGCGGTAAACGTGGCGAGGACTTGATCTGGAACGGCGGTATCAAGCAATCATTTGAGCTGCGCGCTAACCGTGCAAGTGTTAAACTTATTTTTGATAATTCTCGCCGCATTTTTCCGACCATCGATTTTGAAGAAGTGACGTTGGAACGTATTGTCCATCGTGATAATACCAACGAATATTTGCTCAATGGTAGTCAGGTTCGTCTCAAGGATATTGCCGAACTTCTGGCTGGGGCACATATCGGTGCGACTGGTCACCATATTATTTCCCAAGGCGCAGCTGACCGTATCCTCTCTGCCTCTATTCGTGAACGCCGTGAAATGATCGAAGATGCGCTCGGTCTCAAGGTCTATCAATGGAAAAAACTAGAGAGTATCCGCAAGCTCGAAAAGACCGAAGAGAACATGAAGCAAGTAGAGTCTCTGCGTCGCGAGATTGCACCCCATTTGAAATTTCTCAAAAAGCAGGTAGAAAAAATTGAAAAAGCCGATCTGATGCGTCGTGAGCTCATCACGTTGTATCAGGAATATTTTGCACAGGAAGACGGGTATATTCGTAGTGAAAAAGCTCGCTTGGCAGATGAACTTGCTGGACCCCACAGAGAAATGGATGAACTCGAGAGTGCATTGATTCGTGCCAAGGAAGTACTGGTGACATCAAAAGGTCAGGACGAAACGAGTAAAGAGATTCTGGATTTGGAAAAGCAGATCAGTGCTGCTCGTGATGAAAAAGATACGATCATGCGTGAATTGGGACGCTTGGAAGGGGAGATTGCTGCAGGCAAGCGTGTGATTGAAAAAGAGATTGAAAAGCAGAAGCGTGATGAATTCAAGACGGTCTATCTCAAAGATGTAGAAGAAGTCATTGCTAGTCTCGAATCTTTTTCCGCGATTACTGATATCAAGATGATGTGGAACGAAGTGATATCAACGTTACGAAATTTCGTAGCTCGTCATCGGGGGAACACGCAAACTTCTCTGATTGGTGAAGTGGAAGCGGATGGGGTAAGGCTTGGCCAGGAGAAAATGGCTCGTGAAGCTGCATACACGGAAGTTTCAGAACAAGAAGCCAAGCTTATTCGTCAGTATCAGGAGCTCAAATATTCCATTGAAAAAGAGAAAGATACGAACCGTGAAGCGGAAAAAGATGTCTTTCGAATTATTGCCCGACAAAATGAAGTTCGGGGTATTATCGCCAGTATACAAAATCAGCAAGGAGCACTGGTGCGTGTTGAGGAGGCATTCAAACGTGAATTAACCGAAGCAGGTATCATGGCGGGTCGCGATGCGGTTCATTATTCCATAACGTCTGTTTTGTCGGATCGTCACGCACAGGAAGAGCGTCGCCATGTGATCGAGAGGATCAAAATTCGTCTGGAGGATGCTGGTGCTAGTGGCGGTCATGAAGTTCTCAAAGAGTGTCGTGACACCGAAGAACGCGATGTGTTTTTGGTACGCGAATTGGCAGACCTAGAATTGGCACGCAAAGAATTGTTGAAACTAATTACGGAGCTTGATCAACGTCTCGATCATGAATTCAAGAGTGGTATCGTAAAAATAAATTCTGAATTCCAGAAATTCTTTTCCTTGATGTTTGGTGGCGGAAAAGCCGAACTCTCGGTCATTACGGAATCTCGTCGTCGTAAGAAGTCTGATGCCGAAGATTTGGGTGAATTGTTGCGTGAGGGTCAAGGTGGGGAGATGGCCGAGGCAGTAGATGAACAGGGGCCGGAAGGATTGGAGGTGACCGTGAGTCTACCAAAGAAAAAAGTCAAAAGTCTGATGATGTTGTCGGGAGGCGAACGTGCACTGACGTCGATCGCACTGCTCTTTGCTGTGTCTCAGGTTAATCCGCCACCTTTTATTATCCTCGATGAAACAGATGCTGCGCTCGATGAAGCTAATTCCAAAAAGTATGGCGACATGATCGAAAATCTTTCCAAACATTCACAACTGATTCTGATTACCCACAATCGCGAAACCATGTCCCGTGCCGGCGTTCTGTATGGTGTTACGGTTGGGGCAGAGGGTGCTTCACGACTTCTATCGATTGCTTTTGAAGAAGCGGTACAGGTGGCGAAGTAGTCTGTCCCCGAGAACTACCCACATACTTGACAATATTTGCACACATGCTTTAATGATTCTAGAGCAGTCTGGATACCGCAAACCTCAATATTCGTTGATTTTTCAATGAAGGGAATGCATCAGATTGTTGGACAACACGAAAGGCGCCTGTTATGACCTCGCCCCCATATTCCGCGCACATTTTAAATAGAATTTCAAACAAAAACAGCCTGACCTCCAGCGGCCTCGACAGCCACGGCACTATTATTTCGACTTGAACCGCCGTCCGTCGCCAGTCCGTTAGGTGCCCACCATGTTCCAATCTCTTCGGAGTAAGGAAATATGGTGGGCTTTTCTTTTTCATAATAAAAAACCGCCTCCGCTCAAGCTACAGCTTTTCCGCCGCAGCACTGGCAAAGGAGGACGAGTGAAGAAAAATTGACGAAGCTCATAATTATGTAGTAATATAAGGTCATGCCTCCACTCAATAAACTCACTACTAAAGCCCGAGAAGCATTGCGCAGGGCGCATGAATTGGCCATAGAGCGTGGTCAGAACCATGTAAATCCCGTACACCTCCTGTGTGCGCTTATTTTGCAGGAAGAAAGCATGGTAGCCTCTATTCTCGACAAACTCGAGATCGATACTGCCATGTTGACCGACATTGTACTCGAGCAAATCGAGGCACCTGAAGGTTCGAACGTTTTGTCTCCTTCATATCAGATATATCTCACTCCTGACCTCGCACAAATTTTGGACAATTCCGTACGCGTCGCCACTGCACTCAAGGATGAATTTATTTCAACTGAGCATATTTTCCTTTCCGTCTTCGACGTACCATGTGCCGCTCGTGATATTCTTGGTCGTTTCAAAATTGAGCGTGATCAAGTCGCCATGATCATTCAAGAACTCAAGCTCGTCGCACAAAAAACAATCCTATCCTCATCGGTGAAGCTGGTGTCGGTAAGACAGCAATTGTCGAAGGGTTGGCATTGCGTATGGCTCAGGGTGATATTCCCGAATCCCTCAAAGACAAGGAGCTTGTATCCCTCGACCTCGGTTCATTGATCGCAGGTACCAAATACCGTGGTGAATTCGAAGAGCGTCTCAAAAATATCCTCAAAGAAGTCGAAAAGTCCGACGGTAAAATCATTTTGTTTATCGATGAGATGCACACTCTTGTCGGTGCAGGTGCTTCCGAAGGTTCTATGGATGCTTCGAACATGCTCAAGCCTGCGCTTGCTCGTGGTGAACTCCGTGCAATCGGTGCAACTACGCTCAAGGAATATCAAAAGTATATCGAGAAGGATCCAGCTCTGACCCGTCGTTTCCAACCAGTGCATGTCAATGAACCATCTGTTGAGGATGCGATCGCTATTCTC
>LFCL01000014.1 GCA_001189105.1 Parcubacteria bacterium C7867-002
GTTCAGAAGGCAGTAAAAAAGCAAATTCGTCCTCTCACATTCCATCTCATAACCCTTTTCCCAGAGTCTTTTTCCTCATACCTCGATGAGTCTATTTTGGCGCGAGCCCAGAAAGATAAGCTTATTGCGGTGAAATACTACAATCCTCGTGATTTTGTTGTGCTTCCAAAAGGAAAAGAACCTTCGTATTCTGATCGTCGAGTTGATAATCGTCCATATGGGGGTGGTCCGGGAATGGTTATTGAAGCTTTACCAGTGATCAAGGCTATCGAAAAAGCTGTCGGTAAAAAAACTAAAAAGGTGAAAATTGTCTTCTTTAGTCCATCAGGAACACAATTTACGAACGAAACAGCTGATACATTCAAAAAATACACTGACATTGTCATGGTGTGTGGCCGTTATGAAGGTATCGATGCTCGCATCAAAAAAGCTTTTCCAATGATTGATATCTCGGTTGGTCCCTATGTTTTGACGGGAGGAGAATTGCCGGCCATGGTCATGATCGACTCTATTACTCGTCGTATCGATGGGGTATTGGGCGATATTCAATCTCTTGAAGAAGAAAGGGTAGCGAGTCCTGATGTCTATACTCGCCCTGAAGTGATCGAATACAAAGGCAAAAAGCTCCGTGTGCCAAAGGTGTTACTCTCTGGGCATCATCAGAAAATGGAAGAGTGGAAGAAGAAGCGACAGAAGTAAATAAAAAAACGAAGCGATGAAGCTTCGTTTGTTGTTCTAAAAACGTTTGGTTTTACCACTTAGCACTGAGAAATCCTCCCCAAATATGATGGATTCCATCGGTGAAATCTCCGGTACGTCCGGTTTGATCTCCTGATGGAATTTGCACCATATACGTTGGGCACAAGCTGATATGCTTTGATAGGGGAATATCGAGCGTTGTCTGTATGCGAGCAAAGATGAAACCACCTTCTCGCCCAAATGATCTTTCGGTTGCGAAAGCTAACGAACCATTTACATTCAGGAAGATTTCTCTTTCCGCGAACGGACTGGTAGCAATATGATGTTTTCGCTTGAGGCCAATCCAGAAGAACCAACCGTCACGGATCGCATCACTCGTTGTCCCAAAATAACGTACTGCTACATAGGGTTCAACGACACGAAGTCCTACATAATCAATTTGAGTGTCAAAGATGACGCGATCATCTCGAGATTTATCCCAATCTCCTAGAATGAAGTAAGCACCGCTAACATCAAAGACGAAGTGCCCGATTTTCTTCCGTATTCCAGCAAATAAATCCAATTCATCACCGAATTTACCCGCTTCTTCGGAAGAAAGACCGACGGAGCTCCATGTTCCGCCATATATCTGGAAATTGGTGAGGGATCCACTACTCAATGACCATTTACTTATCCATGCGGGCGCATCATAGAGCATGATTCCTTGTTTTCCAATGTAACGGGAAAGTATCCCGCTTTCGACTTGGAATGATACTGGTTCAAGAGGTGAACCGGTAAGCAGGCAGGGAATAAGGGATATGATGGGAACGATATATTTTTTGAAGAACGAATATGCACTGTTTAGCACAAAAACTCCTTGGTTAGGGTTGAATATGTTGTACGGCCAGCCCCAAGACTATGTTAAAAGAAGTTCTTTGTAAAGAATGATATAGTTCGCCGGGCTCACGTTACGCAATATCCCCACTTGACTTCGTAAGGGCACTTTGGTAGGGTTCACCTAACTTCGCAGATTGAGTTCTGCCCTAGAGCGGAGGATTACAAGGCTCAAAATTGATCCCAGCCGTGCAAATTAACCTTAAGTAAAGTCACCAATCACTTCCGAACAGTCGGAAGGTGGTTTTTCTTTTGGTTTAAAAAACGGCACATATCCACAAAGTATCCCCAAGTAATTATATGTAAAGTGTGGTAATAAGGAGAGCCTGTTTTTATTTTAATAATTTTATAAACGATATGTCACAAACTACTGCCATTCGACCGAAGAAATATTTCAGCCGCTACCAAGTGCCCCTGACAGAGATGCCTAACTTCGTGGAGTCTCAAGTCGTTTCGTTCAAATGGCTCATCGAGCAAGGTCTTTCTAACTTGCTCAAGGATTTTTCACCGATCAAGGACTATGCCGAAAAGAAATTCGAGCTTTCCATCGGCAGTGCAGAACTCATGATGCCAAAGTTTGATGAGCACTATGCAAAGCTCAACAAGCTCAACTATGAAGGTCAGATCAAGGTCCGCGTTACCTTGAAGAACAAATCTCTCAACGTCGTCAAAGAACAAGAGATGTTTTTGGCTGATTTCCCCGTCATGACCGATCACGGCACATTCATCATCAACGGTGTAGAGCGCGTGATCGCTCCACAGCTTGCTCGTTCCTTCGGCATCTTCTTTACCTCAAATGAACTCAAAGGCAAGACCTTTTTTGGTGCCAAGATTATTCCTGCACGTGGTGTATGGATGGAAATCGAGATCGATGCAGACAATATTATCTACTGCCGTATCGACCGTAAGCGTAAATTCCCGGTTACATCGCTCCTCCGCATCCTCGGAGCCGAGACAAATCAAAAGATCAACGAACTCTTCGATGGTAATCCTGAAGTAAAGAAGGTTATCGAATCAACTCTTGCAAAAGATCATGCAAAGAGTGCCGATGATGCCTATATTGAAATCCACAAGCGACTTCGCGATGGAGACCTTGCAACTGCAGAAAATGCAAAGGAATTTGTCGACACGCTCTTCAACGAAGAGCGATATGACGATATCGACCACCTTGGTTCACGCCGCGTACGTTACGTTGGTGAGCTCCTCGAACAGCGTATTCGTCTCGGTTTGACCCAGATGAAGCGTAACATCCAGGACAAGATGTCGACTGTTGAGCCAGATGTGACATTGCCTGTTTCATTTATCTATCCTCGTCCACTCCAAGCTCGTATCAAAGAATTCTTCACCACAAACCAACTTTCTCAGTTTATGGCACAGGAAAACGTGCTTGCCGAAGTTGAACATCTCCGTACGCTGACGGCCCTTGGTCCCGGCGGTCTTTCACGTGAGCGTGCAGGCTTCGAAGTTCGCGACGTGCATCCATCTCACTACGGCCGTCTCTGTCCGATCCATACTCCGGAAGGTCCAAACATCGGTCTCGTGCTTCGTCTTACTACCTATGCTCGTATCAATGATTTTGGCATGATCGAAACTCCGTACGCCAAAGTGAAGAACGGTAAGGTCACCAAAGAAATTGTTTATCTCAATGCGCTTGAAGAAGAAAACTTCCGCATCGCTCATGCTGCGACTCCGTATGACAAGGATGGAAACATCACTGTTGATGAGGCAGAAGTTCGTCGTAATGGTAAGCCAGAACTTTCAAACAAGAACGATATCGATTATATCGACGTTGCAACTAACCAAGCTTTCTCTATTGCCACATCACTTATTCCATTCTTGAACCACGACGATGCAAACCGTGCATTGATGGGATCGAACATGCAAAAGCAGGCAACACCTTGTCTCGTCCCTGAAGCACCATTTGTTGCTACTGGTATGGAACGTAAGGCAGTTGTAGATACAGGACGTATCATCGTTGCTCCAGAAGATGGTGAAATTGTCGCTATTGACGCAAAGAGTCTCACCTTCAAAGGCAAGAAGTCTGGCAAATCTCAAACATATAACTTGGTTCTCTTCTCTCGAACCAATGGTTTCACTGTATTCCATCAGCGTCCAATCGTTTCCTTGGGAGATGTGGTAAAGAAGGGTGATATTCTCGTTGATACTTCTACTTCTGATAAGGGAGAAATCGCACTTGGACACAATGCACTCGTGGCCTTCATGTCATGGTCTGGATCAAACTACGAAGACGCGATCATTCTCTCTGAGCGTGTTGTTAAAAATGCAAAATGGAGTTCTATTCATATCGAAGAATTCGTAGTTAACGTTCGTGATACCAAACTTGGTCCCGAAGTCACTACGTGCGATATTCCAAACGTTGCCGAAGCAAAACTCAAGAACCTTACCGAAGAGGGTATTGTCCGCATCGGTGCAGAAGTTCGTCCTGGCGATATTTTGGTTGGTAAAATTTCTCCAAAAGGCGAGACACAACTTACTCCAGAAGAACGCCTTCTCCGTTCGATCTTTGGTGAAAAGGCTCGTGACGTCAAAGATACCTCAAAGCGTATGGAAAACGGCAAGCGTGGTCGCGTGATCTCAGTAAAGGTATTCTCACGTGAACGTGGTAACAAACTTGAGTCTGGAATCATCAAGAAAATTTATATCGAAGTTGCTCAGGTACGTAACGTGTCTGTGGGTGACAAGATGGCCGGACGTCACGGTAACAAAGGTGTTATCTCACGTATTCTTCCTGAAGAGGATATGCCATACATGGAAGATGGTTCACCTATCGATGTTATTTTGACTCCACTCGGTGTTCCTTCTCGTATGAACCTCGGTCAGATCTTGGAACTTCACCTTGGCTTGGCTGCAAGTACACTCGGATATCAAGCGATCGTTCCTCCATTCGTAGGAGCTACCGATGCTGAGATCAAAGAAGAGCTCACCAAGGCTGGTCATGATGCATCAGGTAAGATGAAACTTCGCGACGGTCGTACGGGTGAACACTTCGATCAGCCAGTTGCAGTTGGATACATGTACATCATGAAACTTCACCACATGGTTGAAGACAAGATCCACATGCGTTCTATTGGTCCCTACTCTCTCATCACTCAACAGCCACTGGGAGGTAAGGCGCAAGGTGGAGGTCAGCGTTTCGGAGAAATGGAAGTCTGGGCACTCTTGGGTCATGGTGCCGCACATACACTCCGTGAGATTCTCACGGTGAAGTCCGACGATATCATCGGTCGTTCACAAACATTCGATTCTATCGTGAAGGGCGAACGCATGAAGGCTCCAAACTTGCCAGCTTCCTTCAACGTGTTGCTCAAGACGCTGCGTGGTTTGGCCCTCAACGTCGAGTTGGTCAAGAATACTAAGGTCGAGGAAGAGTAATATTCATAATCATTACCACTATGTCAAACGCAAACACACAACACACCACCATCACCACGAAGAAATACGTGGAACCGCAAAATTTTGATTTTGTGAAGTTGTCCCTGACTTCTCCTGAGAAGATCACCGAATGGTCTTATGGTGAGATCACCAAGCCCGAGACGATCAACTATCGTACTCAACGCTCCGAAAAGAGTGGTCTTTTCGATGAACGCATCTTCGGTCCAGACCGAGATTATGAATGTTACTGTGGAAAATACCGTGGCATCCGCTACAAGGGTATTGTCTGTGAAAAATGTGGAGTTGAAATCACTCGCTCTATCGTTCGTCGTGATCGTATGGGTCATATCGAACTCGCATCTCCTGTCTCACACATTTGGTTCTTGAGAAGTGTTCCTTCACGTATCGGCCTTATTCTCGGAATGACAACATCTGATCTTGAAAAGGTTGTCTATTTCGCAGGATACATGGTCACCGTGGTCCATGAAACCGAAAAGAACAATTTCCTCAAGGAACTCGACAATGAATACAAGGCAAAGGTAAAAACCGCCCAAGACGACAAGACCAAGGAGGCTCTCAAGGAACTTCTTTTGGGTGCTCGCAAAGAAATCGAGAGTATCGTACCTGGTTTGGTTATCGACGAAGTGACCTACCACAAGTATGCAATGCGTTACAGTTCTATCTTTGAGGCACTGATCGGTGCAGAAGCAATCTATGATCTTTTGAAAAAGGTAGATCTTGCCAAGCTCAAGGTTGAACTTGAGAAAAATTACGAAGAAGCTGGTGCTGCAGACCGTGAAAAACTCGGTAAGCGTATTGCCTTGGTCAAACAAATGATCAAAGCAAAGCTCCGTCCAGAATGGATGTTCCTCGTTCGTCTTCCCGTGATTCCACCAGGTCTCCGTCCGATGGTTGCGCTCGAAGGAGGCCGCTATGCGACATCCGATGTAAACGACCTCTATCGTCGTGTCATCAACCGTAACAATCGTCTTTTGAAATTGAAAGAAATTAATGCTCCAGAAGTTATTCTCCGTAATGAAAAGCGTATCCTTCAGGAAGCAGTTGATGCCTTGATCGACAACTCTATTCGTCACAGTTCTTCTGCTGGTGCTGCTGCAGCTGCCGCACAAAAGCGTGCACTCAAGTCATTGTCAGACAGTCTCAAATCAAAGCGCGGTCTCTTCCGTCAGAACCTTCTCGGAAAGCGCGTAGACTATTCGGGACGTTCCGTAATCGTCGTTGGTCCAGAGCTCAAGCTCAATGAATGTGGTATGCCAAAACATATGGCATTGGAATTGTTCCGCCCATTCGTGATCTCGGGTCTTTTGAAGCGTGAACTTGCATATAACATCCGCGGTGCAAATCGTCTGATCGATGATAGTGCAAAGGAGGTGTGGGAAATTCTCGAAGAAGTGATTGAAGGTAAATACGTACTCTTGAACCGTGCACCAACATTGCACCGTCTCGGTATCCAGGCCTTCAAGCCGATCTTGATCGAAGGTAATGCGATCCAGGTTCACCCACTCGTCTGTACTGCTTTCAACGCTGACTTCGATGGAGACCAAATGGCTGTTCACGTACCGTTGTCTGAAGAGGCTCAAATGGAAGCTCGTGAGATCATGGCTGCTGACAAGAACATCTTGAAGCCAGGTAACAATGAGCCAACCGTAGTAGCAAAAATGCTTGATATCGTTCTCGGATGTTTCTGGGTTACCAAGATGCTCGAAGGAGGGAAGGGAGAAGGAAAAATATTCGAATCACCAAGTGCAGCAGTGCTCGCACAAAGTTTCGGAGATATCAATCTTCGTTCAAAGGTCAAAGTATTGGCTCCACAGACTCCAAAATATGCAGCCTTCAATGGAGGTATATTCGAAACCACTGTAGGTCGTATTCTCTTTAACACCGTTCTTCCTGAAGATTATCGTTTCATCAACGAAGAAGTCGGACGCAAACTCTTGGGAGTTGTGATCGACGATATGATCACTCTTCGTGGTGCGGAAAACGTTGCTCCAATCCTCGACCGTGTCAAAACATTCGGTTTCGGTTATGCAACATACTCGGGTACAACATGGGGTATTGATGACATCAAGATTCCTGTCGAAAAGGGAGAAATCATTGCTCGTGGTAAGGCTCAGGCAAACACAGTTACCAAACAGTTCGAAGAAGGTCTTTTGACCGAAGAAGAACGTATTCGTAAGCACATTGAAATTTGGCAGAAATCAAAGGGTGAAGTCGAAAAGGCTATCCCGGCATCTCTCGATAAGACTGGTTCTGTCTTCGACATGATCACCTCTGGAGCTCGCGGATCCCTTTCCCAGATCACTCAAATGGCTGGTATGAAAGGATTGATCTCCTCAGTTTCCGGAGAAACAATTGAATTCCCAATTCTTTCGTGTGCAAAGGAAGGTTTGACTCCGATCGAATACTTCATTACGACTCACGGATCACGTAAAGGTTTGACTGACACTGCGCTTAACACTGCGAAAGCTGGATATCTTACTCGTAAGCTCTTCGTGGTTGCTCAAGACGTTGTTGTGTCTGAAGCTGATTGTGGAACAAAAGACAGTATCACCATCTACAAGCAAAGTGCTTCAGGTATGAACATCCCATTGTCGAAGAACATTCGCGGACGTCTGATTGCTGAAGATATTACTGATGCATCAGGAACAGTCTTGTTTAAGAAAGGTCATCTTCTTTCAAAGACAGATGCTGCCCAAATAGAGGCTGCGGGTATCGAAACTGTTCGTGTTCGCTCACCGCTCTCATGTAAGACTGTCCGTGGTGTCTGTACAAAGTGTTACGGTCTCGATCTTGGTAAGAACGCCCTCGTGTCTCTCGGTGAAGCGGTAGGTACAGTGGCCGCTCAAGCGATCGGTGAACCAGGAACACAGCTGACAATGCGTACATTCCACGCCGGAGGTACCGCGTCACAAGGTGGTGATATTACAGCTGGTCTTCCTCGTGTTGAAGAAATCTTTGAAAAGCGTCGTCCTCGAAATCCTGCAGTAGTTGCTTCGGTTACTGGTGTGGTCACTGCAGTTGAAAATCATGGTAAGGAAAAGATTATCCGCGTTCTTCCTGATATGGAAGAGGCAACCGGCACAAAGAAGCTTGCTGAAGTTGAATATGTCTTTCCGTATCGCCGCACTACTCTTGTATCTGTCGGTGATCGTGTGATCAAAGGTAATTTGATGACTGATGGTTCCGCTGATATTGACGAGGTGTATGAGTTTGGAGGTGAAGAGCGTGCAAAGGAGTATGTTATTTCTGAAGTCGGTAAGATTTACGAACTTCAAGGAGAAACAGTGTCTCGTAAGCATATTGAGCTTATCGTAAAGCAGATGTTCTCACGTCGTCGTGTAGTTACTGCAGGGGATACTGAGCTCACCGAAGGAATGATTGTCGATGACATTTATCTCTTTGAAGAAAACAAAGCAGTGAAGGAGGAGGGTGGTACTCCAGCTGAAGCCAAGAAATTGGTGATGGGTATTACAGAGACGTCGTTGTCACGTAAGAGTTTCCTTTCGGCCGCTTCGTTCCAACACACAACTCGTGTTCTTATTGCTAACGCTGTTCGTGGCGCCCAAGACGATCTTAGTGGTCTTATGGAAAACGTTATCATTGGTCGCCTCGTTCCTGCCGGTTCAGGTTTCCCAGGTTCTCCAAAGAAAGCTATGGTTGATGCCATTGCTCCCAAGGAAGAGGTAATGGAGGAGTAGTAGATTCAAGAGACAGGATTCAGGAAGCAAGAAAAACCCTCCCGATGGCCATCGGGAGGGTTTTTCCATATTCTTTTTACAAGGCCAGTTCTTATATTTATTAAATTTACTCATAAGACATTCTTTGGAATACCTTTAACTTCAAAAATTCGACAGGGAACATGGTATTCCGTTATATCTTTCAGGCGAAAAAACCATACAGTTGTACTTAATCAAGCGAGAACATTCAATGCTAAACGACTTATGGAGCGAATAGGCCAAGTTGATGAGGCTAATTTTGCAAAAGTAAAAGCCGGTTTTCACCGACTTTTCTTTGATATTCCCTTTCTTTCGAAAGGGTCGCGGGAAATCCCCGAAGATGTATGAGTATCATAGCAAAAAAAGTCCCTCTGTCAATCTTCTGTGTCCGTACTAGAGTGGTATACTTCCCCTATGAATCGTAATACGGTCGAAGAAATCAAGAAACGCATACCTATTGAGGATTTACTGGCGTCATATATAAAGCTTGAAAAAGCAGGTAAGTCATTTAAGGCAAAGTGTCCGTTTCATAATGAAAAATCAGCCTCCTTTTTTGTTTCACCAGACCGAGGTGGATACTACTGTTTTGGGTGCGGAGTAAAAGGTGACATTTTCTCTTTCGTTGAACAGTTTGAAGGATTGGATTTTCGTGGTGCACTCAAGATATTGGCGGAGCGTGCCGGAGTACCTTTGGTCAACGATCAGAAGGCCGACGGTGAACGGGATGTACTCTACCGTATTATCGAAGAAGCAACGGTGTATTTTGAGAAACAATTAGAGGTTACCAAAGATGCTCAGGATTACGTTCGTGGTCGCGGTATTCTCGATACAACTCGAAAAGATTTTCGGATTGGGTGGGCGCCAGAAGGGTGGAGTAACCTCTACACACATCTCAAAAAGAAAGGGTGGAATGATACTGTCATCGAAAAAGCAGGCTTAGCCAAAAAAGGGGATCGAGGAGATTTCTATGATCGTTTCCGTGGACGAATCATGTTTCCGATCGCTGATACAAGTGGTAGGATCATCGCTTTTTCCGGGCGCATTCTCAAAGATGATGGTAAGTCTGCAAAATATCTCAATAGTCCCGATACCCCCTTGTATGACAAATCATCCGTTCTGTATGGGCTTGATAAGGCAAAGAGTGAGATTCGCCGCCTCAATTATTCTATTTTAGTAGAAGGGCAAATGGACTTGGTCATGTCACATCAGGCCGATATAAAAAACACTGTGGCCGCTTCCGGAACTGCATTGGCTGATGATGGAGTAAATAAAGCAGGAGTCGTAAATAATCTCGGGCTCATTCGTCGCTTATCTCCCAACGTTATTCTTGCGTTTGATTCTGATGCGGCAGGTAAAAAAGCGGCGTTACGTGCTGCAGGGATTGCCTTGGGTATGGGTATGGACGTAAAGATTGCAGATATTGTCGGAGGCAAAGATCCTGCGGATATTGTTAAAGAAAATCCTGCTCAATGGAAAGAAGTTTTGCGTGCTACAAAACCAGTGATTGAATTCGAGCTTTCAAATGTTTTGGAGGAAGTGACTGATTCACGTAAGGTTCCTCGCGCATTGCAAGATCGAGTATTTCCGCTCTTAGCGCATATCGAAAAACAAACTGATCAGGATTATTTTGTAAAAATGATCGCTGAAAAAGCTCATATTCAAGCCAGTGCTATTTGGGATGATTTAAAGGTCTTGAAGAAACGCTTGGATACCGAAGCTGCAGCAGCAACACCTGCTCCAAAAACAACCGGACCAAAAACGAGTAGTGAGATTTCAAAGCGAATTGATCTGGTAGAACGACGAATGTTCGGACTTCTTAATCTTATGCAATCAGCTGGTGTAACGGGTACTGCAGACTATGTTCAGCAAATACAAAAGATCGCGGGCACTTCGTATGAGAGTCGTGTGGCTCGAGCCCAGGCGGTCATGAGTGATTTGTTGTTTGAAGCCGAGTCTTTCTTTGGAACTTCTCAGGAACGATGGGGTATTCATATGAAGGAACTTCTTTTCAATTTCGAAGAAGATGTATTGAATGAGGAGCTTATCGGTACTATGCAAGAGCTTCGTATGGCGGAGAAAGCGGGGGATCAGGCTCGAGTGGCTGAATTGGCGACTAAGTGTCAGGTATTGTCGATTCGTAAAGCAGAGATTCTGAAGCAGAGACATTAATATTGTGTGATATCATATCCCTATGACTAAACATTTCATAATCTTTTTAAAAGTTTTAGCATTCGTTGTTGGGTGTGGATATGTTGTGTTTCTAATGGTCCCTTTGATTGGTAATCTCCTTTTTACAATAAGTCTTGGAGGGATAGGTAATATGCTTAGCGCATTCCATATATCTCTGTATTTGGCAGCGCTCTTGTCCATATTTATTTTATATATCCTTATAAAGATGTATAAAACAATAGAAGGTAAAAAAGCCCTTTATTTACTTATAGCTCTTCTTTTGGTAATTTCCGTATATCACCTCTCGTTGAATTTGTGGAACAGTAGTCGAAAAGCTTCATTTGAAGCTAATAAAAGCCAAACATTGCAAGAAAGGGAGGCTTTTCTGCGAGATCATTGTACTAAAATATCTGCAGAAAATACTCCTAGGTCCAAGACTTAAAGGAATCACTCAGTTTACTAAGTAGGCACCTTGCACTTCTAGGTCTCTTTGTTGTATAATCACCCAGATAAACAAACCCCTCTTTACACATGCCAAAAACAAAAAAGACGACCAAAGCAAAGGCTACGAGCGCTCGTAAGGGAGCAGCAAAAAAGGCACCAGCAAAGAAAACAGCCTCAAGTTCAAAAGCTCGTCCTCGTCCGGCAAAAATCGATAAGAATGGCTTCGAACACAAAGCGAACAAACTCATTCAAAAAGGTCGCGATCGTGGCTTTGTTACCTACGATGAAATCTTAAAAGAATTTCCCCAAATCGAGAACGACATCGTTTTTCTCGATGAGTTGTATTCAAAACTCTCTGTCGCCAATGTGGACATTTTGGAAGGAGGAGGTCTCCTTGAGGTTGATGATTTGTCAGTCAAGAAACCATCTCAGTACGGTGCCCGTCAGGGATCGGATTCTGCATATGACTCTATTCAGATGTATTTGAAAGAGATCGGGCAATATCCTCTCATCACTGCCGCAAACGAAAAGGAGCTTGCTCGCCGTATCCAAGCAGGAGATCTTGAAGCAAAAAACCTCCTCGCAAAAGCAAACCTTCGTCTCGTTGTTTCTATTGCCAAAAAATACGTCGGTCGCAGTCCAGACCTTACGTTGCTCGACCTTATCCAAGAAGGCAACCTAGGTCTTTTTCGTGCTGTTGATAAATTCGATTGGACGAAAGGTTACAAATTTTCAACCTATGCTACCTGGTGGATTCGTCAGGCTATTACGCGTGCCTTGGCCGACCAGTCTCGTACTATCCGTGTTCCTGTGCACATGGTTGAAACTATCGCCAAATACAAACAAATGGTCCGTCGTTTGACTCAGGATTTGGGACGTGAACCATTGCCAGAAGAAATCGCCACCGAAATGGGTATGGATGTTAGTAAGATTTATCAGATCGAAAAGATCGAACAAGACGTCGTTTCCCTCGAAAGTCTGGTAGGTGATTCTGATGAAGAAAAGTCCACACTCCAAGATTTTATTGCCGATGATAAAATCCTATCACCTGATCAAGAATCATCTCGCCGTATTCTCCGTGATCATGTCAACAATATTCTCGATGATCTGTCAGAAAAAGAACGCAAGATTTTAGAAATGCGACATGGTTTGAATGATGGTATTACTCATACTCTCGAAGAAGTAGGGGAATCAATCTCATATTTCATAATATAGGTTTTGTATCCGGAGGAATTATCGCCCTTCTGTTTGCACTCTTTGTATATATAAAAGATCGTCGGTCTGTCGTGAATAGGACATTTAGTTTGGCTTTCGTGAGTATTGCTGTTTTTTGTATTTCTCACGTCATTGGGGTTAATACAGAAGATCCGCATGTTTCCCGTAATATTCTTATGTGGAATATCTCAATCATATGGATTGCGGTATTTTTGACCCATTGTTCATTTGCACTGGTTGGTGTGGTACGGAAACAATTTATATTTATGTATTGCATGTATGGTTCAGCGATATTGTTGACCCTCGTGTATCTTATTTTTCCCGACACATTTTTACTTCCTTCGGTTCCGAAATTATATTTTATAAATTATTACAATCCAGGTAATCTGCAATGGGTGATGCGTCTGATATTCGATGTGGTAGTTCCGTTGTATTTTCTAGGATATCTGGTGTATGCATATCGACACGCTGACAGCGTGATGCGTAATCGATTGAAGTATTTTTTTGTCGCTTTGAGTCTAGGATATACTATCGGCTCCCTCGCGATACCGTTGGTATATGATATTGCGATTGATCCGGCGTGGGCAGGTCCTTTCGTACCAATACTCGCTATTCCGATGGCGTATGCGATTGTGCGCTACAATCTCATGGATATTCGTGTTATTGCGAAGCGAGCATTTGAGTTCGGGGTAATCGTCACTCTCACAAGCTTCGGGATATTCATGGTGGGGTATTTGAATTCTATGATTGTAGTATGGATACCAGGGTTTCCGTCGTGGGTATTTACTGTCTTGGCGAGTTGTGTGGCTGCTGCACTAGGTTGGTTTACGTGGATAAAATTCCGGGAGACTGATCTTCTCAAATATGAATTTATCACGACCATGACACACAAACTGAGGACACCACTTACTTCTATCAAGTGGTCTGTTGAAAATCTACATTCACTAGTGCCTGAGTCTGGAAAAACTGATCTTGCTCATATTGATGAGAGTGCCAATCGCTTGATTCAATTGGCCAACGCGCTCGTTGAGGTTTCTGCTGAAGAGCAGGTCGAATATGCATATACGTATGAAACATTAAATTTTACAGATTTCATTCGCGATATTACGCATGAATACCTCAGTCCTGCCCAAGAAAAAGGCATCATATTTTCAGTGCAAGGCTTGGAAGGTGGCTCGGTCTTTATTCGTGCAGACAAATTGAAACTGCGAGTAATGATGTCTTCGCTTATGGACAATGCATTGATCTATACTCCCAAGGGCGGACGCATCACGGTATCTATGATGAAAAAGGGTGGTAAGGTTGTTGTCTCGGTTGAGGATACAGGCATCGGATTCTCGCCGGAAGAAGCAGATCATATTTTTACCCGAATGTATCGA
Organism: Parcubacteria bacterium C7867-002; assembly: GCA_001189105.1. Lineage (GTDB taxonomy): Bacteria > Patescibacteriota > Minisyncoccia > Phycocordibacterales > PALSA-1337 > C7867-002. The sequence continues at coordinate 13,910 of LFCL01000014.1, forward strand.
ACCGAAACTGCCCGAAAAACAGAAACAGAGGGTACAGGAATAGGTCTTTTTGTGGCAAGAAAAATTGTTGAACATCATGGAGGTACTCTCAAAGCTCATTCGTTTGGCAAGGGTAAGGGATCTGCTTTTCTCATTTCAATACCTATTTGGAAAAATGAAAGCAAATAAAACCACTCCAATGGAGATCGATTGAAGAATTACTGATATAAATAAAAATACCACCCCGGTGATCGGGATGGTATGAGACGGAAACCGTCTCGATTGTTCTATTTAGGCTGTATCGTATCTGGTCGGTCCGCCACCGTGGCCACCTCGGGCGACTAATGCGCGTACCAGACTTCCTGGTTGACGGAATTCAGTCAAGGCTTTTTTGCGACTGATTTTTTCTGTACCGCTACCCAGCCAAAACTGTGAGGTCCGCTCGGTTCCGTAGCTCAATCCAAAAGGAACTACGGCTGCATCTCCACCAAGACTGTGTTTCGGGTCTGTTGGTTTCTTCATACGATCTCCCTTTTTGTTAATGTTCAGTACTCCATTACTACTCAATTCCTGATAATATTTACTCTCTTTTCGTAATAAGTCAACCCTATTTGTGTATTATAATACTCCCATGCCTCACAGAAATAATCAGTCATCAGTATTTGATCGGGCATACGCCATTCTCAATAAGGCACAGAAAAAGGCAGTTGATACGATCGATGGGCCGGTAATGGTCATTGCTGGTCCAGGGACCGGCAAGACGACTATTCTCACCCTGCGTATTGCCACTATTTTACGTCTGACGGATACATCGCCGGACAGCATTTTGGCACTGACATTTACTGAATCAGGATCACACACGATGCGTCGTAAACTCTTGGAGACGATCGGTCCTGCTGCATACAAAGTTGCAATTCACACCTTCCACGGATTTGCGGCACATACGATCGAATATCATCCTGATTATTTTGCACGTATCATCGGGTCAAAATTGATCACCGAGGCAGAACAGATCCGGATTATAGAAAAGATCATTGCATCCCGTGATATCGAAGCGCTGCGCCCTTATGGAGATCCGACGTACTATGTTCGTCCGGTCTTGCGGGAGATCCACGTCTTGAAACGAGAGAATATTTCACCCGCTGTTTTGTTGAAGAGTGTTGATATTGAAGAAGAAAGTGATGGTGAATTGTCTGCCACGGAAGCAGAAAAACGTGCCAAGAGGGTTCTTAAAAACAAAGAACTCGCTTTTGTGTATTCGGAATATGAAAAAGCTTTGGCGCACGCAAAGCAGTACGATTTTGATGATATGTTGTTGGAAATTATTCGTGCAATGGAACAAAATCCGGAATTCAAATTAATTTTACAGGAAAAATATCAGTATATTTTGGCCGATGAGCACCAGGATGCCAATGCTGCCCAAAATCGCATTTTGGAATTACTGTCAGATTTTCACGAATCTCCGAATTTGTTTATTGTCGGAGATGATAAGCAGGCCATTTATCGTTTTCAGGGAGCATCATTGGAAAACTTTTTGTATTTTTCTCATAAATATCCAGACGCAGTGGTTATTGATCTTGAACATAATTATCGGTCTCATCAGGGAATCCTCGATGCTGCCCATAGTTTGATCGGGAAGAATCCTTCCATGCCTGGTCGTGATCTCACTCAACTGAGATCTCTCTTGATGGGACGAAGCCCGATTCGTGTTGTGGAGTGTGCCACTGTTGATGATGAATTGGAAATGGTGGCCCATCGAATCAAGGTCTTGTTGGATGAAGGGGAGACTCCGGATGAAATCGCCGTGTTGTATCGTGACAATAAACATGCGGCACCGCTGGCCGCTATGCTCAAGGCTCAAGGCATTCCCCATCGCATCGAATCGGACCATAACGTCATGGATGATATTGATGTGGTGAAGATCCTGATATTATGTCGGGCCATCCAAGATCCGTCCGATGGCCCTGCAGTGGCCCAGGCGCTCTTTATACGTGAATTAGGGGCAGATTCAGCCGAAGTTGCAGCGATGACGGCACGAGCATCTAAAGAAGGAAAACCGCTTCATCGATTACTCAAAGAAGTGTCTGATCCACATACCAAAAGTGTACGTCAGGCATACGCACGAATTATCGAGTGGTCCCATCAGGCCAAACTTTTGTCATGCTCCGTATTTTTGCAAAAATTAATTCAGGAAACTAATTTATTATTAGCAATTGTTTCGGCCCCCGATTCATTGGAGCGGCTGAACTCTGTTCAGGCGTTTTTTGATCACGTGGTCGCGGCGAGTCAGTCTGCACGAGTCTTTCGTTTGGCGGATTTTATGGCATATCTCGATATTACTGAAGCGCATGGAGTATCGACCAGGCGGACATACACTGAGCATATTCACGGTGTCCGTCTTATGACGGCTCATCGGGCCAAAGGTCAAGAATTTAATTATGTTTTTATTATCCATGCTATCGATGGGGTGTGGGGTAATCGTTCGTCTCGTCACTTGTTTCATATTCCGGTCATCGAACATGCCCGGGCAACTGGTCGGATCGATGATGAACGTCGACTGTTCTACGTTGCGCTGACCCGTGCCCGAAAAGATGTCACCATTAGTTATGCCAGCAGTGATGTTTCCAAGGATACAATTGCAACTCAATTTATTTCCGAAATTGATCCCTCTCTTCGCGTAACAGAAAAAGTTCAGGTAGCGAATCCAGCTGCACGAATGATCACTACATTTACTCATCAGAAAGCGAGTGTGCCCGATACTTCTGTATCAGTACTCCAGCCGGATTTTGTGCGGGCGAAATTCCTTGGTCAACCACTTTCGGTTACTCATCTGAACAATTATATGGAATGCGCATGGAGATATTTCTTTGTGAATCTGATCCGTATCCCTCAGGCAGAAAATAAACATCAGTTATATGGAACCGCTATTCATGCGGCATTGCGGACGTTTTTTGATTCATATAAAGAAGGTGAAGACATGTCTCCCAAGCGATTGGTCGAACTATTCGCACATCACGTGGACACGCTCCCGTTTGCCGCCGAGGATCGGGAAGATGCTTTGAAAAAGGGGACCAAGGCGCTGCAAGGGTATTACAAGACCTACTATCCTCAATGGAATCGCCGGCTTCTGAGTGAATATGCGATTCGTGGAACTGAGGTGGAAATAGAAAAAGGAGTGAAACTGCATCTCTCAGGAAAACTCGATAAGATCGAAATGATCGATGATACACATGTTGTGGTGGTTGATTATAAAACCGGTAAACCAAAATCCCGCAATCAGATTGAAGGTAAGGTTGCTGGTGAAGGTGCAGGGAATTATTTCCGTCAATTGGCTTTTTACAAGCTTCTTTTGGAAGGAGACACACGCTTTGTGTTCAGGTATGGGGAGATTGATTTTATCGAACCGAATGATCGGGGAAAATACAAAATAGAACGTTTTGAGATCGATGATGAGGCTCTTGCACAGGTCACCTCTGAAATTGTTGCCATGGCCAAAGATATCATCAGTCTTTCTTTTGTACGTTCCGAATGCACAGATCCTCATTGTGAATACTGCGCATTGGGAAAATTACTGATCGATAAGTGATATACTTATTCCATGGAAACACTCATTATTATCCTTATTGTTGGTGCGCTCTTGTGGAACGGCACACAAAAGACCGAAAAGAAGGACGACAAGAAAAAGAAATAATACCTAGTTATTCTCAGAGAGGATAGTGTCGATTGCTGACTTGAGGGTGGCGTATGGTTGGGCACCATTGAGCGGAACTTGTTTTCCGGAATCGGTGACAATAATGGCGAATGGGGTGCCATTTACACCAGCTGCCAAACCACTTTGATAATCGGATTCAACAGCATCCTTGAATCGGCCACTGGAAAGACATTCGTTGAAGCTGATTACATCGAGTCCTGCAAATTTCGCAATTTCAGGAAGTTGTTTCGGATCGAGACCATCGGGAGTTTGAGGGGTTACGGCAGGAGTGATCGCATACAGGCGATTGGTGAATTTCCAGAATGCATCGTTGCCTCCAAGAGACGCTGCACATTCCATGGCTTGAGCTTCTGTGCCGGCATTTGGATGGAGAATACCTCCGTCAGAACGACTACCTGGTTTATCAAGAGGGAAATGGCGGTATACCCAGGCTACTTTGCCATCGTTACCATATTCTTCCATGATTTTTTCCATCGTTGGGTGGAACATTTTGCAAAATGGACACGAAGAGTCAGAGTATTCGACGATTTTGATCGGGGCAGCAGGATTGCCAAGGATATGATCGGCGTTGGTTATAGGGGCCAATACGGTTGTAGGGGCTTTTTCTGAAGGTGCTTGGGTTACTGGTTGTGTCGGAGGTCGCTGTGCCCAAATGATGGCAACCGCAATAATAGCTCCTGCGATAATAATGGCACCAGAAATACTCAGCGGGTTGTTTGATTTGGAATCCATAATAAGGAAAAGTTATGCAAGATAATAAGACGTGTTGATTATACTATAGTTTGTGAATCCTGATATACTATACGATGTAGACATGTTCTCCGTATCATGAATTTTCCTCTTCTTTTTCATAACATATTATTTCTTTTTGGAACCTTGGTAAGTATCGGTACGGCATTTTTTGTGATGCTGGCAACTCAGAGAAGTAGAAGTGTCACTACGTTTACATTTGCATTATCCTGTTTGGCTGTGGCGGTTTTCCAACTTTCTCATTTGTTGGGAATCAACGCTCCAGATGCGGTAACCTCCCGGATGATTCTCATGTTCAATCTGGTGGACTTTTTCATCGGTATATTCATGACGCATTGGTTCCTTGGGTTTATCGGTAAGATTCATCAACAGCGATATGCTCTCATGGCTGTCTATGTCAGTGGAATTTCTCTTTTTACATTCTTCTTGTTTTTTCCTCGAGCATTCCTTATAGAATCTGTACCGAAACTCTATTTTCCTTTCTATTACCAACCAGGTCCGCTGTATTTTGTCATGGTGCTCTGGTTCATCATTGTATCCATATATCATTTTTATCAATTGATTCAGGCGTATCGTACTGAGCCTGTGGGGAGTGTTCAGAAAAACAGGTTTAAGTATGTTCTTTTGGCCATGTTGTACGCGTATGCATTCGGTACAACAGCCTTCCTCCTTGTATTTGATATTCCTTTGAACCCCGCTCTTTCTGCACTCTTTGGACTGTATCCACTTCTGATCGTATATGCAATTTTGCAGTATGAGGTCTTTGATATTCATGTGTTTGCAAAACGAGCGTTTGTGTATGCGTCCACGATCCTTGGTATAGGACTTGTAATCACACTTACAGATTTTTTGAGTAATTATTTTATTACTATTCAGCCTGCTATTCCTCGAGGGGTCGTACCTGTCGTCGCTTCTATTGTATTGGCGAGTGGTGCTCTCTACGTATGGCGTAAGGCTCGAGAGGCCGATGTGGCAAAATATGAATTCATTACCGTGGTGACTCATAAATTTCGTACACCTCTCACTCGTATCAAATGGGCGACGGAGGAAATAGAAAAGATCCTGCCTTCAGATAAAAAAGAGATGACAAGTATTGTGCATCAATCAGAACGACAGTTATTTGAATTGACCAATATGCTCGTTCGGTTATCCGAGGCGGATAGTGATGGTTTTGAACATGCCCCAGAGTCAATAGACATTTCTGTCGTATTAAGACAGTTAGAAGCGGAGTACGTTGTACCCATGGAACAAAAGAACGTCACTTTTTCTGTGGAGCGGACCGATCACGTCTTTGTTATGGGTAATCAAGAACAGCTCCACTTTATTTTGCAGATTCTCCTCGATAATGCCATGAGCTACACTCCGGAAGGGGGAGCGATTATGGTTACATCAAAAGTATTTGTTCAGAGTTCGGAATATCGTATTCAGGTTCGTGATACAGGTATTGGTATGGCCAAGCATACCCTCCGTCAGATTTTTAGTCGTTTCTATCGGGGCGAAAAAGCTCGTCTTGCAGATACTGAAGGTATGGGGATAGGTTTGTTCATGGCAAAAAACCTTATTGCCAAACAAGGTGGCAAGATCTGGGCCGAATCGCCGGGCGAAAATAAAGGAAGTGCGTTTACGATTTCAATACCGTTGGATATAGAAAAGAAACACACGCAATCTTAAAACGGTAACGTATACGTCATCACACTAGCGACAGGAACTTCCCATTCGGAGGTATTGAGTTTGATCTCTTTGAGGTTACCGAGGTCTTTGTATTTGAGGTGACCTTTGCTTAACGCATAGTCATAGAGATCGCGCGTGAGGCGCACGTCTTCTTTGCAGTAATGAATCAGTTTGTTGATCTCACCGTTTTGCCACCATTGAATCGCGTCGAGACCGTGGCCGGATTTGTTTTGTCCCAAAGTGGCTTCGGCGACACTGTCGAGTTTGAGTCGACGACCGAGCGAAGTCTGCACCTCTTTCATCAGGTCCAAACTCTTTATTTTCGTCAGATCGCCGGGATAGTATTTGTTAAGCAAAGGAATGTCGAAATGGTCGCCATTCCAGGTGATAAACATATCGGCTTGCTCGAGAATTGGCCAGAGATTTTTGAGTTCTGGTTCAAGGAAACTCTTGAGGCTATTATCAGCGGAGTCATGAATACAAATTACAGATAGATCGAGGGCAGCGGGATCATTGGAACCGACATCAGAAAAAAGATTTTTTGTTTCGATGTCGAATGTAATTTGACGCATGGGAATGTGCTGTTATGTGTGTTGTTATCCGATAAGTTCCTGCTCTTCTCCTGTTTTGAGGTCTTTTGTCTTGAGTTTTCCTGTCGAGACTTCTTCGTCTCCGATCACGATAATCTTTGGAATACCACGTTTGTTAGCATGTGAGATTTGGTCACCCAGTTTTTTGATAGAAAGATCAACGGCAATACGTTGTCCTTTTTCACGGATTTTTTGAGCAACATCGAGAGCGTAGGGGATATTGTGTTCACCGACGACGCAGATCATGATATCAGCGGATGAGGGAGCGGCAGGGAGAGCATTGTATGTTTCCATTAGATCACGAGCGGTCACATCGCCTGCGCCAAAACCGACGGCAGTGACTTTTTCATTTCCAAAAAGGGACAGGAGATCATCATAACGTCCTCCACCAAGTACGGCACGACGGTTGGCAGGATTGAGATCGAAGACTTCGAAGACAATGCCCGTGTAATAATCAAACCCACGCATCAGTGTTTGATCGAAACGAGTGTTGGTAATACCAAGCTTTTCGAGGCCAGCGATAACCTGACGAACTTCTGAAAGACCTTTGTGTTCCTCGGCTGTCTGGGGAAGGTTGGTAGTGAACTCTTCAAAGTTTTTTGAATTGAGGAGTGTGAGGAATTTCGGTGTATTGTCACCGAGTATTTCCATAGCTGCAGCTTCGAACCAGTCTGCTTTTACTTTGTCTTTTTTATCAATCAGTTTTGAAATGGTGTGGGATTGGTGCTCGTCGAGATTGAAGACGTCTGCGGTGACATAATGCATGAGTCGGCGACTGTTGAGACGGATTTCGAAGTCGGTATCTTTGAGGCCATATGCGCGCGTAATATCATATGCCATAGAAATAACTTCTATTTCTGCGGCAAGTGATTCGACTCCAAAAATATCGACATTGAGTTGCCAGTGTTCCCGGACGCGTCCACGTTGTGGCTGTTCGTAACGGAAGAGGTTGGGAATAGAGTACCAGCGTAAGGGAAAGGTGAGCTCGCGTTTGCGTGCAGCTACCATGCGCGCCAAGGTAGGTGTCATTTCGGGACGAAGTGTGACTTCACGATCGCCACGATCGATGAAGCTATAGGTTTGTTCGTTGATTATTTCTTCTCCTGTCTTGGCACGATAGAGATCGGCTGGTTCGAGAACGGAAGCACCGTACTCTTCGTACCCGTATTTTTTTGAGGTGGTTTCCCAGATATTAAAGATATGTCGTTGAACGGCCATATCTACAGGAAAAAAGTCACGCACGCCTTTGTATGCATCAGTCGAGAGTTTCTTTGGTGTATCTGACATGGGGGAATTGTAGCAAATAAAAAGGGTGCTATGAAGGGGTCGGGGTTTATAATTGACTTATACTACTATATATGTTCTAATAGAACTTAGATGATTATTTTGAATATGTTAGTTACCTTCGTTGTGGTGATGTTGATTATGTCTGGTGCTACAGGCTTAATCATCGGAGGACCCGATAAAGGATTGAAGATTATTCAATGGGAGCTCAAGCAGCTTTCCAAAATTGGGCGATGGGCTCTGAAACATTTGTTTCGACTCATTGTGGATGTGTGCCAGTGGGTACACTCAAAACTCTAACCAGGCAAGCAGTTCAAAAACTGCTTGCCTTACTTTTTTATGGTAACGTCATGATATGAAATTGAGCTATGTAATCAATAAACAAATAGGCGAAACTCCTTTGGAAGCACTGGAGCGATTTCGAGCTGAGCAAGTTGCTCAGGGACACACCGAACTCACAGATGTGCCGATGACGTACGCTGGTCGCCTTGATCCGATGGCTGAAGGAGAGTTACTTATCCTGATTGGTGAAGAATGTAAAAAGAAAGAAGCGTATCTGGGTTTGGATAAAGAATATGAGGTGGAGATTGTCTTTGGAATAGAAACAGATACGTATGATGTGCTTGGGTTAGTGAATGTAAATGATACCAATATCACACCTCAGGCTGTGGATGTGAGTTCGTATGTAGGCACCTTTTCTCAATCGTATCCTCCCTATTCCTCGCGTACGGTGGACGGAGTGCCTTTGCATGCTATGGCGCGTGCTGGTGCATTACCGGAGGAAATGCCTACCAAAGAAGTTACTATATATTCGATTGAAGAATTGGGACGTAAGACTATTACTGCTGCTGAATTGAAAGCTGCGATTTTACATAAAATAGCCCAGGTAAAAGGAGATTTTAGACAGGCTGAAATTACTCAAAAATGGCACAAAGTACTCAATGATGATACGCGTGAATTTGAGGTCTTAAAACTCCGTATAGCCTGTTCCAGTGGCACCTATATGCGTTCTCTGGCTCATCGGATGGGGCAGGAAAGAGGAAATGGGGCGTTTGCACTCAGTATTAAACGAACAAAGATGTTATTCTGAATATAAAAAATGCGCAGGAGGTTATCCTGCACATTGCGCATTTCAATTGATTTAGCGAACTTGTTCCACCGAAGGAGTGGAAGCTGTTGTGTTGAGAGGGAGATTGACGTTATCTACCCAGACGTAATCACCTGACCATTCGATGTAGGCATCTTCTTGCAAAGTGAAGAAGAAAATTCCTTCCCGATTTTGACCGTAGGTACCATCGTGATCAGGTGCTTCCGTGGTCACTGGGCCCCCACTAAAATTTGTGATTTGGTCCTGGCCAGTGAGATACGCATTGAGAGATGTTGGTTTACCCTTGGTCAAAAAGCTTGCAATAGGCTTACCTTCTTGAAAAAGGGTAATTTTACCCACTAAGTTGGAGGTATTGTTGATGCGTTGGTGCCGTTTAACCAAGTTCAGACGTTCCTGGGAAGTTTTAAGCTCAGGTAAAGGCACTTCTCGGATCAGGCGCTCATGGTTTTTTTCAAGTTGACGCCCCTCTGTTTGACTCGTATTTTCGCAACCCTTATCAGTGGCTGCGATTACCAGAGGAAGGAGGCAGATAAGGAGAATACGCTGAATTTTCATTTAACTTGCTTGTGTTGAGGTTTTGGTTTGGCAAAGAGAGGACGTAATGTCATCTTTTTATATATTAACATAATTATTGTACAATTGTCAATACTCTCCCAAATACAGTCTGTTTAGACAGTGTGATACTATAGAAACATGAGACGTATTATCATAAAAGAAGGACCACTCGTCTTTATTCGAGACGTGGTAGTCATGGAAATTATCGCCATTATCTTCTTCTTTGTTGCTTCGTTTCTCGGAAATTATGGCCTGATATTTCAGGCGTGGGGCCTAGATCGATATGTCCGTTATGATCTCTTTCTCGTTGCCGTATTCTCCTTTTTTCAGGTGGGCTACATCACGCTCCTCTTCTTAAATTGGTATTTTTCTCATTATGAAATCAACGAAAAAGAAATTATCAAAAAATCAGGTTTATTGTTCCGTCGACATAAATTTGTCAGTTTGACGGATGTAAATTCGGTCGAAGTGTATCAATCTCCGTTAGGTCGTTTGATGCATCATGCCACGATCATCCTCGAACATCAGATGGATCGGGTCACTAAAATAAAAAATATTGCAGGCTTTGACGATCATGTGCAGACGATACAACAGATGGTGCGTGCCGCTTCGGGACGAATGCCAACAGGAACTATTGCGGAGCTTATCGCGGAAGGCGAGAGTATAACGGTCGAGTTCAAAGAAACGCTTCGCTATGACGTACGAAAGGGGGAAGTGAGCAAAGAAATGGAGCATGCAGTGATCAAATCAATTGTCGGCTTCATGAATGCCGATGGTGGTACCTTGTTGATCGGCGTCGATGATCGAGGTGAGGTAAAAGGTTTGGAGAATGATTATAAGTCATTACCAAAAAAGAATCGCGATGGTTTTGAGAATCATTTCAATATGCTAGTCAAAACGATGATTGGATTACCGTTTGCTAAATATGCGGGCGTGAAGTTCGAAAAGGTTAATGGTAAGGATGTGTGTATGGTGATTGTTCGTGAAAGTCATAAGCCTGCGTATGTTCGTAATGGCGATAAGAAGGAAGAATTTTTTGTGCGCGTAGGTAATTCAACTCAACCGTTTCTGATGAGTGAGGCGGAAGAGTATATTAAGACTCATTGGAAATAATATAAACAAAAAACCGCTTGAAGCGGAATTTCGTAAACATACCATTTGGTAGGAATCCTCCTTCGACAAGATTAGAGCAATAATAGTCTTCTCAGACAAAAAAGTCAATAGTCATTTCAGGTACATTTCAGTGTGGAGGTGAGGGGAATCGAACCCCCATGTTTATCTTGTCGAAGGATAACATCCTGCCTTGGCACCCCCACGCAGGAAGAAATTAATCTTCCGCACTAGAAGCGTATCAGGCCGAAATGAAATCTTGATAAAGAAGTTCTCAAGAATCGCTGAAGAAAACAAAAAATCCCCCGATCGGGGGATTTTTTTAAGTAGTTATTATTTGAGGTCTTTTCGTGTTGCCTTTGCTCGATCAAGTGCAGTGAGATGTTTCTGACGCAGACGGACGTTCTTTGGGGTAATTTCGAGATATTGGTCATCACGGATGAGTTCCAAGCCGCGTTCGATGGAGAGTTCAAAGTGTGGTACGAGTGCCAAAGCCTCGTCTTTACCTGATGAACGCATGTTGGTGAGCTGCTTACCTTTACACGGATTCACTTCCATATCGTCACCCTTTGAGGTGTCGCCGATAACCATACCTTCATACACGTCAATCGCTGGGGGAATATAGAGGCGTCCGCGATCTTGGAGATTCCAGAGTGAGAAGCCGAGTGATTTGCCGGAGACCATAGAGGTCATAGCACCTGTTTCGCGACGTTCAATCTCACCAGCATATGGCTTGAAGCCAGTTACACGACTCGACATGATACCTTCACCTTTGGTGTCGATAATGAATACGTTTCTGTAGCCAAGTAGACCGCGAGTCGGAATATCGAAGGTCATACGAACTTGATTGCCATGAGTTTTCATATCACTCATAATACCTTTGCGTTTGCCGAGCTTTTCGATGATGGCACCAGAGTATTCTTGAGGACAATCGATAATCAGTTCCTCGAACGGTTCGAGTTTGACTCCAGCTTCTTCTTTGATGATAACTTGTGGTTGGGAAACCTGGACTTCGTATCCTTCGTTACGCATATTTTCCAAGAGGATAGCGATATGGAGTTCGCCACGACCTGATACAGTAAAGTATTCACTAGTAGAAAAATCGACTCGGAGTCCTACGTTGATCTCGAGTTCTTTCTCGAGACGTTCACGGATCTGGCGACCAGTTACGAATGTACCTTCACGTCCGGCAAATGGAGAGTTGTTAACCAGGAATTGCAAAGAAATGGTAGGTTCATCGACAGTAATTGCTGGTAATGCTTGAGTAGTTTCGTTGTCAGTGAGAGTCTGACCGATATAAATCTCAGGAATTCCGGCGACAGTGACGATGTCACCTGATTCTGCTTCGGGAGTTTCGATACGCTTTTTGCCACTAAAAGTGAAAAGTTTAGTGACACGTCCTTGGATGGATTTGCCATTCATGTCTTTTGCCCAGATGGTCTGACCGTCTTTTATTTTTCCATCATATATACGTGCTACGGCGAGGCGACCCAAGAAGTTGTCATAACCGAGATTGAATACTTGGGCAACAAGTGGTGCTTCTGCACTCTTGTTTGCAGGAGGAACGTGTTCGAGGACAACATCAAGCAGTGGTGAAAGATCCTTGAATTCGTCGGTAAGTTTGCGCTTGGCGACACCTTGGCGACCGATAGCGTAGAGGGTAGGGAAATCGAGCTGTTCATCGTTTGCACCGAGTTCCATGAAAAGCTCGAGAACTTGGTCGTGTGCACGTGCAGGATCCGCAGCTTGCTTGTCGATCTTATTGATGATGACGATTGGCTTGAGACCAAGTTCGAGTGATTTCTTAAGTACGAAGCGGGTTTGTGGCATTGGGCCTTCTTGGGCATCGACAACCAAAAGCACGGTGTCGATAGAGCGGAGTACACGTTCTACTTCGGAACCGAAGTCAGCGTGACCAGGAGTGTCAACGATATTGATCTTGGTATCTTTGTATGAAATGGAGGTGTTCTTTGCATAAATGGTGATACCACGCTTTTGCTCGAGGATATTTGAGTCCATACTACCTTCGTCGGCATGACCGCATTGGGTCATCAAAGCATCAGTAAGAGTTGTCTTACCGTGGTCCACGTGGGCAATAATGGCGATGTTGCGAATTTGCATAAAAATGAATATTAAAAATAGGGGCGAAATAAAAAGAGCCGATGGCTCTGATATCTCTAGTAAAGCATAAAAATGGGGAATAAGTCAAATTAATCTTCTTGGCTTATTCAAGGTATAAAAAATCCCCGCCGGCGTGAGACCGGGCGGGGAGGTGATTTCATTTTGAACAGGCTTCGCTACGCCGTTTCACCGCTTAGGACATGTTCCCGAGGAGTGCTCAAGGGTCGTATGTGTGGCTGAACGTGTGGTTCTGTGAATTCCAGGATCTTTCCCTTGATTTGAGGGAAGACTTCGGTTGGAATGTCGCCGTTAGCGTCAATGGTTATAACCCTGTTTCCCAGGCGACCGATGCATTTGTTGATTTCATCGATGTGGTTAACAAACGAGCTGTACTTGCGATGGAAACTGTTCGGTCCAGTATCCGTTCGTTTGCCATCAGGTT
>LFCL01000017.1 GCA_001189105.1 Parcubacteria bacterium C7867-002
GAGCCCTGAAGGACGATGTATTTTTTCTCGGTTATTTCACTGTATTCAAGTAATGCCATAGTGGAAAGCATTCTAGCCGTTTTTACCAGAAAAGGCAAAACTGCCCGATGAAAATCAGAGCAGTTGTACGTACGTGATTTTTAATACTCGCTACACATGTTTGAGCTTCTCACGAATCTTTCCGAGGACTTCATCGCGAACCTTGCTGTTTTCCTTGAGGAATTGACGAGTAGCATCGTAACCACGGCCGAGTTTAACCTCGCCGTATGAGTACGATGAACCAGATTTGGAGATCAACTCCATCTTTTCACCCAGGGCGATGATTTCTCCTTCTTGGGAAATACCTTCGTTATACATCAGGTCAAACTCTGTTTGCTTGAATGGGGCAGCGACCTTATTCTTGACCACTTTAACCCGTACGCGACCACCCATAATCTCTTCACCTTTTTTGATTTGGGCAATGCGACGGATATCGAGACGGACAGAGGCATAAAACTTGAGAGCCTTACCGCCAGTAGTGGTCTCTGGATTACCAAACATAACACCGATCTGCATACGGATCTGATTGATGAAAATGACGACTGTCTTTGATTTGGCGACAATGGCAGTGAGTTTGCGCAAAGCTTGAGACATCAAACGAGCTTGAGTTCCCATATGATGAGCACCCATGTCTCCCTCGATTTCCGCGCGTGGGGTCAAGGCGGCTACCGAGTCAACTACTACTACGTCCATTTTGTTAGTTCGGATGAGACTATCTACGATGTCGAGTGCTTGCTCTCCGGTATCTGGTTGGGAAATAAGAAGATCATCAATTTTGACTCCGAGGCGTTGCGCATATTCGGGGTCCATAGCATGTTCTGCATCGATATAGGCGCATACACCACCCATTTTCTGGGCTTCAGCAACGACGTGGAGGGCCAAGGTCGTCTTTCCGGAGGATTCTGGTCCATATATCTCGATAATACGTCCACGAGGCATACCGCCGATGCCAAGGGCAGCATCGAGACCGATAGATCCAGTCGGGATAGCATTGATGTTTACCCGAGGCTTCTCGCCTAATTTCATGATTGAGTCTTCGCCAAACTTGGTACGAATTGCATCGAGCGCATCACTAATACCGTCATGGAGTTTCTTTGAAGCAGGGGATACTTTGGCGGTTTCTGTCTCACTTTCTTCACTTACAATAGAAGCCATTTCTTTTGGGGTAATCTTTGATTTGGTCTTTTTACTGATCATATAAGGAAAATTAATCTAGTAACATGGCAGGCATGTGCAATCATATCACAATGGCGATTCCATGGTACCAACGATACGCAACTCTGAACGTATTTCGCGACCAAATACATCTTTGGCGACGATAGTGAATATGTTGAGACCAGGAAACACAATCGCTATATGGTTAAATTTACCCGTTTCATCGATAGAGAGAGGGCTCCCATTAAACGTAATAGTGTTGATACGTTCTGCTTGGCCATGGACCATTACGGTCGAAGTGGCCAAGGAGATATGTTGAGCAGGTTCAAAAATAGTGATACGTGGACCGCGAATATAATCGAGCGAGCGCCAGACAATATAACTCAGTAATATGATAACAATGAGGGCAATACCGATAGTACGGAGAAGGTGGAGGGTGGCAGATCGTGTCGGAGTCATACAGCAATACTACCTGAACTAGAGTGGAGAGTCATCTGCTTCTCCTAGAGCCGTTCCTCCTGACTCCATACCGGCGCCCAAACCGATAACTTCGCGAGGTTTGGAACCATTTGCAGGGCCAATAACACCTTTTTGTTCGAGGAGGTCCATGAGTTTTGCAGCACGTGAATATCCGACACCAAGCTTGCGTTGAATATATGAAGTAGAGGCTTTACCAGCGGCAACCACTGCTTCACGGGCAGCTTCATAGAGTTCATCCTCTTCTTCGAGGGAATCACTGTTGAGCATGGAATCAAATGCTGCACTTGAACCCACCTCGGGGGTAGTCAGACTGATTTCACCCATAATCTCGTCTTTGTACTCGTCAGATAAATATTTCACAACACGTTTCACCTCGGATTCAGAAATATAAGCAGATTGCAGACGTACTGGTTTGGACATTTCTCCTCCCATATAGAGCATGTCTCCAGCGCCGAGCAATTTCTCGGCACCTTGCTGGTCGAGAATCGTGCGCGAATCGATCTGAGATGCTACTTGCAAGGCGACGCGAGTAGGAACGTTGGCTTTGATGAGGCCAGTAATGACGTTTACGCTCGGGCGTTGGGTAGAAAGGACGAGGTGAATACCAATGGCGCGAGACATTTGTGCGAGACGTACAATGGCAGCTTCGAGTTCACGAGGGTAGGTCTGCATAATATCGGCCAATTCATCGATGATAATAACGATGTAAGGCATTGTTTCTGGAAGTTTCGCAACATCGTCTTCAGGGGAACCATCGGCCTTGAATTTGACCAATGCAGGAGCAAGGATATTTTTGTGATACGAATCAATATCTCGGGCGGCATGTTGTTCCAAAAGATCATAGCGACGACTCATTTCTTTTGCAGCCCATTTGAGTGCCAATATGGCCTTTTTAGGATCTGTAATAACCGGAGTTAGGAGGTGAGGTGTCTTATTGTAGAGGGTAAGCTCGACGCGCTTGGGGTCGATCATGATGAATTTGAGGCTCTCGGGAGAATTGCGATACAGGAGGGATGTGATAAGTGCATGAATCGTAACAGACTTTCCAGATCCGGTAGCTCCGGCAATAAGCATGTGAGGGGCTTTGGCGAGGTTACTAAAGTGTGCCTGACCAGTAATATCCTTACCAAGTGAAACCAGAAGGGGCTTGTCCGATCCTTGATAGTTGTTCGAAGAGAGGAGGGTAGCCAAACCAACAGTTGTCTTTGCAGTGTTGGGAACTTCGATACCAACCAGAGATTTGCCAGGGATTGGTGCTTCGATACGGATAGGGTGTGCTGCCAATGCCAGAGCGAGGTCGTTATTAAGTCCGACTATTTTTGATAGCTTCACCCCTTCGGCAGGCTTGAGGGCATAGCGGGTAACAGAAGGGCCGATAGATACCTCGTCCATTTCCACAGTGATGTTGAAGTTCTGCAAGGTTCGCTTGATGATGTTGGCATTCGCCTTGATATCGCCGGTCTCTGCTTTGCCACGGTCTTTTTCTAAAAGAGTAAGAGGTGGTGGGGTAAATGGTTTCATATGAGGAACGGTTGCAGCAGGAATAAAGGCTGCTTCGTCTGCCTCGGTGAATTTGAGTGATTTTGATTTGCTTGCCTTTTCTTTTTGTTGAGCAAGAGCAAGGGCTGCGGCTTGTGCAGCAGCTACGTCCTCTGCACCAGAAGCCGTCGAGACGGCTTTGGCAACCGCAGCCTCCTCTTCGTCATCTAGTTCAGTCTCCTCCTCTTCATCCTCGGTGTCTTTTCTCCAGAAGGCCAGACTCGGAAGAGCGATGCGTGCTTCAAAGAGGATAAACATTGAAACAATAACAAGGGCAATCAGAAGAACACTTGTTGCCCATACATCC
Source organism: Parcubacteria bacterium C7867-002 (assembly GCA_001189105.1). Classification (GTDB taxonomy): domain Bacteria; phylum Patescibacteriota; class Minisyncoccia; order Phycocordibacterales; family PALSA-1337; genus C7867-002. The sequence goes on from LFCL01000017.1 coordinate 3,521, forward strand.
ATAATGCGGAGAAGTGGGTAGGCGATCCACCGTCCGATAATGCCTCCGGAATTGCTACTGGCAATATGTATGAGACCGAGCCCGGATATAAAGAAGATAAAGGCACCGATGGCTTTTGAAATTTCGAATCTCTTTTTCATACCTCGCACAAAAGCGATACCGAGGAAGGTAAAGACGACAGGTATAAGGAAGTAGCCAACCCCGAAAAGTCTCACCAGAAAGACGTATGAATATTCACCGACGATACCCGCCTTATCGAACGCTGCGAGAAGGCTGAGGAGGGTAATGACAAATGAAAAGATTGCCAAAACAGCTTGTATTGTTTCGTCTCGTATTTCATCCCAGAATTTCGCTTTGGCAGCGAAGTCACTTTTTTTCTTTGCCATTGGATTTATAAGTAAAAATATAGCGATTGAATCTGATAATAATACCATACATGGAAAGGGTACTCGTGGAGCTCGCTTGCAGCTTTGGCATACTAGCCTATAATGGACAGATAAGAGACAAGTCCCTCGAGCCAAAATTAAAAGGACAGATGTAAGAGACATATAAAACATAAAGGACTTCCTATTTCATACGTAATGGACAATCAAAAAGACAACAAAAATAACGATCCTCTCAATGATCCAATAAAGTGGAAATCATTAGGTTTTTTCTCTGCGGAAGAATATTTGCTCTATGTATTCAAAAAGACAGAAAAAATCACTTCCGCCCTCTACCTTGTCTCGGGACTGATAAAAGACGATGAACCTCTCAAGTGGGAATTGCGACATCGAGGTATGGATTTACTCTCTTCGTCCTTTACTGCCTCGAGTTCGTTGCCTGGGGACAAGAATGTTGTTATCCAATCTTTATTCACTGCAGCCCTGGAAACAGTTTCGATTCTGAATGTTGCCCGTATATCGGGTCTCGTCTCCGATATGAACCATTCAATTTTGGTAAAAGAGATTGATCAGGTCCTTGTTATGCTCCGTGACCGTTTGGCCGAGAGTGCAGAGAATGCCGGATATATTCTTTCAGAGTCATTCTTTAAGACACCGAGTCTTTTCTCATCCGGATTTAGTACAGATGCTCGAACTAAAGGGTCTATATATCAGGATCCTGTAAAAGGACACGGGGGAAACGGTGCCCATACAACAAATGTAAAAGTCACTCATGCTCACGAGTATCAGAATTCGACCGATAAGAAAACAAAGAGACAAGATGAGATCGTTACGATCTTGAAAGAACAGTCGAACCTGTCCGTTAAAGACTTCACGAGGGTCATCAAAGATTGCAGTGAGAAGACTATTCAAAGGGAACTTTTGGACCTCGTAGAAAAGGGAATAGTCAAAAAAGAAGGGGAAAGACGGTGGAGTAGGTATTCTTTGAAGTAAGGAGGTAAAAACCTTGACTTTGAGCCTTATTTGCCCTAATATGGCCTCATATCCCAAAAAAGGGGTTATCCACAAGCTTTTTTGTGTGTACCTCTTCTTATACGTTATAATGCCTTGCATCGAGTGTGTACGTGCGATGCCCGTACATACACATTCGTCCCAGCGCATTGGTTTCGTCTAAAAACGAGACAGTATCTGTTGGGAGCCTACTCTTTTGCATTTCAATGCAGGAATGGAGGCAGAATGAACCTTGATAAATACATAAAGTATAGTCATAAGTTCACTTATTGAACCACTCAATTTTTTGTTTGGATGTCGATAATTCGAACAAGAAAATGTGGAAACATTATTAACTAGCTTATTCCCGATACTATTCTTCTTACATATTATTAACTAAACCAAGAAGGTAGTATTTAAATTATAAAAACATACGTATGAAAAAGTTTATTCTCGCAACAGGCATCGCCACTTTGGCTTTCGTGTCAGTTGCAGCAGCACAATCAACTACATTCACTTCAAACCTCACTGTAGGTTCTAGTGGTGCAGAAGTTGTAGCTCTTCAGTCATGGCTCATCGCTAACGGTTTTAACATTCCAGCTATTTCTGCTGGTACGACAGCAAAGGGTTACTTCGGTTCTCAGACAGCAGCAGCCGTAAAGCTTTACCAAGCTTCACGTGGTATTCCTAACACAGGATATGTAGGCCCCCTCACTCGCGCAGCTCTTAACGGAGGTGCAACAGTAGGAAGTGGTGCTTGCCCTGCAGGTCTCGTCTGCACACCAGTAACTCCAGTTAGTGTTACTTGCCCAACAGGATTCGTTTGTACTCCAGTTGGCGGTGGCTCACCAATTCCTTCAACAGGAGGTCTTAGTGGAACAGATGGAACTATCACAGATGTCAACGAACTCTCACAATACAGTAGTGAAGAGGTTGGCGATGGTCAGAATGATGTAAAGGTCCTCGGCTTTGAAGTTGAAGCTTCAAACGACGGTGATATTCGCATCAAGTCTGTAAAGATCAGTTTCGATGCTACTGGCAACAGTGGATCTGATAACCTCGATGATTACATCGAAGGTGTCTCAGTCTGGATGGGATCAACAAAGGTTGGTTCAGCAGATGTTTCTGGCTTCAATGAAGACAGTAGCAACGTCTGGTCTCGCACGATCTCCCTCTCAGGAAACACAATTGTAAAGGCTGATGATGCAGAAAGTTTCTATGTCTCTGTTGACTCAGTAAACAATCTTGACTCTGGAGATATTTCAGGCGATTCATGGACAGTTAATGTCGACAGTATCCGTTTCGAAGATGGATCTGGCGTTACTACAACTGATTCGACAACAGGAGATCTTCCTAGTTTCGATGTTCCAATTGCATTCGTTAGTTACTCAACAGCAGCAGACACAAGTTTGAAGTTCTCAACAGATTCTTCAAGTCCTGACGCTGCGATTGTTATGGTTGACGAAAACGACACTACAGACGATGTATTGCTCCTCGTTGGTAAAATCAAGCTCGAAGGAACATCTGATGTTACTATCGACGAGTTGCCAATTACATTCACTGCTGGAAACGTTTCAACAGGTGCAACAGGTCTCGCTTCTACAACAGCATCTGTCAAACTCGTTATTGGTAGTGAGGAATACAGTGAGAGTGTAACTTCAGCTTACAACACTGCAGTTTCAACAGTAACTTTCGATAACCTCGACTTTACTGTGGATGCAGGTTCAACAGTTACATTCAAGATCTATGCTGACATCCTCTCAACAGATGGCGCTTTGACTGCTGGTGATATCCTCAAGGCATCCTTCACCGAAACAAACCGCATCATGATCGATGCTGAAAATTCAGAAAATGATCAACTCACTTCAAGTGAGAAGACAGGTACAGTTAACGGTGAATACCAGGAATTCCGCGTAAACGGAATTGGTCTCACTCTTATCTCTACAGCAACCGATGCTACAACTGGAACTAGTTCGAACGATGACATCGGTCTCTTCACTATCAAGTTCAAGGTTACAGCATTCGGCGACAACATCTACGTATCATCTCTTACTACAACAGCAGGTTTGACATACGTAGTTGACAAGTCTGGAACAGCTACATCTTCTAACTCAATTTCAGCCTCTCTCGTAAATAACGATGACGCTACTTTGACTTCAGTAGGTAACTACCTCATTGAAGATGGAGATTCAGAAGACTTTACTCTCTCTGTCTCAGTACCATTGGGTACAGGAGGAACATCAGGTCAATATCGTGCAGCTCTCACAGCTTTCAAGTGGGATACAAACGACGACACCTCGATGGACAATTCTTACACATCAGATATGGATGCATTCAAGACAGCTTACAAGGTCTTGAACTAACCCCAGATCAGTACGTAGTAAGAGTGTAGTTTAGAAACAAAACCGCCCTGATGAGAATCTGGGCGGTTTTGTTATACCTGAAAAACGATGATACAATGCTTCGTATGAAAAAAATATCTTTAATTGCAGGACTTATACTTGTAATAGGATTAATTGTGTGGACGGTATATTCAAAAAGTTCTAATGAGATTAAAGCTGCTTCTTTTATAGATCAAGAAATAGGATTTTCTATCGAATTACCAGAAGGGTTTGTGGTAGCTGATAAGCTAGCTACTGCTACCACATCAAGTGTATGGTTCCAAAACGCGTCAACGACCGCCACAAGCAGTGTGCAGTTGGTAGTTGAGAGGTTTATCATTAGTCCAGAGTTGAAAAAAATGGTTACTCAAGTTGGTCCTGGACCAGTTACTCAAGGTCTGATCGAGAGTTTGTGGGTTGATATGGAGCTGAATATTATTACAAATGAGAGGGTGGTTATTGGAGGTGTTCCGTTTGTTCATGTTCATTCAACATATACCGGTAAAGGAAGTAAAAAAGAAGTTACTCAGCATATGTATTTTGTATTTACACCAGATTATTACTATCGACTAGGAGTTGATGTGTATAGTGATGAGTGGCAACAGAATAAAGACTCAATTCTGGCAGCTATCGAAACGTTCAAGCTACTACAGTAATTATATTCCATGTTACCAACTCAAGGACAAGAGACAAATCTATTTTGGAAATGTGCCGAGTATATTCTGTATGTATTTCTTGCACTTTTCCCCTTCGTTAATTATGGCTCGTTTCTTTACATGGGTACAGCGACCCGCTCTATTAATTTGATTCTCTTTACGTCACTTATAGGTATATTTTATGTGGGATGGGTAATGGTAGGTAAAGAAAAGATACGTATTCTCAAATCGCCGATACTCGCTGCGATTGGAGTCTATTTTCTGTGTCTGGTAATCAGTGCCTTGGGCGGTTTGAGTTTTTCTAATTCATGGTGGTCGGTCATTACTCGCACGACAGGTTTGTGGTATTTTATTCATCTTGGTTTTTACCTCCTGTTACTCGTAGGTCTGTTATCAGATCCGGTGCGACGGAATAAAATTGTCCTCGTTACTATTGTTGCCACGGCTTTATATTCACTGTGTGCACTTTTAAGTCCTCAAGGTCTCAATGTACTTTTTATTGGATATGTGAATGATGGGTTTACGCTCGGTAATTCAACCTTTGCTGCGATGTATGTGTTAGGTGCTTTATTGTTATCCTTGTATTATATTTTCCAAGCTAAAATTAAAAAATGGTGGATGTCTCTTATTCCGTTCGCTTTAGTGATACATCCTGACATTATAAATCCGGTTATTTGGTTGGGAGATTTTTCAAAGGGTATTCTTGGTGAAGCGCAAATTACTTCGTATGCGGTAGGTTTGTCGTTTGTGGGACTTGTGCTGGTCTGGCTTATTTCGTGTATAAAAGATATACGTCTTAAAACCAAAGTTGCTTATTCTGCATTTGGGCTACTTATTTTGGTGGGCATTTTTTTTGCAATCTCATTGTTATCTCCAGGAGGATCTATCCGAGGAGCATACTTGGAACGTAGTACGGCAGCTCGCCCATTGGTTTGGGAGCTTTCTCAAATAGCTATAGAAAAGAAGTTATGGTTTGGATGGGGTACGGACAACTTTGAACGGGTATTTGAACAACATTTCGATAATCGGTTGTTACAGGATGAATATGGTAATGAAGCATGGTTCGATCGTGCTCATAACGTGTTCATCGATCAACTCGTTGATAATGGCGTTATAGGGCTTTTGGCTTACCTTACTCTGTATCTCGTGACTCTTTGGTGTTTGATATACGCTGCACTCCATTCTCTTGAAAAGAGAGATCGGTTACTATCCTCGATTTTGGTAGTGTACGTTACATTACATTTTTTGGAGCTCCAGACCGCATTTGATACCAGTATTTCGTACCCAATGACCATAATGGTTATTGCACTTGCAGCGAATCTCTTTTATCAAGCTCGTGGTCAAAGGAAAGGAAAAGAATATGTATATACACTTCCGATGTGGGTTAGGTATGGTGTGGTATCGGTAGTGGGTATATTTTTATTGTGGTCATTCTTTTGGGGATGGGTGCCGTTTGTTCGGGCACAGATGGCTAATGGTGCGATTCGTACTGTAGGGAACAGTGTCGCACGATTACCTTTTTATTCCACACTCTTTAATTCTCCTGTAGACGAACACGCTTTCTTGTGGAGAACAATGACAGACTTTCAACGAGGTATAGGTCAAAAACCAAGCATTCTCAATGATCCTCAAAAAGTTGTAGGCCTCAAAAAAGAAGCGGCTTTATTTACACAAAAATATGAAGAGTATGTAGATGCTCACCCAACACATTTCCGAGCCCACCTCAACCTGGCAGATATTCTCATATACCAACGCCTCTTCGAGGTTGATAAGTTGGCACAGGCTCAGGAGGTGTTAGATAGGGCTATTGAACTTGTTCCTACAAGTCCTCAGCCATATTGGATGAAGGCGGTGGCATATGTCTATATGAAAAAGTTTGATTTGGCTCGCGAGTATGCCAAAAAAGGTTTAGAACTGAATCCGAATATTGTTCAGAGCCAAGAGGTGGTGACGTACGTAGAAAAATCCATTAAGAATTTTCCTAATATTGACCTCTTCTTTTTCAAGCAAATATAATAATGTCCGAGGTCTACCCTAGGTGGTATGAGTCGGTGTATACTTATGTCATGATTAACCCTTTCGATCGCAGTTTCTTCAAGTTCTTTATCGCTTTTACCATGGTCCTTCTGGCCAGTTTTAGCGTGTTATTTGTAACCGGGCAGTACATACGCTAATCTTCGGCGATTCTTGAGACTTTCTTTATCAGGATTTTATCTCCTCCTGATACACTGGGTTTATTATCAGAGTAATACTTCAAAGAACTATATACACATACATATTCTTTGGGTATTACTGTGCCCAAAGTGGTTGCGGGATTACAAAAGGGATTTGACTCACGTGGTATAATTAAGACATGAACGCTATGGATATAATAAACATCATTAATGCGATTGTTCTCATTGTTGGGCTTCCACTTATATTGAAGGCTACTCTGTATATCGGTAAGAAACTTCAGGTTATAGATCATCTCGAAAGAGCTATTGAAGAACTGAGAATAAGCGTGAGTAGTTTGAGAGGAGTTATCGATGGTCCAATATCTTCTGATATTCGAGATACCAAAGAACGTGTTGTGGCACTAGAAACCAAGGTTAACATCATGTGGGATTGGGTATCGCGACGCATGACATTGGATTCACAGAGGTAGTATGAGAATAGAGAAAAACAAAAAAGCCCCGACTACCGGGGCTTTTTTGTTGAGGGGTTTGAATTTATTTCAATTCAACCTTTCCGCCTGCTGCTTCAACTTGCTTCTTGATAGCTTCGGCATCTTCTTTCTTTACACCGTCCTTAATGAGGGCTGGTGCACTATCAACGAGATCTTTTGCTTCTTTAAGGCCAAGACCGAGGACTTCCTTAACAACCTTGATAACCGCAATCTTCTGAGCACCGGCGTCAGCAAGGTGAACAGCGAATGTACTCTTTTCTTCGGCTGCAGGTCCAGCATCTGCTGAAGCGGCAACAGCTGTTGCTTGGGCTGAAACTCCGAATTTCTTCTCGAAGAGCTTAACGAGTTCGTTAAGATCGATAACTGACATCTGTTCGATAGCTTCGACAATTGACTTAAACTTTGATGGTACTTCTACTGGTGTATTTTCCATAATAGTAATGAATTAAATAATAATTATGCTTTCTTTTTCGCGATTTGATCCATGGCAATGACGAGACTCTGGATAGGGGAGTTGATAACGTTAACGAACATACCATACAACGTCTGTTGTGGAGGAATGGACGCAATGGAAATCATCTGGTCCTTATTCATGAACTGCTTTTCGAAGACTCCGCCAACGATCGTGAGCTTGTCTTTGAATTTCTTTTGAAATGCATAGACGCCACGGGCTGGTGCTACGAGATCAGTGCCGTATGCGAAACCAAATTCTCCGAGAAGTTCTGGTTGTGTACCAGCGAACTTCTTGTCTGCAAGGGCGAGAGAGGTGAGGGTTTTCTTTGCAACAAAGAATCCTACGTTATCTGCCTTGAGTGCACGACGCATTGCCATAGTGTCAGCAACGGTCAATTTGTGCATATTCACGAAGACGAGGGAGGAAGCTCCGTCGATAATCGTATGCAGTTTTTCAACGATCTCTTTTTTCTGTGCTTTGGTACGTGCCATATGAGATAAAATATAATATTTGTAAGATCGACCCCGGCGTGACTAAAAAGGTAGAGAATACCTCGGAAGGTCTTATTCCCTCGCCTAAGCTCGGGAGCCCTCTGTCTATAGCCTTAATAAGACATATTACATGCAGATAGAGAAAGTGCAAGTGATTGCATTGGTAGTCAAACCCTACCCTCACCCCTCTCTTTCTGCTAGAATACGGCCAACATCAAATATACGCCCATGGATACACTTACCGCCCTATTTGGTAGCCTCGCTAAAGTAAAGATTCTTCGGATGTTTCTTTTTAATCAAGGAACCCCTTTTTTGGTAAAGGAAATCATTGATCGAAGCAAATCCCCGGCACCTATAGTTAAAAAGGAGTTGGCAGCTTTGGTTAAGGCTGAAATTATTAAAAAAAGACTTTTTTCAAAAGAAGTCGAAGTAAAAAAGGGAGATAAGGTAATCCTGAAGAAGGTTTCAGGAACAGGGTATGTCCTCAGTGACACCTTTCCATATCTTGAGCCATTGAAAAATCTCCTCACTGTTGCAAGTCTGCACGCAGACGAAACATTGGCAAAACGATTTACTCAGGGTGGTCGTATCAAACTGTTTGTTGCATCGGGTATCTTTATTCAAGATTGGAATTCCCGGGTTGATCTACTCATTGTGGGTGATGAATTAAATTTGAATAAAATTGAATCAGTTATCAAAGTCATTGAATCCGAAATAGGGAAGGAGATAGCTTACTCGGCATTTGAAACTCAAGATTTTCAGTATCGTCAGGGTATTCATGATCGTTTGATACGAGATATTCTCGATTATCCTCATATTACATTGGTGGACCGCATGGGTGTTGAACCTCAGTAGACGATCGTGGAAACTATCCACAGTTTTCAAGGGTATTCAGTGGTATAATAAGTACATAGAAACGTATTAATAGTCTAACAATATTTTTTATGATGTTTATTGAGAATTGGGGCGATGTGTTTACTCGTTCGCTCCAGGAGATCTGGTACGGTGTTGCAAGTTTTGTGCCAAATTTGATTATCGCTCTTATTATATTTGCTATTGGCTGGGTGTTGGCCGCTCTCATCGAGAAGCTCGTTGAAAGTCTTTTTAAGGCCCTCAAGGTTGATGCAGCGCTCAAGAGTGCTGGTTTTGAAGAAGTTGTAAAGCGTTCAGGTCACAATTTGAACTCAGGTCTTTTTGTAGGAATGTTGGTTAAATGGTTTGTGGTTGTAGTATTCCTCACTGCAGCTTTTGATGTTCTTGGTCTCGACGAGGTCAATGAATTTCTTCGCCAGGTTGTAGATTATCTTCCACACGTTATCGTAGCCGTTCTTATTCTTATGGTGGCTATCGTTGTTGCAAATGCAATGCAGCGATTGGTTATCGCAAGTGCTCACGCTGGACACATTCGTTCTGCAGAGCTCCTCGGACGCGTTACCAAGTGGTCTATCTGGATCTTTGCTCTCCTTACTGCACTTATCACTCTTGGTATCGCTCCTGCGCTTATCCAGATGATTCTCACGGCAGTCTTCGCGGGTGCCGCACTGGCACTTGGTTTGGCCTTCGGTCTTGGTGGCAAAGATGCTGCTCAGAAGTGGATCGAGAAGACAACGAGTCATGTTATAGAGAGGGATTAAGCAAGCTTCGGATGTATACAGAAAAACGACTTCGAAAGAAGTCGTTTTTCGTTGTAGGTGGCAAATATCTGAGATCTAACATCAACCTTTTCTATCCCCAAGTTCTCCACAAATAGAGATATCTATTGACATATAAATACGGGTGAGTATACTACTTGTTACTCCTGAATGTTTACCAAGAAATACCCATCCACTTCGCGGCCATAGCCACACTCCTCCGCCAGCTGGCGGATGGGCGTAGCTCGTAGCCGCTTAATGAAGCGGTTTTTCTTTTACCGGACGACTGAAACTTGAAAACTGCATATCTCAAATTAAGTGAAGTAAAGTTCATAGAGCGACTCCGAGTAGGGGTTACTCTATGATTAACCAATGTAGGTGTTCCTCTTTCTTCAAGAGAGGAACATATCAGCGATTTTTAGAGTTCCTAACGGGAATTTTAAAGGGCGTATGGTGGATGCCTTGGCTAGAAAAAGCGATGAAAGACGTGGCGTGGCGGCGATACGCTTCGGGGAGGTGCCGAGCAACCTTTGATCCGAAGATTTCTGAATGGGGAAACCCCATTAGGTAAAACCTAATGACTGATGCATTAAGTGCACAGAGCGTACCCTGGGAAGTAAAACATTTCAGTACCAGGAGGAATAAAAACAAACATGCATTCCGTCAGTAGCGGCGAGCGAACGCGGAGGAGACTAAACTTATCCTAAATCGTAGGGCGGATTCCGCTCTGTCGAAAGGCTAAGCGGAAACGCTTTGCGATTTAGGATGAGGGTTGCAAGGT
>LFCL01000010.1 GCA_001189105.1 Parcubacteria bacterium C7867-002
ATTTTCAAAAATGTTTAAATTTCTTTTTTCACCATTTTACTTGCTATTATTTTATTTCAATTATTATAGATTTACTTATTTTTTAGGAACGAAAGGTAAGATATCGAATATGTAACCCTTTTTTCTAATTAAAGGTCTAATTAGTTTTTCATACTTTTCTGTAATAGCTGCTCTAATTGCTTCCACTCCAGGCACAGTCATTCCTGGAGTGGAAGTTTTTTCTTTTATTTCCTGATCTCTTTCTTGAAATAGTCTTTCAATTTGATCATTAATACGAACAGTCTCAAAAATAAGTCTAAAATAATACAATGAAATGACGATTGCAGTCACTGTACCGATAACCTTTAAGAGATCAAATATATTAATTGCTTGATAGATAGGCATTTATATTTATTGTATTGATTTATTTCTCCCAAAACCCCAAGAACACCATCGGATCAATCGATAACCCATTCACCTTCACACTGACATGCAGATGAGCACCTTCGGCATAGCCAGTCTTTCCACTCAGCCCAATTACCTCTCCCGCATTGACCGTATCCCCTTCTTTTACCTTGAGCTGAGACAAATGCATATACAACGTCTGCACTCCTAAACCATGATCGATGATGATCGTGTTTCCATAGACGGTATACATCCGCGCAATTTTCACCACCCCCGTATTGAGTGCTTTCACTTCAGTACCAATAGCTGCGCGAAAATCGGTTCCTTTGTGGACAATCGTCTGCCCCACCGTCTTACGATCATATCCATACTCATCGGTAATAAATACATTCTCCAAAGGTGCAGTAAATCCTTTTTTCCATAATTGAACCGCACCACTCGTCACCGCATTAATTTCCGCATTCTCTTTGGCCAAATTGTGAATCAACATCTTGCTCGCTTCAGTCGTATTCCCTCCCAAGGTATCCGGAATCCCCAAAGGCTTTTCTATTTTCTCTCGAGGAGTAACCGCAATAGGAACTGGTATCACTTCACCGTTCGTCAGTTTTACCACCACCTGATGATTGAGAACTTTTTCATTAAAATCAATTGCCGTCAGACCATGAACTAATCCATCATGCGTAATCAATGGAATCTTTTTTCCATCAAATACAATTTCTGAAACGGTCGAAGTGGAATGAGTGGTAATAAATAATGGATTCCCAGGCACAATCTTTTCTGGGTATATCGTTACCGAAGATTTCTCTTCTGACGGAGGAGCGGAAAATGCATAGACAGAAAATGTAATTACAATAAGTAAAACTGTCGCCCAGAGAGCCAGGTGCCGAGAATATTTTTTTACTTTTTTAAAGAATCGATGGAGTGTCATATCGTAAGGTAACGATACAATATAAAAGTGTTAATAGGAAGGTCTGTGATTTAACCTTCTTTTTGGTAAGGCACCTTTTTATCCATTTTTAATTTACTATTATATAATAGTAAGAATACTTATTGACAATTTCTGGTCGACTTGCTAAGATATCATTATTAACAGAGACTCTTTATCAAAAAACAATGTCTGATTTTAATATTTTACTGGATTTCATTGATCGTGCCGTTAAAAGTCGCAAATACTCAGCTTCTACAGCTTCTGGATTAAAAGCTGCCCTTAAATTATTTAAACCCGAATTAAATAAAGAAGAACTTGAATCTCCTTCCTTATTTAAAGAAAACATAGATAGTATCTACAGAAATGTTTCTTTAAAGTACGGCAAAGAACTTTCTGCCGCATCTCTTAATACTTACAAATCCCGTGTATCTAAGGTGTTGACCGAATTTGAATCCTACGGAAGTGATCCTACAAAAATGTCCAATTGGATACCGAAGACACGACTTACACAAAAAAAGAACGCTCAAAAACATTCCGACGTAAATAATGTAGAAAACGAAATTTCATCAAATACACAGGATTCTCATGCTATACCTCATATTCCAAGTAATTCTCACAAGATCGAGCTGTCCTTGAGACCAGATGCAAAAATATCAATCATTCTTCCACGAGACCTCAGTGTGAGCGAGTTTGAAACAATCAAAACCATTCTAGAGTCTTTGACCCCAAAGAAATAATAAACCATGATGAGGGACACTCTTCTAGATAGACACTTAATAAATAAAACCTCAAACTTAATCAAATTTTGTGCTGTATTAACGGTAATATGCTTACTGTTTATAAAAGCCCCTGACCAAGCGTCAAGGATTCTAGAACTTTTTACCGCATTTGTACTAGGAAAAAAATTTATACCCTAAAATGAGTTAAATGTAAGCAAAATAACCCACGATTTCATAATCAAAATTATGTGTTATCATCATTCCCATGCCCCCAACAGACCCACAACTCCAAGCAAAACGTCATACGCTCGCACACTTACTTGCAGCAGCAGTTCTTGAGTTCCATCCCGACGCAAAACCAACCATTGGACCAGCTATAGACAATGGCTTTTATTACGACTTCGAATTTTCCAAGCCGATCACCGAAGCTGACCTCAAAGATATCGAAAAGAAAATGCGTCAACTTTTACCAAAATGGAGTGCCATGTCAGGCAAAGAGGTCACCGTCGACGAAGCACGTACCGCATTTGGGACAAACAAATACAAATCAGAACTCATCGACGAAATTATCACCAAAAAGGAACCGATCACTCTGTACTCAGCCGATACTTTTACCGATCTCTGTCGTGGTGGACACAGTGACAACCCTTCAAAGGAGATCGCTCCCGATTCATTCCGTCTCACCCACCTCGCAGGTGCCTATTGGCGTGGCAATGAAAAGAATACTCAGCTCACCCGCATATACGGATTAGCTTTCAATACAAAAAAGGAGCTCGATGCCTACGAGGTCATGATGAAAGAAGCAGAAAAGCGCGATCACCGTAAGCTCGGCAAAGAGCTCGATATATTCGACTTCGATGATGATGTCGGTCCAGGCCTTCCATTGTGGTTACCAAACGGTGCAGCCATTATCGAAGAGCTCGAGAAGCTCGCAAAGGAAACCGAATTCAAAGGCAACTACGAACGCGTACGTACACCCCACCTTGCAAAAGAATCCATGTATCTTACCAGTGGACACCTTCCCTACTATGAAGGATCGATGTTCCCTCCTATGGAATACGAAGGCGGCAAATACTACCTGAAGTCCATGAATTGCCCGCATCACCACAAGATCTTTGCCGCACGTCCCAAGAGTTATCGCGATCTCCCCTTGCGCCTAGCCGAATACGGCACCGTCTATCGTCACGAAAAGTCTGGGGAACTCTTTGGCCTGATGCGTGTCCGTTCCATGCAAATGAACGATGCACATATCTATTGCACCGAAGAACAGTTCGCCGATGAATTCCGTGCCGTCAACGAAATGTACCTTCACTATTTCAAGATATTCGGTATCGACAAATACATCATGCGTTTTTCCACTCACGATCCAAAGCGCCTTGGTGACAAATACGTCAACGAACCAGAACTTTGGAAAAAGACCGAGGACATGGTACGCAATGTGCTTGTTGAATCAAAAATTCCGTTTATCGAAATTCCCAATGAAGCCGCCTTCTATGGACCAAAGATCGACGTCCAAGTCTGGAGTGCTATTGGTCGTGAATTCACCTTGGCAACTAACCAAGTCGACTTTGCTCAGACACGACGCTTCGAACTCGAATACGTCGACAAAGACGGTACTCGCAAGACCCCTCTCTGTATCCATCGTGCACCACTCGGCACACATGAGCGCTTTATCGGCTTCCTCATCGAACACTATGCAGGCAACCTCCCGCTCTGGCTGTCACCAGTCCAAATAAAAGTCATTCCGATCGGTGATGCACACATCGAAGCTGCTCAAAAGATTCACAGTACTCTACGTAACAGCATGATCCGTTCCGATATCGACCTTTCCAACGACGGCTTTGGTAAAAAAGTTCGCAATGCAAAAAATGCCCGCATCCCCTATTTTATTATTATCGGAGACAAGGACATTGCGGCAGGCAAAGTAACTTTGGAAAGTCGTGACCATGGTCAGATCGGTCAAATGAATTCAGAAGAAGTTGTGAAGAAGGTGGAGGAGGAAATTAGGGAGAGGAAGTAATATAAAAAATGATGGCGCTACAGTTGTCTGTAGCGCCATTTTACTCTTCTCGGGCATTTTCGATCTCCACACTCAGGTCATATTCAGAGTTAGGAACACAACGAGGGCATTTTTCAGTGAAACGAGCGATCGCTCGAACACATTCAGGGGACCGAATTTTCTCATCCAACCGTTCTTTGAGTTGAGGAGTGATGAATGCCTCGAACGTCGTGCGGTCAACTGAATACGTTCCGCACCCGGGGCATTCGCAGGAGTAAATCATCGAAGCACTCCTTTCATTTTTGTTTTTTGTGCAAACTCGAACCACCGTGCGATTTCCCATGCTGATTCTTTGTAACCGTCTGCAGCATCTTCACCCGTCACCAGAACTTTTGCTCGGGTCATGTCCTTATGACGATTGACGGTCAAATCCAGCGTCACGATGATCCCTTCAAAGGAGAAGAAACCGTCGATACGATGAAAGTGGTCCAAAGGACTACCGACGGCCGTGTAGATCCGCAAGGAATCAGGATTCAATCCGAGACCTCTCATTTCTGCAGCAACTGCGGCGCGGAAATTTCCGACTTCTCCTGGAGGGTTATGAGGAGCGTAAGGTTGATTTCCCAACACGCCCCGGACCGAAGACTGGAATGTCAGATATCCTTGGCAGCGAAACCGGCACTCGCCAAGAACTTCGCGCTCAAAGATCCTTCCAGTATACCCCCGCATCACTTCTCTCCGATCTTCCGTGTGCATTTGTTTCATTGTCATATCCTACCTTTCTTTTGTTTTCCCCGAACTTGTCGAGGTGGTTTTGTTTTGTTGTTTACTATCGGGAATGAAATTCCCGACAAATTCCCTGATACATCCATCTGACGTTACCGCTTCTAGCGAACACAATAACATGAAGAAGGATGCGTCCACAACGGCTATGAGCCATCGAGATCTGAAGAGTCAAAAACTGAGTTTTCATAGAACTATCCTCTGGTTAAGATGTCTACGGTACTGAGTATAGTATATCATAAGTAACATATTTGTCAACACCCTCTTAAATACCCATTATAAGCCCTTATATGCAACACAAAAGACCCTTTTCAGGGTCTTTTGTAGACATTATATATTTGGAGTCGCACCCGCTCCCTCTTATATTTTCTCTCGATTAAAGAGAAGATACAAGACTGTTGCAAAGAGGATCAAGATAACCAAGATGGCAACCAAGCCCCATGGAACGTTCTTCAATGAGAACAAGGAAGCAGCTGTGAGACCTGAATTATTATCTGAAGTATCAACTACAGGAGCTGGAGCTGGTTGTACCGTAGAAGCAGCTGGACGAACTGTCACTGTCTGACTACATGCACGACTGGTGCTCTTGCCATCAGCAGAAGTGATAGAGATAATTGCACTCTTTTCACCAGTAGTACCGTAATACTTGATAACGGAACTCTGACTACCTGACAAACCTTCTGAACCTGTCCATGAGTAGACATAGGGAGCCTGACCACCAGTAACTTCTGCAGTCCATGTAATAGGTTGATTGATTCGAGGATTTGCAGGATCCGCATAACAACCGATATCAAGATCATTACTGATCACAGGATACTGGTTATATATAGGATAACCTGTCACATATGCCGTACCAACGGTTAATGTGTTACCACAACTGCGAGTAACCGTCTGATTACCAGAACGAACAGTTACGGTTCCATATTTTGTACCTGGATTGTAATAACGGTTATAGACACTTTGTCCTGAACCATAGAGACCTTCGGTACCTGACCATGAATAGGTAAAGTAACCATTACCTCCAGTTGCATATGCAGTCCATGTAGCAGTACCTCCTGTTTGTATAAACGAAGGAGTTACAGAACATGATACAGAGATAGGATAGTTCTGAGGGTAATAAGGATAATCGGGATAATAATCATCATCATTATCACCTTCAACATACACAGTCGCATCACAGTTATGTGACTTGCTCTGATTACCTGAGACCACGCGAACAGTCGCGTTTTTGTATCCAGAAGTATTGTATCTCTTGGATACAGCAGAACCCTGACCAGACAAACCATTGGTTCCTGACCAAGAGTAATTGTATGAGCCATTGCCTCCATATACGTTTGCTACCCATTTTACTGTTTCACCTTCACGAGCATTGAGGGAAAGAGGGTAACACGAAATAGAAAGAGGGTCATTGTACTGAGGGTAACTCGGATATGATGGATAATCATATGCATAGACTGGTGTGTCATTGTATGAATTACCATCTACCACCACAGCGCCAGGACTGTTGATGTTACTGTTGACGTTGTTACTGTTTGTATAAGTATTGGTGGTTGTGACGTTTTTAGTGACGCGTTTTGGTTCGTCGTCTTCACAAGCAAAAATACACAATGGATCGATAATGCGACCAAAATCAAAGTCAGCATGGGCCTTTGGAGCCATACTGAAGAGAGCAGCCACGAAAATAGCGCTCAATGCCAACGTTTTATAGCCAAAAAGGGGTGTGTTGTTCATAATAATGGGTATATACGATTAAAGTACGTATTCAGCACTCTATCTTATAATCAAGAAAAAGTCAAGACCCCTGTGTCTGTCCCGTCTGTACCAGAGAGACTACAACGAACAATTTATATATGGGTGCCAAGGACCAGGATCGAACTGGTGACCCTTCCCTCTTCAGGGGAATGCTCTACCAACTGAGCTACCTTGGCATACTCTCTATTATTTCAACAAATCCATCAGCGATCCGATACCCGGACCAGCAGTAGAACTTCCTTGGATTTGACCGTATATATCCAAGAAAGACTGAACGTATGGCTGAATGAGATAGAACGCACCGAAACTCGCTACGAGTATGACGACCCAATACAATACACGAATAGCAGTCGATATACGCGACATACGACGTATACTCTGCAACATAGCATTGTTTTCTTCTGCTAACTTGTATGTTCTCTCAAGTAAAGAACGCTCTTCAGGTGTCATGGCGACACTATAGCAAATCATATGCCGCATGGCGAGAGGGTGCCCCCGGCAGGAATTGAACCTACATCTATTCCTTAGGACGGAACTGTTCTATCCGTTGAACTACGAGGGCGTATATGGATCACGATCGCTACCCAAAAAGAGTACCACGTGACAAACCAATATCAAACTAAAAAATCGCCTGAAGGCAGGCGATGGTATGGTGCAGAATTTAAGTACAAACCAATTCACAATGACTACGAGGGAGAGAGATCTGGGCCGCAAAAATTGCCGGCCCACATTCTTTCGTCAACAGACCAATTATTTCTTTCTGCACAGAAGGAGGATATTTTTCCCGAATCCCTGTCAACAGATCAACCATCCCCACCTCATAAGTCAACGTTCTCTCAGAAATACCCTCAACCTTATATACCTCAGCATCAAATGCGGCGTCAGGATTGAGTGCAGCCGACAGGACAACTTCGCATCCGAGAAGCTTCTCCGCAATGGATAGTGGGAACATTTTTTCAGGCAAAATGTGTATGATACGAATTTTCATATTCTCCTTTCAAAGTTCGAAATTCTCCGGCTTCAAGACGATAGTAGCAGAGGAAGGCCAGAAAATCTATATTTCTAAATCCGTATCAGACAAACTAATTGACATAATGTAAAAAATATATAGTATTGTTCCTAGCCATTACCAGATCTTTGACACACTGGCGACGTGCACAACGCACACCCCAAAGATCACCTACAAGGATACTCGTGAGCACTACGCCCCGTAAACCAACAGAACCTCAAATAGCCTTCTTTGCCCCTCAATATCTTGCCCTTATGGATGGAGCTATTCCTCCCGGAAGAACGGCCCACATTAATGGATTCGATGATGTGTGCCGGTATGCTGCGGATTGTAGTATTACCGGTATCGACTTGCCGATCGGCATGCTCGATGTGAATCGTATGCTGAATGACGATCACTTCTTCGGAGAAACTGTCGAACATTATCGTCAGCTCGGGACTCCGATCATTCGCCTTTCGAGTCATACTGACGGACAACTACTCAGCCTCCATTCTGCCTATAAACCACGTTTCGTGGGTTTTGCCCCTAAGACCGACAAGAAAAAATCCGTGCGAAGATTGGAACAGTCTGCAACAGAACGGATCATTGACGGGCTTCGTCTAGGGAAAAAGCTTGGTACAAACATGCACCAGACATTCCCCGGTGGCCGCAGTGTTCCTCATCATGACCAATGGTCAACATTACCCAAGCACTTTAGGGAAATTTCCCTGTTACATCTTGCAATGCAATGGGAACCGGTCTTTGAAGTAGCTGCAGAATGCAAACAAGAGATCGGGTTCGAGATCGGTCATGTCATGGAAAGTATTCAGTCAGTCGATGATCTACTTCTGTTCAGATCATTTCTCCCCAAAAAACTCCATCGCTACGTGAAATGGGGTGTCGACACTTCCCATTTTGACAAAGAAGGTGACTCTGGAGATACGCACGTAGAAGAAGCTATCAAGCATAATCTGGACATTCCTGGCCACGCCAAAGATGGTGTGTTCCAAGAATCAGATAGCACTCCTACTCGGCACCGTCAAAATGCCTTGCCTTTTGCAGAACAGGCGGGCAAGTTTGCAACATTTGGTATCATGAACGAAGCCAGCGCCCATGCGTTTGGTAGGGTTTTATGGAGACACCACAGACGATCATCAGTAACTTCTTATGGTGTACTGGAAGGAGAGTGTATGTTCATTCTCAACCCTTTCCAATCGATGAGGGTCGGGGCAGAAAACCTCCGAGCAGTGATCAATGACAAACCTGTTACCTCCTTGAATCAAATCAAACTCGAACAATGGAAAGGTAAAACGTTCGAGAGTTTCGCTGAGTCTTCAGTCAAGAGTTCCGACCTGCTGGAATTGGACCAGAAAGAACTCAATAAGCTTCGTGCACGTGCCTACCAATACGGACTTGGAAACGTTGCCATATAGACAACCTCTCTCATCATCCATAACCTACACCAACGAGCATTTCGTTGGTGTATTTTTTATACTTTGATATACTTTCGCAATCATGAAAGTACTTATCATCGAAGACGATCGACAGGTTGCCGAATCAATGAAGTTAGGACTCGCCGCAAAGTCCCATGTCGTCGATATTGCCGCCGATGGGATAGATGGATCATTTCTCGGAAGAAGTTATTCGTACGATGCGATTCTACTCGACTATTCCCTACCGAAAAAAGACGGCCTGGCAGTCTGCAGAGAAATACGTGCTGCCGGACGCTCAACCCCAATTCTCTTTTTGTCCGTGACGGGTGATGTACATACAAAAGTCGCTGCGTTCGAACAAGGCGCTGACGACTATATCACCAAGCCATTTTCCTTTAGTGAACTGTCAGCTCGCCTCAATGCTGTTGCACGTCGTCCCACCGAACTCAAACCAACACTGCTCACTGTCGACAACCTCACTCTCCATGTCGAACAACAGACCGTCGAACGTGCCGGAGTCCCTATTCACCTTACACGCAAAGAATTCAATCTCCTGAAATATCTCATGATGCACGCAGGCGTCATCATGTCGCGTTCACTGATCATGGAATATGTATGGACTGCCGAAAGTGATCCTTTTTCAAATACCGTCGAGGCTCATATTCGCAACATTCGCAAAAAACTTACCTCACAAAAACAACCCAATCTGATTCTCAATCTCCCTGGCCGTGGCTATGTTATAGATACCCCTGAAAATCTCCTCCGCTTCTAACAGTGAAATATTCATGTATATTTGAGACAATCTTTATCAATTCTTGAGACTTTCTTCATACGGATTTTATCTCACCCTGGTAGAGTATTTTTGGTTATATGTCGATATACCATTTATTACATAAACAAAAACCCCAACGATTCTTTCAGCACGGAATCCCAACATTCCTTGCACTGAAGCATGATGTGCTCGGCATTACACCTTGTTTGTTTTCGCACACTGGCAGGCGTGAGATAACACGACAGTTGATACGTACTCGACCGCTTCATACTCGGTTGAGTACATTGCCGCAACTGACTTTTATGTCAGGGTTCTTTCCTTATTCCGTCGAACAATTCTGGCATTCCACCGAACTTCGCACCGTCGACGCAGTAACATTACTTGCTGTTTTTATTTGCCTGGGACTCTTGGTATACCACACCAACAAAGACCGCAAACAGGGTGAAGCACAAATACAAAAGTCCGCTGATATCCTCCGCCAGGAACGAGAGAAATTTGAGAAAAGCATATCTCCAAAAACATTCGAAGAAATTGCCCTGAAGAAAGCCCGCACCGCCGAGCTCGAACGAGTCGCAACGTTTGGAGAGCTTTCAAAGGGTTTATTTCATGACCTCATCAACCCTCTTTCAACCATCTCTCTTTCCATAGAACGATTGGCTGCACGAGAAACATCTCCCACAGAAGCCGAACAACTCATTCAGACCGCTATAGCGGCTTCGCGACGCATGGGTTCATTCATGGAAAGTGTCCGTTCTGCTATGGGTGATAGACTTCCCGATACCACAACCCATCGTTCTCATATATCTACCGAACTCTCAACCGTTTTTGATCTTGTGGCATACAAGGCACGTATGGCAAATGTACGTATTATCATCGATTCTGGAAACATGCAGGAAATACGTTTGCACCCGATCAGACTGCAACAGCTTTTACTCAACATCATCTCCAATAGCATCGAAGCCTGCGAACGATCTGATGCTTCACACGAAAAGATCATTACCATTCGCACCACAGTCGACTCATCACAAGGATATATTTCTATTTCTGACACTGGATGCGGTATTGCTCCAGAACATGCACCATTGCTTTTCACTGATTATTTTTCCACCAAGCCTCACGGAACCGGTATAGGCCTGAGGACTATCAAAACCATTGTCGAGGATGAACTACAAGGCTTCGTTACAATGACAAACGTGCCGACAGGCGGCACGTTGTGTAGCATATCCTTTCCTTTGTATCCCGCTTAGGAACACTTGCAACCCTCACATTTTCCATCTGGACCACAACGCTTGTCCCCTGGATGACATGAGCAATCACAATCGTTACATGATCCGCATGCAGAGGATTTGGTAAGGGCATATTTTCCAGAACCCAAAGCGGCAAGCGCCAAGAGTGACATCATCAATGTAAAATCAAGTTCGTATCCACCCATAAATGGTTTGCCCCACTTTGCAGTTGTCATTGCACCGATCATGACCGCAACGAGCAAGAGAGATGGGATGAGAGTCCAGAGGCCAAGGATGAGCATAGCGCCACCGATGGTTTCGATAAGAGCGACAGCCCAAGCCATTGTGGCACCGAGACCAAGCGAATCAAAGAACGCAATTGTTCCTGTCATGTTAGTCAACTTTGCAATACCGTGTGCCATAAATACGACTCCCAAACTAACACGAAGTAACAAAAGACCGAGGTTTGTATTAAATCCTGAAGAAAGGCGTTTTATGTTCATAAAAATATATATACTTATTAATAAATCCTATCATACCATACTGACCCTATTTTGCAGACTTGGCTTCTATCTGAACATCACGCGCAGCTTTACGGTATGCACAATGGTCACACTCGGCTGCCGGTAAAGGAAATTTTTCTGACATCAGGCATTTTTTCATTTTCTCCAAGGCCTGCTCTACCCAGGCATCATCGCCGGTATACGGGATAAGATCGATATCAAAATCCAATTTCGCATCAAAGGCTTCCCTGTCTGTCTTGCCATTACAATAGACAAAATATCCCGTAGGTGAGACATCGAATCCATTGCGACGAAAGAGCCATTGGTACACCTCCATCTGTCGCTTATAACCGATTTGCCACTCTTTATCGAGTGTTACCTTCTCTTCTTTGCTGGTTGATTTGTAATCGACGATAATCAATTCCCCTTTCTTATTAATCCAAATATCGTCGATTGCGCCGGTTACTAAAAAGTTTGTTTCAGGATGAATGTATGTAATACCTTTGAAGTTTGTCCGCCAGAGATCCATATCTTCGTGAGCATAGGGTACAACATCCTTGAGGCCATAGGCACCCATCAGTGGATGAGGACGATTTTTTGCACGGTGAACATCGAATTCTTTTTTAAGAAGCGTATCAACTGCAGAGTTTAATGCGAATGGATATCCTGGCGGCCTTCCCACACCCAACCGACAGTCCAAATAAAAACAGAGCGGACAATTCATGAACAAATCGATCTTTGACCGACTCACACGAAAAGGTTCGTCACTGTGCGGACTGAAAAGATTGCGATTACGGCGAGGTTTATAGTAGTCAGACATGGATGAATACTATCATAAAAAATACCACTCCGATGTCACTTCGGAGTGGTGATTTGATTGTAAGGTTACTTACCGTTTACTGATACGAATAGGAAGCTTTTTCTTCTTTTTCATATTAAAGGGTGCTACCCCGTAGGTTGAAGATGCTTGTTTAGGAGGTGGCACGAGTGACATCTTGGGCAACAACATGGCAATATCCTCATACGTCACCTTCGCTTCATCAAGCGAGATCCTTCCTTTGAGGGCATCTTCAATATCATCATTAAAGACGATATAGATGCGTTCAATGCCTTTTTCGGTCCGTTTGAAAACATGGAACGTGAGTTCGGACGTGCGACTGTTGATGATACACGTAGCCAATTCTGTTACAGAAACACGCAACAAGTTACGTGACACACCGTCAGCACACAGGATCCCCTCACATACATCCTCCTCACGATTCTTGAGAATATCCTTAAATAAACGGTCATTTGTCACGCCACCAATCGGTTCAATGAAATAATCAATGTGCTCTTTGCTTTCTGTCATAATACATTCCTTTCTTTTACTGCCCCCATCCTACGCCTCCCCATATAAAAAGTAAACACTGGCGAACCAGTGTTTACCATCCTCGATACAATCGATTTTGTATCTATTTCTTTTCTGCAACTGTGACTTTTTTGATCACCACATCCTGGATCGGACGATCAGCATCGTTGACCTGAACAGCTGCAATCGCATCGACAACATCCATACCTGAAATCACATGACCAAAGATGGTGTATGCATTTGGCAGAGGAGTATCCTTGTGCATGATGAAGAACTGACTGCCGTTTGTATTTGGTCCAGAGTTTGCCATCGCGACCGTGCCACGCACATATCCTTTCTTATATGACTCAGTTTCTGGATTGAGTTCATCTGCGAACTTATACCCAGGACCTCCCATACCAGTACCTGTTGGATCTCCTCCTTGGATCATGAAACCACTGATGACACGATGAAAGATGACACCATTATAAAATCCCTTATTTGCAAGTGTAACGAAATTCTCTGAAGTCTTGGGAGCATCGTTGGTATACGTTTCAAAAACGATGTTACCCTTTGAAGTTTCGATAGTTATTGTATGCATAGAAGATGTTGATGAAGAATGAGTAGTAGAAGTGACAGATGTGGTACTTGATGCAACTACCGACGTCGCGTCAGCGGTTGTCGAATAGGCATCATGTGTCGTGATGACTGGTTCTGCCTTACGGTCAAACATGAACCAGGCACCAGTGATAATAATAAGCGCCACCAATACGGTAATGTATTTTGAATTCATATGGTTAGAGATTATACAGTTCCTTCGCTTTGGAGACAACCAAGGCCTTTGCCTCTTCAAGTGACATGGTCATCGAAGCCCCAGCAGCAGCTTTGTGTCCACCACCTCCGAGCGCAACAGTGAGCTTTGAAACATCAAACTGTTCTCCGTCTTTACTACGGAAACTCAGCTTGATGAGCCCTGGGGCAACTTCGATCAAGGTTCCTGTTACTAACCATTGCTCAACTGAACGCATCGTAGAAGATACTGCGTTGGCATGAGCAAATTCTACCGGAATATTCTTTTCTACCAATTTTTCCAAAGGCACAATAGCAAGTGCGAGTTTGCCACCCAGAAATGTTTCTACCGAGGACAGTGCAAGTGC
The DNA here is from genome assembly GCA_001189105.1 of Parcubacteria bacterium C7867-002. Lineage (GTDB taxonomy): Bacteria > Patescibacteriota > Minisyncoccia > Phycocordibacterales > PALSA-1337 > C7867-002. Next base: position 13,972 of record LFCL01000010.1, read on the forward strand.
CCGGAATGCAATATCTTCTGGCTTGTTTGAGTTCTCCATACGCGAAATAAGTCCGGTAAAATCGGGGAGATATGCAATGAGTGCACTAGCAATACTCAATGTTTTTGGGGTGGTACCCGTATATTTAAATCCTCCCGTATCGGTATATATACCCATAAATAAATTGGCAGCGATATCATGAGTCATGGTCACGTTCCATAAGGTAAAGAGATCGTAGAGTACCTGTGCAGTTGCAGGATAGCTAGGCTCCACCAGATTTACGAGGGATCCATACCCCTTATTTGAAGCATGATGATCGATAACAATAGTAGGAATAGGAAAAGGAGTCGGAAAAGGAGCGAGTCTGGAGACTTGTTCGATCGAACCGGAATCCAAAATAAGAAATAAATCGTAATCACTCGGATCTATTTCAAAAAAGTTTTTACTGACGATTTCACTCGCACCCGGAAAATGCATAAATGCCCCAGGAATATCAGAGTCACCTTTGATGACGGTGACTTTCTTGCCCATACTCTGCAAAGCACACTTGGTTGCCAGAACTGAACCCACTGAATCTGGATCAGGTGAAGGATGACAATGGAGAAGAATCGACTGCGCCTTTTGTATTTCCGCCAAAATAAGCGGAGCTTTTTCTACAATCAACGGCGAGATGTCGGAATTCATATATTTTCATCGTAGCATGGGATGAGACATATGAAAACAAAATCCCATGCAATATCTGACATTTATGCTATAGTAATCCCCATGAAAAGAACGTATATCAAAGATCTCAAAGATCATATTGGCAGTGAGGTTTCCCTATCCGGCTGGATCGATATTCGCCGCGATCACGGAAAACTCATCTTTATCGACATTCGTGACATGACTGGCAAGGTGCAATCTGTTGCCCTTCCAAACAACAAAGAAGCTCATGAAGCGGCAAGTAAGGTTCGTTCCGAATGGGTCGTCCGTGCAACTGGTATCGTCAACAAGCGTCCAGAACGAATGGTTGTGGCTACC
>LFCL01000019.1 GCA_001189105.1 Parcubacteria bacterium C7867-002
TCTCGATTACTTTCAGGTAACTTGGATATACATGTGGAACTTGAAAAAACACTAGCAAATTTTAAGAACGGAGAAGATTCCATTGTGTTTCCGAGTGGTTTTGCTGCAAATTTAGGCACAATAACCGCTCTTATGAATCCACTAAAAATAATCCCTCAAGATTTCCTATTGAAAAAAGGAGTTATTTTAAGTGACGAATTAAATCATGCTTCTATTGTCGATGGAATTAAAATGAGTGGCCAGGAAAAATTTGTATATAAACATTGTGATTTGACTCATTTAGAGTCACTTTTAAAGAAACACGAAAATAGGAGAAAACTGATAGTTACAGACAGCGTTTTTAGCATGGATGGGGATATTGCTCCTCTTGATAAAATTAGTGCGCTAGCAAAAAAATACAATGCTATGACCATGATTGATGAGGCTCATGCTGTGGGAGTGTTGGGTGAAAATGGGGGTGGGGCAATGGAGTATTTTAATTTACAACCTTCTAAAGATATAACGGTGGTAATGGGGACATTAAGTAAAACAATTGGATGTAGCGGAGGATATGTTGTGGGGTCCAAAGATTTAATTAAATATTTAAGAGTGGCTGGTAGATCCTATATGTTTTCTACAGCAATGTCTCCTATGGTTGCTTCTGCGGCGATTGTCTCAATTGCTCTTATTAAAGAAGATGCTCTTTTACGAAAAAAACTTTGGGAAAATATTTCTTATCTTAAAGAAGGTTTAAAAAAGATTGGCCTTCGGGTTATGGAGAGTGAAAGTGCGATAATTCCTGTTATGATAGGTGACGATAAAAAAGCAATTAAAATATCTCGTGATTTATTTGAAAGAGGAATTTTTGCTCCATGTGTGAGGTGGCCTGTTGTGCCTAAAAAAGAAAGTCGAATAAGACTTACTGTTACAGCATCTCATACTAAATTACAATTAGACACACTTTTCTCTGCTTTGACTGATGTGTGTAGGGGTTTATAATAAGATTAAAATATGGAAATTATTACCATAATTATTTATATTGCCGCAGCATTAGAAATAATGATGGGAACAGTTGTCTTATTTAGTGACCCTAAAAATAAAGTTAATAGACTTTTTGCTATTGTATCACTTGTTACTGCGTATTGGATTTTAACAAATTCGTTGATAAGCCTTGAACCTAATGAGTTTTGGGTAAAAAATGCTTATGCTACAGGCATAATTCTTACTCCCACAATTTTAATATGGTTAAATTATTTTCTTAATAAAAAAAATACCAAGTCGATAGTAATAAAAATTATTACTATTACAGCCATTATTCTTTATTTTTGTTCTCTTTTTTCAGATTTGATTATTAAGCATGTGACTGTAAGTTTTACAGGAGGGTTTGATGGGGTCTTTGGTCCCTTATTTCCTCTATATGCTTTTCATTTCGCCGCTGTGAGCGTTTACATTTTGTTTTTAGCAACTAGGGCTTTTAAAAATAGTCACGGAGTAGAAAAGGTTCAGTACAAGTATATCGCGTTAGGGCTGTACGGCTTCGGTCTAGTTGTTGGAACTGTAAATTTTATATTACCAATTTTTGGAATCACTTTTCTCATACCTTTAGACTCTACAAGCTCAATCATTTTTATATCGGCTATAAGTTTTGCTATTCTCCGTCACAACCTCTTCAATGTAAAAGTCATTGCTACTGAGTTGATTACGTTCACATTGTGGATATTTATTCTCATCCGCGTACTGATCGCAGAGACACTTCAGGAAACAATCATAGAGGCAAGTCTGTTGGTGATTACAGTTATCATTGGTATCTTCTTGATTCGTAGTGTTATCAAGGAAGTGAAGCAGCGTGAGAAAATTCAAAAGCTTGCGATTGATTTGCAGGGTGCCAACGATCGCTTGAAGGAATTGGATCGGGAGAAGTCTGAATTCGTGTCATTTGCTACACACCAGTTGCGTGCACCTCTGACTGCGATGAAAGGGTATTCGTCACTGATTTTGGAAGGTGAAATGGGTACCATACCGGCCGAGGCGCGAACGGCCGTTAGTCGCATATTTGAATCGACAATGACATTGGCTTCGATCGTGGATGATTATTTGAACGTCAGTCGCATCGAGCTCGGAAGTATTCGTTATACGTTTGAAACAATTAACCTCAAGGATTTGGTGGAAAATGTTATTGCTGAATTGAAACCAAATATTGATAAGGCACAAAATGTGAATTTCAAACTGGATATTTCTGATCCTCAGGCCGATTACCGAATTACTGCTGACAAAGACAAACTCAAACAAGTGATTGCTAACCTGGTTGATAATTCCATCAAATACACCCCAAAGGGAAATGTGCATGTGTCTCTGATATATGACAAGGTGCGTCACAAGCTGGTATTTAAAGTTCAGGACACAGGCATCGGTATTTCCCCGGAGATTTTGCCGAAGTTATTCCAAAAGTGGAGTCGTGCCGATAATGCAAATAAAACCAATATTAAAGGAACTGGTCTGGGTCTATACGTAGCAAAAGAAATTATAAATGCGCACCACGCTTCGATCCGTGCTGAATCTCCTGGGGAAGGAAAGGGTAGTACCTTTATTGTGGAGGTGGAACCGCTTGCTCCATAAAAGGTAAAAAATAAGAGTACCGGTTAGAGTACTCTTGATTTTGTAGGGAAAAGAACTAGTTTGTTCGTGGGATCTCCGAAAACTCGAGTTGTTTCGTGCCACGTGTTTTCTTGCGAACCCAAGGTTTTGGACGACACATACATCCTTGTTCGGCGGCAGAGTGCATACAGGTAAACCATTTTTGTGCACGCTGAGGACTAACGGTTCGGCGATGATTCATAATAACTTTCCTTCTGTGGTTGAGTTGTTTATGAGCTATCGACGCTCATTATACCGTTTCTATTATATCAGGACAAAAATATACATGTCAATAGCCTCTATTTTACGATGTTTTTACTCAGAATCTCTTCTACTACGGCCTTTACATCGGCACCATCGGCCTTACCAGCGAGTTCTTTCATGAGCATTCCGACGATTTTGCCGCTACTTTTTGCGTCGATGGTTGCACCTTCGGATTTCATCTTATCAATACGTGATTGGGCAATGATGTGAACTTGATCTCGGGGCATGAGGGTAGGGAGGAATGAATCGAGAATAACGAGCTCGGCTTGCTCCTTTGCGACAAGATCAGCTCGACCACCTTTTTGAAATTGCTCGATAGAGTCGCGGTGTTGTTTGGCACTTCTTTTTATAATTGCAAGTACTGTCTCATCGGTAAGGAACTCAGTGCCCGCAGGAGCATTGCCTGCGATGACTTCATTGAGAAACAGGGCATTGAGACTTCGAAGAACGTCGAGACGGATAGTATCTTTGGCGCGCAAAGCCTCTTTTATTTGTTCTTTGATGGTTTGGTGTAACATGGTTGAAGTATACAATAAAAAACGTCAGAGCGGGAGTTGATTTTTTGAAAAATAAACGCTATACATATGCATGTAACTCGTTCAACGCCCCGCACTTCCGCGGGGTGTTTTTGACAATAACATACAAAAAGAAAGAGAAAGAAGTACTATGAAAAGGAATAACATCCTTAGTGCAATGGTCACGACCCTGTTCGTGGTCTTAATGTCCGTTGGACAGGTGGCGGGGCAGACACAAGCACCTCAAAATCCACCAGTGAGAAAGTATCATTTGGTGGATTTGGGAAAGTTGGGAGTAGGCTCTAGTAAGGCCAAGGGAATCAATAATGAGGGTGAAGTGGTAGGGTTAACTTCAAATCATCCAGATATAAGTGCATTTCAACATGCCTTTCTCTATGCAAACGGATACATGCAAGATATTGGTGCACTGTACAATGATTCCTATAATAGTTATGCCCACGGAATCAATGAGCAAGGTGACATAGTTGGTTATTCGGAGGATTTATATCTAAAAAACCCACATGCCTTTATTTATTCTAAAGGCTTCATGCGAGACTTGGGTACACTCGGGGGTCTGTATAGTGTGGCCAATGCAATTAACAACCAAGGTCACATTGTTGGATGGGCCCATAATACCGCTGGTCAACAACGTGCCTTTGTCTATATTGAGGGTAATATGCAAGATTTGGGTACTCCAGGTGAATCAAGTTTAGCATTGGCAATCAATAAATATGGACACATAGTGGGGTGGTTTAGGGTTGACAATACGGCTCATGCCTTTCTCTATTCTGATGGTGTAGTGCGGGATATGGGAACACATGGAGGTATCGTGCACTCTGGGTTTGGAATTAATGATAACGGATACGTAATTACTCAGGTTTATTTGGGAAATGGCAGACTGAGTTCGTTTCTGTATTCAAATAGTTCTACTCAGAGCTTGGGTACATCGGGGACCCAAATTACTCGCGCATACGATATAAACAATAACAATGAAATCGTAGGTGGGTATTCAGTAGGTTCCGGTGTGACTGTTCGAGCATTTGTGTATTCGAACGGTATTATGAACAACTTGAACGATCTTTTGGTCGATCAAAATTCAGGATGGATATTAATTGAAGCAACCGCGATCAATGATCGTGGTCAAATAGTTGGATATGGACTAACTCCAGCCGGACAGAGTCATGCATTTTTGCTGAACCCGTTGCCGGTAGAGTATGAAAATCTATTTGATACACCGGTACCTAAACCTGTCTTTGGAGACTATCCTCAGAGGCAGGAAGGAAAAGATAGTTTGGTATTGATTACACACGGGTGGATAAACAGGATATTTAGCCCGATTGTAGCATCTCACCCTTCGTGGGTAGATCACATGTCAAATAATGTTAGTACTTACTTGAATGGAAATGGTGGTAGTACGTGGCAAGTATTTGGGTATAAGTGGATTACTAATGCCTGGAAGGTGGCTGCGCAAGATGCTCTGGCAAATGCAAAACAAGAAGGATTAAATCTCGGTTCCGCACTAGGTGTTCAGGGATGGGCTCATATTCATCTTATCGGACACAGTACGGGTGCTGAGGTGATACAAGAAGCCTCTGAATGGATCAAGACACTATCGCCAAGTACAACGGTACATTGTACATTTCTGGATGCTTACATTGGAAATGATGGAGTAGGGATTACGAGATATGGAAAAGGGGCAGATTGGTCTGATAATTATTTTGCATCAGATCTATTTACTGGTTCTGTAACGGAAGGGTGTCTAAGTAATGCTTACAATGTAGACGTAAAGTTACTCGATCCTTTCAAAGTCACAGGAATCTCAAAGTTTCCTTCTACAGCGGGTGATCCTGTTGTTCTATGTAAAATTACAGGAAGTTCTCATCAGTGGCCTTACATGTTCTATACGAACACTATTGTAGGAAATACGAATTCTGAATATGTAGGATTCGGTTTTCCTTTAAGTAAAGAAGGGGGGAATTGGGGTTTTGCGCGCAACAACTACGTAACAGGGAATGTTCCAGCACATGTACTTGGAATCCTGGAGTGTGAAGAAGAAATTCCAAATACTCCTCGAGTGTGGCCTAATCAGTCCGCTGATTTTGTTACCTGGCCAACTATCCAAAGCGCTAGTGGGACCATTCAGAAATGGTATGGTGCACTTCAGCTCAATCCTGGATCACCGGTGTGGACAGGTACAATTATTACCCCTACCAATCCGGTGAACACAATATCATTCGATATGAAGTTTGCGGGTACTAATGGCTCGGCGAGTGTACTGGCTGTGTATTGGGATACGAATATTATTGGGACTATTGACGAGCTGCATGTTCGACCAGGGTTTCAACATTATTCTTTGTCATTTCCACAAGCAGTTGCCAATGGTTCACACGTTCTGGGTTTTCGTTTGGATCCTTACCCTAACACCGCTTTGTCCAGTGTGATCCTTACGAATGTAGTACTAACTCAAATAGGTGTCAGTCAACCTTTCTCTCTTTCACTCAAAACTAATACGAGCAATACGTTGTTGTATGAGTTGAAAGGAGAGTCAGGTTTTAACTACAGTGTTCAGACCTCATCAAATCTCATCGATTGGATGGATATTGCTCAGTTGGTCAATACCAATGGAGTGGTTCCGTTCTACGATGTAGATTCGACAAATCATTACCGTCGGTTCTATCGAGTGATAGCACCGCATAGTTCTTTCTAGATCACAGAGCTTGCTTTTCTTCGGGAAAGTAAGCTCTTTTTTATTAAATCCTGTATGAAATAAAGGTAAGAATGAAAGGGGAAAGTATAACTAGGACACCAATTAATATCATTACACTACCAAGCCAAGATGACTCATTTGTTTTGTTGCTTTTAAAGCCAAAATATATTCCTATGAGAGATAAAATGAGTGGTGGATATAAAACTATGCCATTGAGGATATTTGTCATAGCCGTACCATATTGGTAAAACGGTAGTAGGGTGCCTACAAATAAACCGGAGAAATACCATGCAATCGCCGCGCCGTACATTTCTAAAGACAAAATAATATTCTTATATTTTTTCATAATATTTTAGTTAATTTCTTAATCCCTCCAATTTTACCACACTTACCATCTCCTTACTCCCGTATCCTCCTCGAAAAATCTACACTCTCCGCATACCGCAGAGCGCGGTCATTGATAAAGAACTTCTTACGAGCCTCTTCGAAAGAGAGGTCAGTATCGATCAGTCCAAGGTCGTAGGCGAGTTTGTCGGATTCGGCAAGGAAGAGGACGCTGAGGTTGAAGAGGGGGACGCGGTCTGGGGTGATGGTGTTGATGTGTTGCACGATGTTGGTGGTACATGTATTGGTGATGGTGTTATAGAACTCAGGATTTTCTTTGAGGTCATTGGCACGTTGTACCATATCCAGAAAGAGTGTTTGGATCTTTGCGGTGGTGGTTTTGGCGGGGTAGAGATAGACGAGGTCTTTGCGGTAGTTGGAGCGCAGCTTGATGACATCACGTTCGTCGGCGATGACGTACATCAGTTCATAGGTATTAAAGAGTCCTTTGATGGGGCTATAGGATTCACCTTTTTCTTTACGAATTTCTACCGAGATGGAAACGAATTGATCATTTTCAAATTCAAAACTGAGAAAAGTATGAGCAGAACCAGGAATACCGGAAAAAGGTTCGACGACATACCAGACATTTTTGAGCTTCGTTATATCGAATGTCTTGTCATAATAATTCGGCGTATAACTGGTCGTGGAAGCGTAGGAGAAATTGCGGATATTGTGGATGGTTACGAGATTGTCGTTAATTTCAGCAAAGGGAAGGATGTCTTGATCGTCATTCCAATCACGGTCGTTGGAAGGAGTGGTGACGAGGTTCGTGACGGTGAACATGATGACCAGGATACCGATACATATCGCGAAAGGGTAGAGAATGAGTCGACGAGTCCATTTCCAGAACATATTCATGCGGTAATTGTAACAGAAGATGGTAAAATATCCTCCTACCCTGTAAACTTCTCGTATGCAAACTACTCTGATTATTTTGGTAATTCTGGCAATCGCACTCAATGTTGTATTGGCGTTTTTTCTGGTGCGTCGCAGAAATACACCAGCAGAAAAAGGGGATGAGGGGGTCAAATTGGTGCTTGAACAGATGAATACCAATATGCACGAATTGTCCCGGACCTTGGATCGTAAGGTAGGGGATCTCACTAGGACAGTAGATACCAAGATCCACGAATCTTCACGCTCGATGCAGGAGTCGGTCCGCACTCAGCTCTCAGAGTCCTCCAAGTTGATCAAAGAAGTCACCCAAGGTCTGACTAAACTCGATGAAACCAATAGGCAGGTGGTCTCCTTTGCTGATCAGCTGCAAAATCTGCAGGACATTTTGAAGAATCCAAAACACCGCGGCATTCTCGGCGAATACTATTTGGAAACACTCCTGCGTAACGTCTTGGCACCAGGTCAGTACCAGATGCAGTATCCTTTTTTGAATGGGGAAATTGTCGATGCGGTCGTCTTTGTCAAAGATAAGGTGATCCCTGTGGACTCGAAGTTTTCTTTGGAAAATTATAATAAATTAGTTGAGGAACGTAATCCTATCGAAAAAGAAAAGTTGGAAAAAGCGTTTGTAAATGACCTCAAACTTCGAATTCAAGAAACATCAAAATATGTTCGACCGGACGAGGGTACTCTCGACTTTGCCTTTATGTTCATTCCTCATGAGGCTATTTACTACGATCTCCTGGTCAATAAGATTGGTGCTATTGCCGAAGAAACCGATAACCTTATTCAACGTGCTGCCGGAAAGTACAAAGTCATTATCGTGTCACCAACATCGTTCCTGGCATATCTTCAGACGGTGTTACAAGGTCTCAAGGCGCTTCAGATCGAAGAAACTGCAAAAGATATTATTAAGCGGGTTAACGAGCTTGGTACACATCTCAAAAAGTATGAGGAGTATCATGGCAAGCTAGGGGTATCACTGTCTACGGTAATTAATCATTACAATAGTTCCAGTAAAGAGCTCAAGAAAGTAGACAAAGACGTATTGCGCATCACCGGGTCTGCTCCAGGTATCGAAGTTCCTGTATTAGAAAAACCTGAGGAGGAATAAACCAAGGATCGCCTTCGTTCAGATTGGTAGAGCAAGGTTGATTTTGATATAAAAAAGACCCTTCCAGTGTGAACTAGAAGAGTCGTGAATGTCCGTTTAGTTACCTTCTGAGGGGTAGATAGCGCTTACTTCTGAAGTGAAGCGAATAAGTTTTGAGTTAATGAACGAGTTTCTTGAGCTTGCGGCCCATACAGCCGACGCCGACAAGACTGAGGCTGAGCAGAGCAACCGACGAGCCAGCATCGGGAACGTTGCGAGTACCACCTTCGCCGACGACCACGGTCATCTTGGTTTCGCCGATCAAATCCGCACCTTCATAGATGCCGAAGGTGAAGTCGTAGGTACCGTTGATCAGAGGATTTCCCAGGAATGGAAAGAACGTGATGTTCTGACTGTTTTGGGCGAGTGAGTAGGCGCTGCCAGCCAGGACCCCAACTTCCACACCTTGTCCAGGCAACGTAGCATTATTGCCGTACGAGTTGTCCTGATGAAAGACAAGTGGGTTGTAGCTGAGGAATGAAGTTCCTGCCGAGGGATCAGTGTCTACCGACAACAGGTATGTGTAATCCGCCAGGGTCGCTGGTGGCACCGGGGCATCTCCGCTTCCTGGGGATGCGGGATTATAATCCACGTTGGCACTGAACTCAAAGTTCCATATGGCGCGAGTCGAGGCAGGTGCCGTGCCAACAGGGAAGGTATAGGTACCAGCCCCATTGTTGGGAGTGGTTCCGTCCGTCCTGTTCTTGGCACGCAGACCGAGTTGGATGTGGTCCTGTGTAAACGTGGTCCATCCTTGGGCAGGGTTGCCACCAGTACCAAATATGGCCGGAATATTTTGATTATACTCCAGGGCATGCGCACTGGAGGCCAGACAACTGACTGCTGCTACGGAAGCGAGCAGGACGTGTTTCATTTTTCTCATAACTTCTAACTACTTTTTTGTTGTTTTGTTCGAGTACTCCTAGTCCATACAATATGGGTTTGGAAGTACAATTCGCCATGCATCATGACATTTTTTAATAAAAAAGTCAATTACGGCCCCAATATCATCCTTTTATTGAACGTATTTGAGTGTGTAATCCAGTAATGCTTGAGCCTCAGTCCTTTCATCGAGAGAGCCAAGAACGAGCGAAATAATAGGGCGTTTAGTGGTCCCTACAGGGAGTTCGAAAACGGAAAGACTTGTCTCGGCAGCTGCAGTTGTTTTGCCATTCTTTCCGCCAAAGAAATGAGTGTGACCCGCAAAGGTGTTGAAGTTTTGGATATCAGTGAAGCTATTTTCCCCATAGGCACTGTCTTTGATTTTGCCTGATGTAATATTGAAAATAAAACTACGGTTATTGTAGATATATTTTGCCAACATAAAGAGATCTTCGGCAGTCGAAATATTTTCCGCAGAGGCGCCTGATGGGTCGGCAAAACGGGTGTGCATCATCCCAATCGAAGCAGCCTTTTCATTCATGTGTTGAATAAACATGTTACGTCCGTAATGGCGGGCAATCGTTTCGGCTGCTTCGTTTGACGATTCCATGAGCAGAGGAAAGAGGAGTTGATAGACACTATATTCCGAACCGATCTTAAGACGAGGTTTGGAAGTGTAGACGATAGATTCGGGAGCAACGTATGCCACATTGTCGAGGTTGATATATTCTGTGGCGATAAGTGCTGTCATGAGCTTGGTGATCGATGCGATAGGGACTATTTGTGTGGAAGCCTTGCTGGCAAAGATGTGATTGTTTCTCAGATCGGCTGATAGGTAGATGGGAGCAGATAGGTGTGGTCCGGTCCCGTATTGGTACCTAAATACATCAGGAGAAAAACTTTCTTTGAAAACAAGGACTGGAGTGTTTACTTCAATCGCGTTGTACACTTTTTCAGCATCTTCAGTCGATAGGCGAATGCAGCCACCGGTGAATTCCTTGGAGGTCAATGTACCGTCAGGATAGTAGGTGCGTCCATGAATATAAAAATTTCCTTGAAAATTCATACTCCACGGCATCCAGACATGGCCAATGCCAGAGAAATGTCGTTCTTCTTTTTTATTAATTTTGTACAATCCTGCCGGAGTTTCCCACCAGGAACCCTCACGCCCTTTGCTGTCGATTGGAACTTCGAGATATAAGGCACCTTTTTTGTATACTTTCAGAGTCATCGCTGAAAGGTCTGCTTCGATGAATTCTGCTTTTTGTTCGATAAACTCACGTCGCACCTTTCCAAAAAAATCAGGATTGGCGAGGGCAGGCTTTTCTCCATAGGTAAAAGCTGAACGATATGGTTCGAGCGCGGCAGGGAGGGTAATGTTATACGTAGGATTGTTACGTTGGAAAAATACAAACGCACTTCCGAGTATTGAAATAGTCACACAGACTAGAATGATGACGAATTGCTTATGATACATTGTAATTTTTTTCATAATAGCATGTGATTCGTAAAAAGTAATTAAAAAAGCCCGCCGGAGTGGCGGGGATTTCCTTCTGATTTCCACTCTACAGGTGAGATTGATCCCCAGCGAATAGGAAGAGGTTTAAGCTGAGTGATAATCTCGGCCCTTTTCGAAGGACGGAGACTGAAAAAAGTTGAATCAGCCGTGATCCGGATAATGTAGGGCTTTTCGTCGAGCCTGCCTCCGAAGGTGAATTCGAACGCGTGCCTTGCTCGAGGATAACCAATGAGCATGATGGCCACATGTCCCTCAAATTTGAGGTGGGGAATACTCAATTTTCCCTCTCCTTCGACCCGGAGATCGGGTAACATCTGAAGAAGGCTTTCCAAAACAGGAAAAGAAACCGTGCTGCAACTCCCTGTGACGTTCAAGACCAAGATATCGGCATGAGTCATAATTCCTTTCGTTGAGTTGTGTTCCATGAGATCTCACAGAGACCTCTCCGGGTATAGATAATACTACATATAGTAAGGTATGTAAATAGCTTCTGGTGATGGTACGAGGAAATGTGTAAAAGCCCTTGCAATATACAGGAAACTGTGTAAAATGGGTGAATTATGGAATTAGCAGTTATCCAAACAGGTGGCAAGCAATACAGCGTCTCAAAAGGCGATGTTATTACCATTGAGAAGCTTATTGGGGAATACAAGGAAGGCGACAAGATTGTATTCGACAAAGTCCTCTTGGTTGATAACGGCAAAGATACTACTATCGGCACCCCTTATATCTCAAAGGCAGAAGTTAGTGGCACCATCACTCAGATTGGCCACGCTCCAAAGGTTGAAGTTATCAAATACAAACAAAAGAGTCGTTATCACAAGCGCAACACTCATCGCCAGCCGTTCTTCAAGGTAAAGATCGATACAGTCAAATAAAATCACCTCCTTCGGGAGGTTTTTTTTATTTTCTATTTTTGAGGGCACTCCTAATAGTCTCACCATCGACATATTCGAGTTCTGCACCGGTAGAAAGACCGCGGCCGAGGATACTCACCGTGATAGGTTGAGAAAGGGGGAGTTCTTGGATAGCTTTTCGCACAATGTTTGCAGTATGTTCACCGTCGGGAGTGGTATTGAAAGAAAGGATAATTTCACTTACTGAAAGGGAGTTTGAAATACGTTCCACAAGTCCTTGGAGACGGATCCGTTTTTCTGGATAACTATCCATGAGTGGTACGGTGCCGCCGAGAACAAAATAGAGACCTTGATAGGCACCACTCTTTTCTATGGTTTCAAAATCAGAATCGCGCGCCACAATCATAAGAGTTGTCTGGGTCCGTTTCATATCACTACAAATAGTGCAAAGGGAAGTGGCACTTTTGCCCATAAAGAGTCGATGGCACATTTTGCACGTGGAAGTAGCCTTACGGACCTCCTCGATAAGAGTGGTAAATTCGTTGATAAAAGAGGGAGATTTGCTCAGGAGATAATACACAAAACGCCGAGCCTGGCGGGGACCAATACCAGGGAAGTGAGCGAATATATCTTCGAGACGACGGAGGGAGTCCATTGCTACATCTTAGTGCATAGCTCTAAAATCTTCCACTTCTCTACATTCCATTGAAATCTCCAAAATCCGCCTTATCAATACTGAGGAAGGTTGTTTTCTTGGTATCAAAGTGAAGTTTGGCAATACCGGTAGGACCATTACGATGCTTTTCAATCATGATCTCTGCTTCTTCTTTGCGTCCCCCAAGGTCTTGGTCCGATTCACGGTGAATAAACATTACCACGTCAGCATCTTGTTCGATCGAACCCGAGTCGCGCAAGTCAGACAAACGAGGTTTGCCGCCACGTTGCTCCACGGCACGAGACAACTGTGAAAGGGCCAATACGGGCACCTCAAGTTCGCGAGCAAGATTCTTCAGGGATCGGGAAATTTCGGTGACTTGTTGCACTACGTTATCGTTGTTGCGGTTAGCGTTGGTAGGGAGCATCAGTTGTAAGTAGTCCACAACGATCAATCCCAACCCTTTTTCATTTTTCAGACGTCGCGCTACGGCACGCATTTTAAGGATGTTATTACCTGGCTGATCGTCGATATATATCGGTGCTTCAGAAAGGCGTCCAATCGCTTCGCCGATGGCTTTGAAGTCGTCTTGAGCCGAGAGGTTGTGACCTGTACGAATCTTCCACGCATCGACTTGGGATTCGGCGGAAAGCATACGATCCACGAGTTGTTGCGAACTCATTTCCAAAGAAAAGATTGCTACAGGCACCTTGTGATTGATGGCGGACTTGCGAGCAATATCCAGAGCAAGGGATGTTTTTCCCATAGATGGTCGTGCTGCAAGAATAATAAGGTCCGACTTTTGGAATCCGGCCAATTTGTTATCAATTTCAGGAAAACCACTTGGTACACCACGAAGTTCGTCGCGGGTCTTATGGAGATGGTCCAAACGTTCCCATGCTTCGGAAAGTGTATCCTTGAGAGCCACAAATTTGTGAGACCCTGATTTGTTGGTGACGTTGTAGAGTGCTTTCTCTGCTTTTTCGAGAATATCATGGAGTTCTAACTCCTCTTCATAGCCGAGACCGTTGATGTGTTCGGCAGCCCGCAGAAGTTCGCGAAGCACGTGTTTCTTTTCGACAATATCGGCATAGTGGCTCGCATTGGTAGAAGAGGGAACGGTGTTGATGAGTTCGGTGAGATAGGTCATGCCACCAGCTTGGTCAAGGTGGTTTTTTTCTTTGAGTCGAGAAGATAGAGAGAGGATATCAATCGGAGAGTTTTTTGAATGGAGCTCGAAGATAGCAGCCCAAATAATACGGTGTTGGTTGGAATAGAATGAAGATTCGCCGACCATGTCGGTAATGTCGTGCATAACCTCACTACGGATCATAACGGATCCGAGCAGAGCTTTTTCTGCCTCAGTATTTTGGGGAGGAATCTTGAGGTCTCTGGCTTTTACATACGGAGATATTTGACTCATGGGGCTATTGTATCACGCGGGCCAAGATGACAGGGAACAGGCTTAAACGGGGAAAAGATGGGGATGGCGTCGGTTATAAGAATGAGCGCCTATACATGTTTTTCGTTGAAAACAAAATGTTTTCTTGAACGTGACTTACCACATTATTTCGGTTTTCAACGAAAAACATGTATAGGCGCGCAGTAATACATAAAAAATATGTCACTTGAACATAAAGATGTGGAACTTATTGAGCGAATTATTTACAAAAATGGCGACGATGTAGCAGTTTCCATTGCCCGCTCCTTCGAACGTCTCGAAGAGCGGATCGATAGTGTCGAATCACGCATTTACTCACGGCTTTCTGATATCGAAGATAAGATCGAAGTCACTCGTCAGGATTTTGCCGATGAGATGAACGAAGTAAAAGGCGAGATTCGTGATTTTGTAAGAGTGAGGGAGAGGGCAGAATACAATTGATTACTCTTCTGTTATTTTAACCCCGGTTTCTGTATCGGTCAGGATAAAACCTCGAGCCTCGATCTCGTTCCGGAGAGCATCGGCTTTGACCCAGTCCTTTTGGGCACGAGCTTCTTCTCGCGCTTCGGAGAGAGCGTGGATTTCGGCTGGTATCACTGCTGCAGGAGCATCATGAAGGGAAGGGATGGATGCCAACTGGAGACCAAAGACCGTATCAAAATTGAGTAGAGTTGCTTTTTTGTCGGCATCAGAGACAGTAGAGTCTTTGATGAGTTCCCACATCAGGGCAATTGCCTGTGGCAGATCCAAATCGTCGTTAATACGTGCCTGGAATCGAGAGCTATATGTAGAAACTAGGTTGCCTCCATCGGGATAGTTACCAAATGTTGTCAGTAATCGGATTAATGCACTTTGTGCACCACGTACAGCTTCGTAACTAAAATCGACAGGTGAACGATAGTGAGCGGTTAACAACCAGTAGCGATACGTAATGGGAGATATTGTTTCCTCGAGGAGTGTATCGAGTGTAATAAATGAGCCAGAGGACTTTGCCATTTTGGCATTTTCCAGCCGGATAAATTCGTTATGCATCCAATAGTGCGCCAATGCATCATTGTAGGCACTTTCTGATTGGGCGATCTCGTTGTTATGGTGAGTGGGGATGTGATCGATACCGCCTGTATGGACATCAAACGGTTGACCAAGATACTCTCGGGACATGGCGGAACATTCGATATGCCAGCCCGGAAACCCTTTGCCCCAAGGACTTTCCCATCCAAGAGAGGGATTGAATTTCCATAATGCGAAATCGATAGGATTTCGTTTTTCGGGATTGATATGAACACGACTCCCTTCGCGAAGTGAGCGGATTTTGATATTACCGAGCTTTCCATAGGCAGGGA
Source organism: Parcubacteria bacterium C7867-002 (assembly GCA_001189105.1). Lineage (GTDB taxonomy): Bacteria > Patescibacteriota > Minisyncoccia > Phycocordibacterales > PALSA-1337 > C7867-002. The sequence goes on from LFCL01000019.1 coordinate 15,234, forward strand.
ACCGAGAGGTATCAAAATAAATACCGTCGCTCGTGATATAGGCAATTCCTTTTTTCTCGAGTTCTGTGATGAGGGTGATAACACCTTGGATATGTTCACTTGCACGAGGGGTTTCGGTAGGGAGTTCAATATTCATTTTTTGAATATCTTCGATAAAAGCGGCAAGATAGGTCGAACCGACTTCGAACATAGATTCTAAGGTCAAAGGTTTGTTGTCACGGAGGAGTGCCCGTGTCATCTTGTCGTCACCTTCGTCAGCATCACTCGAGAGATGTCCTACATCGGTAATATTGATGATGTGTTTTACCGTATACCCATTGTATTCGAACATCCGGCGGAGGGTATCGGCGAATACGTATGAACGGAGATTGCCGATATGTGCACGATCGTATACGGTAGGTCCGCAGCTGTATATGCCCACTTTCCCCGGGGTGATCGGAGTGAATTTTTCCTTGTCGCGGGACAAGGTGTTATGGAGAAATATATCCATATCCCCATTATATGGATTTTTCTTGGTTTTCACAAATAGATATGAGATACTAATTATCTATGAATTTTCAATACAAAAAGCAGAACCTTCTTTTTATAATAGTGCCTCTGATTGCAGTTACATTTTTACTGGGAGCATATGTGGGGAGTAAGAGAAGTTTTGATACTATTGCAGATTCTCGTCTTACCGACACTCATTTGGTCAACCCTGTCCAATTCGAAGCATTCTGGAAAGCGTGGAATATTCTTGATGAGAAGTATGTGGAGGCTGCCAGTACTACAGCCGAAGCGCGTGTCTGGGGTTCCATCAAGGGCCTTGCTGCTTCATATGGCGATCCGTATACCGTTTTCTTTCCGCCAGTAGAATCCAAATCATTCCAAGAAGACATTGCCGGCAATTTCGAAGGAGTTGGTATGGAGATTGGTATCAAAGAGAATCAGTTGCTCGTTGTTACTCCCATCAAAGATAGTCCAGCCGAGAAAGCAGGAGTTAAAGCGGGTGATTTTATTATTAAAATTGGTGACAAACCAACCAATGACATGAGTGTTGATCAAGCAGTCAAACTCATCCGTGGAGCTGCGGGAACGAGTGTAACACTAACTTTTTTACCAAAAGGTGCTGCAAAAACAGTGGAGCGAGTCTTGGTCCGTCAGGTTATCAATATACCGACCATTGAAACAAGTACCAAGCCAGGTGGTATATTCGTGATCCGTCTCTATAGCTTCTCTGCTCAATCAGCCAATCTCTTCCGTGGTGCATTGCGTGAATTCGTTCTTTCGGGCAATAACAAGCTGATTCTTGACCTTCGTGGTAATCCTGGTGGATATCTCGATGCAGCCTGGGACATGGCTTCATGGTTCCTTCCTGCTGGGCAAACTGTCGTTATTGAGGATTTTGGCAAAAATGCCGAACCAAAGATATATCGGAGTAAGGGATACAATATCTTTACTGACAAACTTCGGATGATCATCCTGACCGATAGTGGATCTGCTTCGGCATCTGAAATTCTGGCAGGTGCATTACAGGAACATAAGGTCGCCAAAATTGTAGGTACAGAGACGTTTGGTAAGGGTTCTGTACAAGAATTAGTAGGTATCACCTCTAATACGTCCCTGAAGGTCACTATTGCTCGCTGGCTGACACCGTTGGGTCATAACTTGTCCCACACTGGACTTAAACCCGACTATGAGGTTAAGATCACTGAGAAGGACATTGCCGTTAAAAATGATAGTCAGCTTAATAAGGCTATTGAACTCCTTTCGAATTAATAAGATATAACGATTAATTAATCCTATGAAAGTAATACTCCTGAAAGACGTTCCCAAGATAGGTAAGCGTTTCGATATTAAAGAAGTAAATAGTGGCCATGCCCTCAACTTCCTTATTCCTCGTGGACTCGCTGTTACAGGCACGCCAGAGGCCTTGAAAAGGGTAGAATTAGAGAAGAAGGCAGAAGCCAGTGAGCGCAAGATTCATGAAGATCTCCTTCTCAAGAATCTCAGTGCATTAGAACAGGTTGTTCTCAAGGTAACCGGCAAAGCAAATGCCAAAGGTAGTCTGTTTGCAGGTCTTCATCGTGAAGAGCTGGCCAAAGAACTCGCACAACAAGCTCATATTCAGGTTGACCCTTCATTTATTGTCCTTGAACATCCTATCAAAGAGGTTGGGGAACATATGGTAGAGGTTTCAGCAGGTGGCAAGAGTACGAAGTTCAAGTTGATCGTGGAAGGAAAAGGTAAATAAGGCGGACGGGTACATAGAGGAAAAAACAGAAAAACGTCCCGAAGTACTTCGGGACGTTTTTCTGTTTACGGTTTACTGACTATGTTCGATCTATATAACGTGAACAATCTTCTTTCGGAGGATGTCGTTATTGAAACCGGTCTTACGCTTTGAACCAAATTGAACAGTGCCATCTTTGAGGGCAAAGAGGGTGTAGTCCTTTCCAACACCTACGTTCTTGCCAGGAAGGCATGAAGTACCACGCTGACGGAGGATAATCTGTCCTGTCATTGCGTTTTGGCCATGGTTGATCTTGACTCCAAGGTGTTTTGGATTCGAATCTCTTCCGTTTTTGGTCTGTCCGGCTGCTTTCTTATGTGCCATATGAGTAAAAGAGAGTATAGCATATGCTTTAAAATGTGCAATTGCCTCAAGTTGAGACCTCTGAATATATGTTCCTTTCTGACCTGCGGAACTCGCTTCGTGTAATTATTAGAAAATGCCTCACTCAAATCCGCATGCTCGGCATTTTCTAATGATTACAACTCGCTCAGACAGTCCTCGGCTCATACCAGGACATGTGTGCCGCGGCTTATTCAACTATCTTAT
>LFCL01000006.1 GCA_001189105.1 Parcubacteria bacterium C7867-002
CCCGTATTTCAGAAATCAAAATATATCACAGACTATTATTCTCTCAAAGCTGAGTATATAATATGAAGCATGAAAGTTATTGTGAAAATTTTTTCCTTTACCTTGTGGGTTCTTTCCGCCATCCTGATCATACCGTGCGTCTTCGTGGCAAACCATCTCTATCCACTATGGGTAGAATGGAGCGAGAACTTCTAGTTCACCACCACTTTTCAGTAGAGACATTTACCTGTACACTGCCCGCATGACCAGTTCGACCAATCCAAATTCGATACCACTTCATCCGACCATTTTTGTCATTTTTGGCATTACCGGTGATCTTGCTGCACGTAAACTCATTCCTGCATTACTTCATCTCTACAGCAAGAAGATGCTGCCTCAGCGTTTTTCAATCATCGGTTTTTCACGTCGTCCCATGGCCCGTGATGAGTTTAGGGAATATATCCGCGAACGGCTCAATGTTCGCCCGGGTCAATTTAAAGAAGAGGATATTAAACATTTTTTTGATCATATGTCCTATGAACAAGGACTGTTCGATGATCCTCGTGCATACGCTCGTCTAGCAGACAAGCTCAACGACATCGATTCGCGATGGGGTCAGTGTTCCAATAAGCTCTTCCACCTCTCCGTGCCCCCAACTCTCTACGAGGGTATTCTGGAACGCTTGGCACAATCACGCCTCACTGCTCCATGTGCCGATGATACCGGTTGGACCAGGGTTCTTATCGAAAAGCCATTTGGAAATGATACCGCAACCGCACATCGTCTCGATAGGGTCCTCGGTACATTGTTCAAAGAAGAACAGATCTTCCGCATCGACCATTATTTGGCCAAGGAAAGCCTGCAAAATATTTTGGCATTTCGATTTACCAATAGTATGTTCGAACCATTGTGGAACCGTGATTCGATAGAGAAGGTCCATATCCGTCTCTTTGAGAAAAAGGGGATGGAAGGTCGGGGCGCGTTCTATGATCCTGTTGGTGCACTTCGTGATGTGGGGCAAAATCATATGTTGATGATGTTAGCGTTGGTCAGTATGGATAAGCCAAAGAACTTCAAGGCAGACACGATTCGAAAAGAACGTGCCAAAGTACTTTCCAAATTGCTCAAGATTCCTCTACGCACTATGGAAAAGTTCGTGGTACGTGGTCAGTACGAGGGATATACTTCTGAACCAGGTGTTAGTGCTACATCCTCTACTGAAACCTATTTCCGAGTTCAAGCCTCGATCAATTCTCCTCGTTGGAAGGGGGTTCCATTTTATTTAGAGAGTGGCAAAGGCATGGTCGAATCAAAGACCGCAATCGACGTGTACTTCAAAACCAATAAAGGATCGACTCATCAGAATATTTTGACCTTCCGTATCCAACCAGATGAAGGTATCAAGATTCGTTTCTTCGTGAAGACTCCAGGTCAAGGATTTGAAGTCGAGCCAAAGCCTCTCAAGTTTTCCTATAGCGAAACTATGCCGACGCTCGGGTCAACAACTGACTATGAGCGCTTGATTTTCGATGTGTTCCGAGGCGATCAAACACTCTTTGCCTCTACCGAAGAAATCATGTCCTCATGGAAATTTATCACCCCTATCTTGGAGAATCTCAACAAATTACCCATTAAAAAATATGAAAGGGGAGCACAGGAGGTTGAGTAGGGTGCAGATTTTTCCCCGTATGTTACTTTTTTGATAGTGTGCTATAGTAGTTCCCATGCATTCAATGCAACATTCAATTAAGGTCGCCACATTCCTTCGTACCTGGAATATCCAGTCCAAGGCTGCCTTTTGCAATGTTCACTACTCCTAAGTTCGTTTCTTTTAGCGGAGTAGCTAAAGTAAGTTAGTACCTTGAAAACCCATACACGTAATCATATGAACACCTGTTCAGATGGAGTCTATGCCAATAAAGAGATGAAATCACCCGCACCTCGACGTCACGGTCAGTCAGCCATAGAAGTCGTACATGAAGCAGGGACAATAAAGTGCATTCCTGTTGTTTTCATCGCTCCGGATTCACCGGAAAAGGGTCAATGGATACCTGTCGAAATCCATCGTGCGAATAAGGAACGGAGGAAAGCAGAACGGCGCGCGCTGTATAAGCGAGAACCTCTACTGCTCCGAAAGAAAATTCTGGAGAAGAGGTTACCGCTGGAGGACATTGGTTACACGTCGGTCTTTTGGTGGAGACATCAATAGTTCATCATATGTTCGTAACATGCTGCCTGGTCAAACACCCGGCAGTTTTTTATTGACCGTATTTTCTATCTCGTGGTATTCTTGGATGCATTCACCCACATATACCATGAACTTTTTTGTAAAAACCCTTCTCAAGCGCCAACTCAAAGGTCTGCCCGATGATCAGATCGAGATGTTCATTACCATTATCGAGAAAAATCCCGAGCTCTTCAAAAAGATTGCCGAAGAAATCCAAGTCAAAGTCAATCAGGGTATGGGTCAACAGGATGCGGCTATGAAAGTCATGGAAAGCCATCGTACCGAGCTGGAGGCTATTCTGAAACCAGCGGTTAAGTAAGTCCTACAGTGTATTCACTTCGTGTAGTTCCTTGCCGAGTATCTTGGCAGAATATTCTGCATCGGACGGTCTGTCAAAAAGGAATTTTCCTTTGAATAATTTGCCACTGAGTAACAAAGGGAACCAATGGATATCATCTGACCACATATCAGAAAAGGGAATATCATTCAGACTGAACCATTGCGGTTTCATTTCTTCACTTTCTACGGGCTGACCATTGAAACTATTTACTTTGAAAATATGCACCTCCAAAACCTTCGGATCATTCTCAAATGTAAATTCCAGAACCCCCACTTCTTTCATTTCACCGGCTTCAATACCAGCCTCTTCTTGTAACTCACGACGAGCGGCAGCCTCTACGGTTTCTCCTGGTTCCACCTTGCCCCCAAATCCATTCCATCGTCCCACACCAAAACCCTTCTTCTTCATACCAAGGAGAATCTTTTGATCCTGTATCACCATGCAGAGGGTGAGGATTTTGGTCATAGGCACAGTATAACAAAAAAGGCCCACCGGGGCCCTGTACTACCGTGAACCTCATCGAGGTCGCGGTCTTGTCAAATCTCCATACGCGAGTTCGCTTGCGTTGCGACCCCAATCGAATAATTGTTTCCAGAATTTCCGTATCTCACGGCACTCTCTTCGGTAGTGTGAACTGGAGCAATACAGAAACCAATGTTTTAAAATTCGCATACATGCCTTTTGGTGGAGGGTTATCAGAAAGAACCTGTCGGGTAAATAGTAGCATAAAAATACCCCTCCGATTTGCCAGAGGGGTAGGTAAGAACTTAACACAAGAGCCATGCAGCAGTCGCCACAAGCCAACTTAGTTCATTCCAAACTTCACTCACAAATGAACCTTTCGTATTCCTATCCCATTTTTCATGGTTGGAAATCCAGAGATGAACAAGACGTGTAAGAATGGTGACGTGACCGAAGAGGATCCATATTCCCGAGAGCCCTCCTTTGCCAGAGTAATAAATCACCAGAGCAAGAGTGAACTGAGGAACAGCTTTGAAGGAAATTGCGAGCCCTGCTTTTACATAAGGGTCTAGTAAAGAAAGTTTCTTCACTTTCGCAATTGCCAAGACGAGGATGATTCCGATCACCACTATAAGAGCAGTTAGAGTGTCGATCTGTTTCCAGAGGTGTTCCATCTTCCAGAAAGCGATCCCTGTATGCAGAGCAAGGATCAGTGTCCACATTGCATACATGTAGACCGCTTGTCTTTTGATTATCCTTTCGCCATACACTGCATTTTTCAAAGCAGCAACAGAGAGAGAAAGATTAAGAAGAGTAAAGACGCTGTGGCAGACAAATAAACTGAATGAAACTCCCTCAGTACTTTTGAGCATTCTTAATGCTTGGGATATGCAGAATATAAGTGCGCACACAATTTGGAACCAAAATAGTAGGTTCCCAACAGTGTGCCTTTTTGAAGCAGACATTTGAAACCTCCTTTTTGATTGTTTTGTGAAGAACTCAACTCTATGGACTCACAACTTCAGTTGTGAACCCGATTGAGTCCCGCAACCGCACGAATGTGGTTGGGGGGATCCTGATTGAGGATTTACTTCTTAGAAGTTACCTTCCGAAGAAGTAACATCGTGATCATTCGAGACTCTCGTTCTTGCCTTTCTTTTTCAGGAAGAATGCGTGCGCGAGTGCGAACTTTGTAACCGCGGACTGAGCGTGTCCTGATGTGTTTGTATTGGTGTTCCATAAATAGACCTTTCTGAATAACATTATAGCACTTTTATAGGCATATTGTCAATAATCCGTAATTAGGCCTGAAAAGCTTAATATGCTATGCTCTTTCTACTATGTCATTAAGTATCGGCATCGTCGGTCTTCCAAACGTGGGTAAATCCACCCTCTTTAACGCTCTGACGCGCAAGAGTGTTTTGGTGGCGAACTATCCCTTTGCCACTATCGATCCTTCGGTCGGTGTTGTTGCTGTACCCGATGAACGTCTCTACAAGTTGGCTGAATTTTCCAAAACACAAAAGACAGTTCCGGCAGCAGTTGAGTTTGTCGACATTGCCGGTTTGGTCAAAGGCGCTTCGGCTGGCGAAGGGCTCGGTAACCAATTCCTTTCCAATATCCGCGAGACCGACGCTATTGCTCAGGTAGTGCGCATCTTTGAGGATGACAATATCATCCATGTTGATGGCAAGATCAATCCCATGCTCGATATTGGCGTCATTAACCTCGAACTCATTCTTGCCGACCTCCAGACTGTTACCAAGCGTCTTTCAAATTTGAATAAAGAAGTAAAAGCGGGCAAGAAAGAAGCAATTCTCGAGCACGGCATTTTGGAAAAAGTAAAAGCAGCTTTGGAAAATGAAAAACTCGCTTCATCGGTCACTGCTGATGAATTCGAAGCACCATTACTGAAAAGTATGCACCTCCTGACAGCAAAGCCTTTTATGTATGTGCTCAATAAAAAGTCTGGCGGTACTAACCTCGATGAAACGCCGACCGATGAGCGGTACAAAGCGCTCATGACCTTTTTTACAGAGAATAATGCCAAGTGGGTTATCGTCGATGCGGGTATCGAACATGAGTTGAAGGATTTTGATGGTAATGAAAAAGAAGAGATGAGAAAAGCTCTTACCAATGAGGACGTGTCCGCCGGAGCCTTGGCGGAGGCGGATGGTATTAACGAATTGATTAAAAAAGGCTACGAGCTTTTGAATTTGGCGACATACTTTACCACTGGTGAAAAAGAAACACGTGCCTGGACCATTGGTAAAGGCTGGACCGCTCCTATGGCAGGAACCGCTATCCATACCGACTTCAAAGACAAATTCGTCCGTGCCGAAGTTATCGAATGGGACAAGCTCCTCGAAGCCGGATCATTTGGCGCTGCACGTGAGAAAGGGTGGTTACGAACAGAAGGGAAGGAATATATTGTGAAGGATGGGGATGTGATTGAGTTTAAGATCTAAAAAAGGCCCACCAACCCGGCACCCTTATAGTTAGGAGCGACTTACGGGTTGATGGGGGGTAATTACTACCAAGTAATCCACAGATTACTTCCAAAATTAAGGTAGCATGAAATGGTAAAACAACAATACTAGGAAGTGGGGGAGCTTTCTCTAGTTGTAACCTCCTTGCCAAACCCTGCCACGGGTGTACCATACCCTCAGTTTTGGTAATACCAACTCCTACCAAAAGGAGGTTCTTTGTGAAGTATATATGCCTTATTACACTCTGTTTTCAGTGTTCTCGTGCGCTATGGGCCAATGACAGTACAAACACTGTTAAAAAACCCGTACCGACGACCAACACCCTCAATCTCAACATGTCTAGGGTTCCATGGGTACAACCAGTGGCAACCAACACATTCGGGGAACGTCTCCAGTTTAATACCATTGACCGATTTGATGATTTGTCTCCTCGAAGCCTTCATCCGTTCAATACTATGGGTCGTCTACTCTCTGCTGATAGCTACGAAGAATATGATCGTCGAGTCGCTCGTATCGGTACCGATCTTGTCCGTCGCTCGGCCCAATACGGTTTACGAGAAACAGTCAAAGATATCCCGTTCGTACACAGTACACTTAATCAGGACACGTTTTTCGCACGACTCTTTCGAGATTCAGTCGGTAACACAGCGGAAGAAATATTGGACTCAAAACAGCTATTGTACGCTACCAACGATCTGGTAACTTTGGAAACAGTAGCCGGGTACGATAGTGCTCTACATACAAATGCACTGTCACGCTGGCGACGTATCGTTGATCATACGCACTTGCGCTACGGCTTACGATGGAACTATGCCTATGCTGCCTGGACTGTCGGACGATATATAGACAAGCCGATTTTGTTCATGCATCTTCGCTATTACTATAGCGACCTCGTGTTAGGGGAAGTCTTGGAGACGGAAACTGAATTCCTAACATCAATGCCCATCGGGGATAAAACATTGTGCACGTTTGGCATATCACAAAACATCAATCCACCCGATTGGGATCGACGTATCAGTTTCAAGATCTCCCATCGAGTAGATGGGAGTCGTATTTTCATGGGTCTTGCGATCCATTCTGTTCCGGGTAATGATCGTATCCGGCCCATCATTGGATTTGAACGATCATGGTAAGTATCACGCACCCCGAAAGAGAATCTTCGGGGTGTTTTTGCGTACGAATACTCAACAAAGGCCTTTTTAGACAATCTATTTGACTATATGTAAACAGCATGATGGGGTATTGCTTTTCTGGACATGTGTGGTATAATAGTTATTGGTAGTAGGAAAGTCCATTTCAACCACACAATCATATTATATGAAACGTAGCCGTTCGCGGTTTGATTTCAGTCGTCGTCCACAACCTTCAGTATTCAGATTGGCCGGAAACAATACACCGAAACCCATTCTCTTATCGAATGATCGTCTGATGCTGTACACAATCGCACTCATCGTGATCACCTTAGTTGTGTGTGTCGCGATTCAGCACTTCTTCAAAAACTGACTTCAAACCCTAAACAACACTCCGTCCGTCCCTCGTGTGCATTCGAGGGACGGACTTTTCTTTTATCTATTTTAATATTGGGCTTTTTTGTATCTTGCGCACTTTTGATATATGATGTCATGTACATGAAAAAAGATTCTCCAAAAACCTCTCTCGTAGCATATGATCATGTGAGTATTGAAAAGAAGTGGCAAAATCAGTGGGCGAGTTCTAAGATCTATAAAACCACCGACGATACGACCAAGGAGAAATTCTATGTTCTCGACATGTTCCCGTATCCATCTGGCGAAGGTCTCCATGTCGGACATCCAAAAGGCTATATTGCGACCGATATTATTTCTCGTATGAAGCGCATGCAAGGGAAGAATGTGCTCCATCCTATGGGTTTCGATGCATTCGGTCTGCCTGCAGAAAATTATGCCATCAAGACACAAACTCATCCTGAAGTTGCGGTTAAAACGAATGTTGCGCGCTACAAGAAACAATTAGAGATTCTTGGTTTTGATTATGACTGGTCACGTGAGGTCAATACAACCGATCCTAACTACTATCGTTGGACCCAGTGGATCTTTCTTCAACTCTACAAAAAAGGCCTCGCATTCGAATCATACGAGCCTATTAACTGGTGTCCGGTTGATAAGACGGGGTTGGCCAATGAGGATATTGAGAATGGTCGCTGTGAACGGTGTGGAACATTGGTAGAAAAGAAACCGATGCGACAGTGGGTACTCAAAATCACCGACTATGCCGAACGATTGTTGGCAGATCTAGATGTGACTGCAGCCGATGGTACGCCAGTACTCGATTGGCCAACTTCAATCAAAGAATTGCAGCGCAATTGGATCGGGAGAAGTGAAGGAGCAGAGATTACGTTCAAGATTGAAGGCTCAGGTCTTGCGCATACAGAAATCAAGGTGTTTACGACCCGACCCGATACGCTTTTTGGTGTGACATATGTCGTACTATCACCTGAACACGCTTTGGTAACAGAACTCCTCTCTCACATACGCAATACAGAAGAGGTGAATGCGTATATTTCTGAAATAAAAAATAAATCCGACATAGAACGTACCGATGCTACAAAGGAAAAGACAGGAGTTGAATTAAAAGGCATTACAGCAATCAATCCGGTAAATAATGAAAACGTTTCGGTCTGGATCGCGGATTATGTTCTTGCAGACTATGGAACAGGTGCAGTTATGGCTGTTCCTGCTCATGATGCTCGGGATTTTCAATTTGCTCAGAAATACAATCTCAAGATACAACCTGTTATTTCTCATGAAGGTTCACTTCCTGTAATAACCCACGGAACACTTATTAATTCTGGAAAATTCGACGGGACTTCTTCTGAGGAAGCTCGAAAAGATATGACGTCTTTTGCGGGTGGAACATGGGTAACCAAATACAAACTCCGTGATTGGGTTTTTTCTCGTCAGCGATACTGGGGTGAGCCAATTCCGGTTATTCACTGTGGAAAATGTGGTGTGGTCCCGGTACCGGAATCAGATCTTCCGGTGCGCTTACCCAACGTGACGTCATATGAACCAACAGGCACTGGAGAATCTCCTTTGGCAGCTATTTCTGAGTGGGTCAATGTACCATGTCCGACCTGTCAGGGTCCTGCAAAACGTGAGACTAACACCATGCCACAGTGGGCAGGGTCTTCTTGGTACTATCTCCGTTACGAAGATCCGCACAATACCAATGCGTTGGTTGATTCTGCCAAAGAAAAATACTGGTCACCAGTCGACCTCTACGTTGGCGGGGCGGAACATGCAACACGACATCTGATCTATGCGCGATTCTGGCATAAATTCCTTTTTGATATCGGTGTTGTTTCGACCAATGAACCTTTTACGAAACTTCAGCACGTCGGACTCATCATGGGTGAAGATGGACGCAAAATGTCCAAGCGTTTTGGTAATGTTGTCAATCCAGATGATATTGTTGGAACCTATGGTGCAGATACGTTGCGTGTGTATGAAATGTTTATGGGACCTTTCGATCAGCAAATCGCCTGGAATACTTCCAGTATCATCGGTGCGCGCCGTTTTATCGAAAAGATATGGAGAATGCGTCAGACACTGATCGTGGAGGATGGTGCAACTGTTCCTGACAGTGTACACAAGGTCATTCACAAGACCGTACAGAAGGTGAGTGAAGATATTGAACACTTACACTTCAATACAGCAATCAGTTCGTTGATGATTGCCGCCAATGAGCTGGAAAAAATCGGTTCACTATCAAAAACTCAGTTTGAAATCCTTCTCAAACTGCTTGCACCGTTTGCTCCACATGTTACCGAAGAATTGTTTGCCTCACTCGGGAACACCCAGTCAATTCATACCGCACCGTGGCCGATACCTGACCCTCAATTCTTGACCAGCGATGCGGTGACGATTATTATCCAGGTAAATGGTAAGGTTAGGGGATCATTCAGTGCTCCGCCCGGTACCTCGAAAGAAGAACTGGAACGCAGTGCCCGTCAGGCTCCCGATATCAGTAAATGGATTGAAAACGGAAAGATTGCAAAGGTGATTGTGGTGCCAAATCGTCTAGTGAACATCGTGATGACTTAGGATAACAACAGGGAATTGACTTTATTACAAGATAGTGATAAAACTATAACACATATACCCCATACACATTACTATGGCTACCACCCCCACAATCTCGTTCAAACCAAAACAGGTCGTAAAACGGCTCCTTTCTTCATTGCCTGAGCGTGCACATGACATCCTCGTATACCGCTATGGTCTCGGTAAGGATGTTCGTCGTATGACCCTTGATGCCATCGGTAAGAAGTATGGTATCACTCGTGAACGTGTCCGTCAGATCGAAAATTACGGTATTACGAACATTCGTAAATCAGAGGAATACAAACAGGAAAAGGCTGCTTTTGCCGAAGTTGAAACACTTCTCCATTCGCTCGGTGGTATCGTGGTTGAAGAAGATTTCCTGGGCTCACTCTCAAAAGACAAGGCTCTTCAGAATCATATTCATTTCCTTTTGGTCGTTGGCGAACCTTTCTATAAGAACAAAGAAGATGATAATTTCCATCGCCGATGGCACGTCAATGAAGAGCTCTCACAAAAAGTTGAGGCTGCTTTGACTCAGCTCTACTCGAGTCTCGATAACCAGGAGCTCCTCCCTGAATCAGAAATGGTCAGTCGCTTCCTCCACCATCTCGAGGATGTTTCGGAAAAGTATAAAAACCAAGAAGTAGTACGTCGCTGGCTCGGTCTTTCGAAGATTGTCGGCAAGAATGCATTGGGTGATTGGGGTATTTCACATTCATCAAACATCAAGACAAAAGGTATGCGTGATTATGCTTTCTTGGTTGTCCGCAAACATGGTTCACCGATTCACTTTCGTGATGTTGCAAAACAGATTACCGAAGTTTTCAAAAAGAAGGCCCATACCGCCACTACTCACAACGAACTTATCAAGGACCCTCGGTTTGTTCTCGTAGGTCGCGGTTTGTATGCTCTGGCCGAATGGGGATATGCCCCGGGCGTTGTTCGTGATGTGATCCGTTCTGTTATTGAGAAAAATGGCCCACTGACCAAGGATGAAGTGATCGACAAGGTGATGAAGGAGCGTTATGTAAAGGAAAACACCATTGTCGTCAATTTGCAGAATCCAAAATATTTCAAACGTGATAAGGAAGGCAAGTATACTCCGATCGATTCAAAAGTAAGTGCATAAGACATAAAATCCCCTTCAATAGGGGGATTTTATTTTAGGTGTTTGATATACTAGTACGTATGTCCGTTGAACAATCATTCGCTACTCTCTTAGGTGAATTTAATACGACCCTTCTCCCTCAAGCAATACAGTTTGCCATCTTCCTGTCGCCCATCGTGCTGGCTGCGTCACTGATAGGTATCTTCTGCGCATTGTGGTTGCGCTATGTCCGTGCCAAGTTTTGGCTTTCACTCAAATATGCCACACTGGAGATTCGTCTTCCGAAAGATACATTCAAGTCACCTTTGGCTATGGAAACATTTTTACATGCCATTCATAACACCTCTGACGGAAGTGCCTATAGTCAATACTGGAAAGGCGAGTACCGTCCCTATTATTCATTGGAACTCATTTCTATCGAAGGGCAGGTCAAATTTATCATTTGGTGTGAAGATCGTCGCAAGGGCGGTGTCATGTCAGCACTTTATTCACAGTTTGCAGGCATTGAGATCATTGAGCGTGAAGACTATACCAAATCCGTTCATTTCGATCCGAAGACAATGAAAATGTGGGGGACCGAATTTATTTTGACTAAGGATGATGCGTATCCGATCAAAACCTATGTTGATTATGGTTTGGACAAGGATCCAAAAGAAGAATTCAAAGTTGATCCCCTTGTCCCGGTGATTGAATTTCTCGGTAGTGTCGGGCCAAATCAGCAGATCTGGTTCCAATGGATTGTCCGTGCCCATAAAAAAGATCAGCTCAAGCCAGGACATTTGTTCAAGCGGGTAGATACCTGGAAAGAAGGCGCGGAAAAAATCGTAAATGAAATCATGAAGCGTGATGCCAAGACCAAGATTGCGGGTACCAAAGATAAGGCGAGCGGTCGTGTTACTCCACCAACACTATCCAAGGGGGAACAGGAGATTGTGGCGGCTATCGAACGAAGTCTTTCCAAGGTTGCGTTTGATGTCGGTATCCGTGTGTTATATCTGGCCAAAAAAGACGTATTCAATGCACCATTCGCAGTCGGAGGAGTTATGTCGAGTTTTAAACAATTTAGCACAGAGAATTTGAATGGTTTTAAGCCGGGTGGTGGAGGTCCTGCGCAATTTAGTGGGTATCCATGGGAAGACTACAAGAGTATACGTCGTGATGGTGTCTCTCGACATTTTCTCAAGACCTATAAACGTCGCGGTTTCTTTTTTGCGCCCTACAAAGGTAAACCCATTGTTCTTAATGCTGAAGAGTTGGCCACGATGTATCACTTTCCTGGATCAGTGGCTGCAACGCCTGGCCTGGAGCGTGTTCCTTCCAAGAAAGCAGAGGCACCTTCCAATCTGCCTATATAAATCATATGAAGAAATCACGCCTCTTACACAGTATCGCTTCTGTCATCGTGATCACTTGCAGTGTTGTGATGTTCTTTTCGACTGCGCCATCTGGTTTTCCCCGAGGTCAGATTGTTACTATTGAAAAAGCTTCAACAGTAAGCCAGGTAGCCGATGAGTTGGCTACGTTGGGTATTATACGTTCTCCTTTTTTGTATAAGATATACACAACCGTTTTTCATGGAAACAAAGGAGTTCAAGCGGGAACCTATCTTTTTGCTGAACCTCAAACGGTGATTCGTTTGGCTTACCGTACGGCATATGGTGTCAGAGGATTGGATAAGATAAAGATAACTATTCCGGAAGGTCCTACGTCTCGTGAGATGGCTGCGATTTTATCCA
>LFCL01000021.1 GCA_001189105.1 Parcubacteria bacterium C7867-002
GTTATTCGTGGCCACGAAAGTAACGGCATGATTTTCGCAGTATCTGGTCTGGATGGGGCATTTTCATTACTTGAACCGCAGGTGCCTATTCCACCAGGTAGTATTGCTGGATAATTATATGGATTTTTTACACACACTTCTCGATCCAAGTAGTATTATTCCGACCATAGGGACGCTCGGGGTAATTGCAATTATTTTTACTGAAACAGGTTTGTTCTTCGGTTTCTTTCTTCCCGGGGATTCATTGTTATTTACCGCAGGCTTTTTTGCTTCGCAGGGATATGTTTCGTTGCCATGGCTCTTGATTGGAACATTTGTGGCGGCTGTAGTGGGGGATAGTGTTGGCTATGCGTTTGGTAGAAGAGTTGGTCCTGCCATATTTACCAAAGAGGATTCACTTTTTTTTAATAAAAAATATATTGCTCGCGCCCAGTCTTTTTACGAGAAGCATGGCAAAAAAACCATTATCTTGGCACGTTTCGTTCCGATTGTACGTACATTTGCTCCAATTGTAGCTGGTATCGGGAATATGGATTACCGAACGTTTATTTCATATAACATACTCGGAGCATTTGTGTGGACGTGGGGAATGTTGTGGTTGGGGTATGGGCTCGGTTCATTAATCCCAAATCCTGACAAATACGTTCTACCTGTAGTTATTGTTATTATTTTGGTTTCGGCATCTCCGGCCTTGCGGGAAATTTGGAAAAACAGGAAAGAGCTCATGGGTAAATAAGCGGGGAGAACCCAGTTTTCTTTTTTTGCTATAATGTGGTCATGCACATGTCGTCGTTCTTCCATTTCTTTCCGCCACCAAAGTTTTTGGTCATGAAACATGCGGGTCTGGATATTTCAGACGATGCTCTCTATGCACTCGAATATGGTCGTCCGTCTCGGTCTTCTGGCTGGAAAGAGACTGTTGCCAAGTTTGGATCGGTCGAGGTTCCACCTGGACTAATTCAGGCAGGGGACATTAAAGATGAAAATAAACTTATCGAACTTCTTACTGTCTTGGCAAAGAAAGTCGGACTCTCGTATGTAAAGGTTTCCGTTCCGGAAGAAAAAGCCTACTTATTCCAAACAAGTGTCCAAGGTAGCACGATCGACGAGATTCGACAGAACATCGAATTCAAATTGGAGGAGAATGTTCCTTTGGCGGCCGCGGATGCAATTTTTTATTATGATCTGCTTCCTCTCTCGGTAACCGGAGGAGTGTTACGTGCCAGTGTGTCTGTGGTGCCACGAGCATATATCGAACATTCCATCGAACTTCTTTCTCGGGCAAAAGTATTTCCGATTTCATTTGAAATTGTTCCGAAGGCAATTGCCCGCGCTATTTCAGAATCAAACTCAGACACGACCATTCTTGTGTTACATGTCATGAATCGAAAGACAGGGATATATATCGTCTCTGGTGGGGTTGTTTCGTTTACGTCTACTATGACCTCGGGAAGCAGTACTCCTACAGAAGAAGGTCGTCCATCGTATACCAATCTGTTGGTCAAAGAGATTGATCGTGTCTATTCATATTGGGCTTCCC
The DNA here is from genome assembly GCA_001189105.1 of Parcubacteria bacterium C7867-002. Lineage (GTDB taxonomy): Bacteria > Patescibacteriota > Minisyncoccia > Phycocordibacterales > PALSA-1337 > C7867-002. Next base: position 1,541 of record LFCL01000021.1, read on the forward strand.
GTGAAGGATTCACTTCTTCAATCAGTCAGATCGTATTGGTGGGGAAGGAAGCTTCTGCATATGAGAATGTCATTGTGGCGGCCGTTCAGGGTGAAAATGTTCCGGTAGTAGTTGCTGATGTGTGGAAGAATACCTGTGATCTCAATTGTTATGTTCCCCCTATTTCAAAACCTGATTCGTTGGAGTATGTCGTAGCCGCCGGTTTGGCAATGGATTCTTAATTATATGCAACACACCCTTTTACCTCCACGAGAACGTGCAAACCTTCGCCGAGAATATCGGATTCGTGTTGTCATTATATTTTGTTTCTTGCTTTCATTGGCAGGCTTGATCGGTGCAGCAACATTGTTTCCTTCATTCATCTTCGCTCTTAATGAAGAGAGAGATCAGATTGCACTTTTGGAATCTCTCAAAGAACACAAAGATGAGAGTGGAGTAACTGCGTTGGAGTTAGATTTTCAGCGTGATAATGCGTTGATCAACGCACTGAGTGTGACGTCGAAAGTTCCACGTTCTTCGGTGACTATTCAGAGTATTGTCGGTGTTCGTAAGGAAGTAAAACTCACGTCACTATCGGTTGATTCGCCAACCCCAGAGAGCCTCATTGTGATTATTCAGGGTATTGCACCTAATCGGGACACGTTGTTGGCCTTCAAGACTCGATTGGAAGAATTGGTTCCTGGAGGAGGTGTCGAACTGCCGGTCTCTGATTTGGCCAAAAGTAAAGATCTCCAATTTTCCATGAGGATTACCCAAACATTCAAATGAAACATACGCCCCACCACACAGTCTTATTGATTCTTGCCGTATCGGTAACGATATTAGTCGGCGCAGTCTATGGCTACATGCATTATGTGGTGAAGATTTCGATTACGCGAGCAGCTACTGCGCGCGATATTGTCGCTTTGGAAAAAGCCAATAAAGGTCGTGAACAGGCGGTACGTGCACTGCATGAACGGACAGCTGCTGACCGGGCATCTTTGTCTAACTTTTTTATTCCTGCAGATCGAGTTGTTGAATTTATCGAAGCTATCGAAGCTTTGGGTCCCCAAACAGGAAGTGTGGTCACCTTGTCATCGATCGATGATATTCCGCCGGGTCAAATTGAAGGAAGTAAGTACGGTCTTGCTCGGGCACGGGTCGAAGCCCGAGGATCATGGTCATCGGTGATGCGTGCGTTGTCGCTGGCTGAGAATCTTCCATATGCGATCTCTGTAACGGATGCACGTGTTGATTCGGGAGGTAAGGGGTCTGGGTGGAAAGCTGAGTTTGTGTTAGAAGTTCTTTTATCAGATCCTCTATCATCTACTGCGGAGACGCCTTAATATATGAATTTCTTCAAGAAAAAAACTACATCACACAATGTCATGCTCCTCTCTACTCGCGGTGGCTTTTTCCATCGCATAGGTCGGGATTATTATGTTGATTGGGGAGGCATGTTGGGAGTGGTGTGTGTGATCACGCTGATATTTGTTGGTCTCGGTCTCTATGCGTATATGAATATCGAGCATCGCTTATCCGAAGCTTCGACGCTGGATACTGCCAAAAAACCTGAAACTGTTGATGAACAGAAACTACAAGTTATCATCGAGCAGTTTTCCGCCCGTGCCGCGGAGCGCGCCATATTGTTGAAAGGGTATGGCGGATTCGGTGATCCGTCGTTGTAAAGTGTCAGATCTGTGCTATTTTGTAGGTGTAGTGAATAGTGTGTGAGTATGCCTTCGTAGTTCAATGGATAGAACAGCGAACATGAAGCCGGTTTTTTTACAACGTAAGTAATGTGATCCAATAGCCTTCGTAGTTCAATGGATAGAACAGCGGACTTCTAAGCCGTTGATCGTGGTTCGATTCCACGCGAGGGCACCAGGATTAAGATAATTAGTATTTATATGGATTCAAAAATAACATTTCAAAAACAGAATATTCCATTCGAAGCAGAACCTAACATCGCGGAACCTCATGTAGAGATTTCAGATGATAATGTGACACTGAGTTTTGCTACAAAAAATTCTGCTAATGATGCTGAACTAATTTTCATAGAAACTCTCATGTATCGAATTGGTTCTCCAAATGATGAAGGATTCTATGGTTTTGGTTCTGATCCGAGAATTAAAAACGACACTATTTATTCACGGCAAAACTTTCCGACTTTAGAGTTCGGTAATTTCTATCAGGTTAACGGTGTGGACTGGAAAGAGAATCTGTTGGGTAAAGGAACACAGGTTTTAGATGAAAAGTATAAAGAAGGTGAAGGTTTTTCTCATTATGTCTTTTTTATGAAAGACGGAACTTTTGAATGTGTGGCGAAGAGTTGGAATGTAAAATAGCTACCTTGAACCACTGCTAATTTTTGTGCGCCTTGAGGGACTTGAACCCCCGACCTTTCCAGTGTAAATGGATTGCTCTACCAACTGAGCTAAAGGCGCATAGTTGAACCTAACTTTGCGCTGACTTACAGATTAGCGTATATTCATGATATGAGCAATAAAGGAATACCGAATATCGCAATTCTCTATGAAGATGCTGATTGCGTGGTCATCAACAAGCCTGCACATCTGATGGTGCATTCAAACGGCAAAGAAGCCGGTCCTTTTTTGACGGATTGGATTGTTGAGCGTTTTCCCATGGCCAAAGGGGTGGGGGAACCTGCTCGATCTGAGGCTGGAGTTGACCTCGATCGTTCGGGTATCGTGCATCGTCTCGATCGCGATACGTCGGGTGCTTTGATTATTGCAAAAACTCAAGAATGTCATGCGTGGTTGAAGAAACAATTTCAAGACAGGACAGTATTCAAAAAATACCTGGCTTTTGTGTGGGGAGAAATGGAAGAGGAGTTCGGCACGATCAATCGTGAGATCGGACGCAGTGGGAGTGATTTCCGTAAATGGACTGCACAACGGGGTGCGCGTGGTGAGATGCGCGAAGCAGAGACCTATTGGACACGTATCTGGACAGGTATATCCGAAGGTAATCCCGAAGAGCGTAAAGATGGCATTGGAAATAAATTTTCATTATTGGAAGCAGAACCAAAGACTGGTCGCACACATCAGATCCGTGTGCACTTTAATGCCATATACCACCCAGTCGTAGGGGATAGTCTCTATGCACCAAAGCGCCCACTCGCTCTCGGTTTCGAAAGACTGGCGCTCCACTCCTGGATATTTGAATTTGAAAATAGGGAAGGCAAACGAATTCGCATCAAAGCACCATTTCCTGAAGATTTCGAGAGGGCGATTACTGAGCTGAATATCACATTGAAATAGTTTTCGGTGCTCCTAATTCTTCTTCACTCCAACAATGCGCCCGTCATTGAGCGTCACCGTCTTCTCGGCCATTTTACCGAATTCTTCTTCGTGGGTAACCATGATGATCGTCTGACCCTGCTTATGAAGTTCTTTGAAAATTTCCATAATAGTCCGAGATGATTCGTTATCAAGGTTTGCAGTTGGTTCATCGGCAAAGAGAATATCTGGATTATGGGAAATTGCACGAGAGATACTGACGCGCTGTTGCTCTCCGCCAGATAACTGACTCGGAAGCTGGTTGGTATGTGTACCGAGACCAACAGTCTTGAGAGCATTTTGGGCGATCGACATGGCTTTCTTGTGAGGTATGTCTTGCATGAGGAGGGGAAGAGCGACATTTTCAAGTGCAGTAAGTTCCGGAATCAGGGCGTAATCTTGAAAGACGTATCCCAGGCGGGCTAGACGAAATGATGTTTTTTGTTCCGTTGTCATCGTGTGCGTATTGATTCCGTCGATGATTATCTCGCCTCGTGTCGGTTCATCGAGCAGACTGATCTGGTACATAAAAGTACTTTTACCCGCACCTGATCGGCCCATGATGGCTATAAATTCACCTTCCTCAATTTTGAAATCGATCCCTTTCAAGACAGATGTTTCCACCTGTCCGTTCATGAATGTTTTATGTAGGTTTTTGACTTCAATCATATGAGTGGATTATTTACGGCCTAATATAGAATCGAGTGTGTTCTTGCGGACGATCATACGGGCAGGTATGTATCCTGCAATAATCGTTGCGACCACCAATAGGCTGATACGGAGAAGGGTGCCACTGAGTGGTGCTACGAGGATACCATCACTAAAGGGGAAGTCTATCGGATGGCGTGCGATAAACGGTTGGAGAAATGCATACAGGAGAACAAAGCCGATTGCTGAACCGATAAAGGCATAGAAGATCGATTGCATCACATAGGAAATTTCGATGGCATGACCGCTGATGCCGATACCTTTGAGAATACCGATGAACTTGCGACGAGTTAGGGCGTTGATGAAAATCACAATGAATATGGTGATCGATGCTACAACCAAACCGATCGAACTAATCATGTTACCGAGCAGTGCAAATGTGTCGCGGATATCCTTGATGAATTTTGGTTGAGCATCCGCAGAAGATTGAACTTTGGCAAATTTTCCAACGCCGTTACGTAACAGGGTATCGCGCACTACAATCGGGTCGGCACCTTCTTTTAATTTGATCGCAATCTCATCAACGTTGAAATCGTTACGACCGATCATGCCCCGCAATTGTGTATCAACCATATAGGCACGGAAACTAACCTCATCTACCTTGGTCTTGAGTATTCCTTTGACGGTTACTTCGCGTTCAACGTCACCAGTTTTGATGCGGACTTTGGTTCCTGGTCCGACATTGTCGAGCGCACTAAAGCCAGGGCTATCTACGGGAACGTATTTTTTTAATAAATATGATCCAAGGAGAATCTGGTCGTAATCGCCTGGTTCCAGGTATTCACCCTCGACGATCCATTGGGAAAGACCGGTTACTGCATCTTCGGCTCGCGGATCAATACCTACAATCTGTGTTCCGGCTGTATTGGGTTTTTCATCTGGATCAGTACGAGACTTATAGTTCGCTTCGATGGTTGATCCGTTCATGTAGCGAGCTGTCATGGCTTCGACGTGGGGAAGACTCTGAATCGTTCGAATAATATCAGGACTATATTCTATGTATGTCTTGGTGTTGAGGTTTGAAACAATAACATCGCTCGTATATTGCGCACGCACCGCTTCGATTGCACCTTGGATCAAGCCAACGAGAATACCAGAGACAATTACCAAGTTAAGGAATGTGAGCACCATCACGAAGATGATGAGACTGTTTGTCCATACACTCGAGCGTCGCAATTGGCGTACAGCGAGGAAAAACCCAATGCGGAAGTTGAGTGGTGAAAACATGCTATTTTTGTGGAATATCCAGAATGATGATGTCTCCTTCGGAGAGGCCGCTCACAATCTCGACTTGGCCAAGGGAAGTTGAGTCGCCGGTTTCGACTAGTACTTCAACCGTACCATCCTCGACTTTCTTTTGTACGTACTGACGACCATCACGTTTGAGAAGGACGCTCTGGGGAACAACGATGGTGTTGGTTTTTTCGAGAGTGATAATGGATACACTTCCTGTCATGCCGGATTTGATGCGAGGATCGTTTGACTGGAAGGAGAGTACGACTTTGTAAGTCGATACGCCGTCACGAATTGTCTCCGCTGGATCGATGGTGGCGACCGTGGCATCGAACACTGTTTCACTGCCATATGCATCCAACGTAACCTTGGCTGGATTGCCAGGTTTGATGTGGGCAATGTGTACTTCAGGAACATAACTTTCAATATTGAATGAGTTTGTGTTCATGAGTGAGATCTGTGAGGAATTTGAGGCAATGATTTCACCAACAGTGATGTCCATACGGGTGACGGTACCGTCGAACGGTGCGACGATGAGTGTCTTGCGTAAACGAGCCTGAGCACTTTCTACGTCGGCCTGGGCGGCTTTGACATTTGCCATCTGTCCATTGAGATCGAGTTGAGCTGTTCCAGCCTCTGAAAGGGCAAGAGTGTCACGTTCTTTACTCCACGTTGCATATGCGTCTTGTGCTGTGTTCAGGGCTGCAGCAACTTCTTGACCTGCTGTGTTGAGGGTCACTCGATAGGATTCTTTTTCTGATTCGGATATACCGGCATTCTCCATGATTACGCGGAGATGGTCGAGGAAGGTGTTAGTGGATTTCAGAGCGTCGAGCGTGGATTGTGCAATGGTCTGGAGAGATGCTGTTGGTATCGGTTCTACGAGTTGAGAGAGGTTTTGTTTGAGAGTAGTGAGCTTTTCGGTAATTGAGGCACGTTCATTTTCAATAGCCGCCTCAGCTGAATATGGAGAGACCCAGAAAATAATATTTGGATTGACACTTGAGCCGTTTTCGAAAAGGGTATCAACGTCATTGAGGAGGGTGATTTCGGTATCGAGGTGGGCTGCGCGTAATGCTACAACCAATGCGCGGGATGCGTCAGTATACGCTTGGCGATCAATCGTCAGTTGTTCTGGTCGGGTACCTTGGGTGAGGGAAGCGAGTTTGGATTGTTCGCGTTCGAGAGCAGCTTGCTTTTGGAGGAGTTCGGCACGCGCATCGCCATTTTCCAAACTGGCGATAATTGTGCCTTTGGTGACCACGCTGCCGATAGCAGAGTTGATGGAAGCCAAACGACCTCCTTGTTCAAAACCAAGATCAGCGCTTTGGGCAGCGACTACCTTGCCCGATACGGAGACCTGGCGTTTGAAAGTACTACGACTGATGGTTTGCGTTTCGGGGGTACCATTTGAGTCGCCGAAGGTGGTAAAACCGATACCTGCCAGGATTATAAGGACAAGTATTGAGTATACGTAAGGGCGTTTAAGGAATATATTTTTAACTTTTTTCATGGGTTTGGGATAGAAATTATTGTAGCACAGGCCTCACGAATAAGGGTACTTATGATCGATATACAGGGTATTCTCTTGAATATTAAAAAAGGGTATGGTAAGGTAGTGACCTATATGGCTACTGCAATTATTTCTCCTGCAAAAGTTGAATTCCGCAAGAAGCTGGACGTCCGTCCTGGCGATACTATTCGCGTATGGCAAAAGATCGAAGAAGCCAAGGGTAAGTTCCGTCTCCAGGCTTTCGAAGGTCTCGTTATGGCTCGCAAACACGGTAGTGAAGCAGGTGCTACTTTCACGGTTCGCAAGGTTATCGACTCTATTGGTGTAGAACGTATTTTCCCTTTGTATTCTCCAATGATCGATGAGATCGAGATGGTCCGTCGCGCAAAGGTCCGTCGCGCAAAGCTCTACTTTGTCCGTCGCAAGGCTGCAAAGGAGATCCGTCACCAGATGCGTCGTACTATGAACGCTACCTATGCAGAAGATACACCAGACGTAGTCGCTGCTCCGGTAGAGGTTCCAAAAGAAGAGGTTGCAAAGTAAAAATCACCCACGAGGTGATTTTTTGTTGAAAAAGTTGGTTGATTCGGCTATAGTGGTGCATACGCACGGGTGGCGAAATTGGTAGACGCACTACCTTGAGGTGGTAGCGCCCATTAGGGCATGGAGGTTCGAGTCCTCTCCCGTGCACCATAGCTCGTGTTAGACAATACAAACCTCCACTTCTTTTTACTCCATATCGGTCCGGCATAGTCGACGCCGATTCGAGGAGTCTTTTGTATATTACGTGGTTTTATTTTCGTCGGTCCTTCTTCGATCCACAGACCATTTTTCCTCGAAAGAATCTTGTTATTCAGATCTTTGGCAATACCCAACGCTTTGGTCAATCGTGCTGGACCCGAAATACCTTCGACAGCACGAATCAGGACTGCAGAAGGGTAATCTCGAGGGCCAGTGACCACATTGAACATCCAGTGAATTCCATAAACGAAATAAATATAGGTCCGGGCCGCTGGTCCAAACATCACTTCGGTTCGCGGTGTCCGTCCTTTTGAGGCATGAGAAGCACGATCCTCGAAACCATCATAGGCTTCTGTTTCGGTAATCATATAACGTTCTGTTTTTCCATCGCGAGTACGCGCTAACATACAACCAATCAGATCTTCGGCAACCTGAAGGGTTGGACGATCGAAGAAAGAAGAGAGGAGGGGTTTTTTCATGAAGTTCAGAATACCGATTCGAGCTTGGATATACAAGCCTCGCAGGTTTACTACCCAGGTTTTATCTGTTATAAATGAGCAATCATATGTTTTGTTGATTGTGCGTCTGCACTTTTAATTATGTATATGAATAGAATATGGTGCCTATGGTGTAATGGTTAGCACTCGGCTCTGTGAAAGCCGCAGCATGGGTTCGAATCCCATTAGGCACCCACGAACAAAATCCGCGAAAGCGGATTTTTGAGTGGGTGACTAAGCAAGGTGCCTGCGCACCTTGCGGATGGGATTCGAAGACCTTGAGTATATTTTCGAGTCCCGAGCTTGTCGAGGGATGAGAAAATGCGAAAGGTGTACTGAAGCTGTAAGCTTCGAATCCCATTAGGCACCCCCTACGTCACTTTAAAACTAATGTATACTATTTCCACATGCTTCCGCTTGGTAAACAGTATATTTCTCTCCTCAAGACACAAAAGGTGCTCGTACCTCTAGCTATTTTTGTTGTAGGACTGATCTCTGGGTATGCTATTGCCCAAGCTCAAGATCCCGCTATTCCTATACGCAATATTCGTGAAGAATCAGCAGACTATACTTTTATTAATCCACTTCTGTTTGTAAAAATTCCTGAAAATCAGTCCTTTCCCGAATACGCTCCTTTAAAAGAAAAACTTTCAGAATATGTAGAAGATGCACTCAATCAGGCTACTGTTTCAGATATGTCAGTTTATTTTCGTAACCTTAAAAAGAGTCAGTGGATTTCAATTAATCCGGAAGAAACTTTTTCGCCAGCAAGTATGTTGAAGGTTATTACATTGATAACTGTGTTGCGAGTCGTTGAAGCGAATCCGAGTTTGATGACTGAGAAGGTGGTGTTGAAAGGGGAGGATAAGCAGTTTGTAGACTCTCAAGTGCGTTACCCGACAAAAAATCCCATTCGCGCAGGTCGTGCGTATACCATCGAAACATTATTGGAACATCTTATTATTGAATCTGATAATGTTGCGAATGCTGCGCTCATTGCGTTTGTTGGGGATGAGCGTCTAAAAAAAACATATGAAGACTTGGAAGTTTCATATCCAGGAACATCAGCTGGAGATGTGCTTATTCAGAGAAAGCGCTTGAACTTTTGAGTCAGACAGATTTTACTGAAGGAATCGTTGCGGGTGTACCTCAGGGTACCCTCGTCTCCCATAAGTTTGGAGTCAGAACCGTCGCGTCTCATGAGTTGACTCCGGATTCTCAAATGGTTTCGAATCACGAGTTGCATGATTGTGGAATAGTGTATTATCCGAATAACCCTTATTTCATCTGTGTAATGACTCAAGGAAAAGAATTTAACAGTCTTCAATCGGTCATACAAGGTGCATCAGAACTTGTGTGGAAATATGTAGCTGAGACACATGGGCAGGAAATATAACACCCTCATATTTGCTATACTACATCTATGAAAAGATTATTTATTGTACATGGTTGGGACGGAAGTTCGAGTGAACCATTGATCGCCTGGCTCGGTAAAGAAGGTAAGAGACTCGGTTTCGAGACAACGGTTTTGGATATGCCAAATCCTGCCAGTCCAACCATCGACGCCTGGGTCAATCACCTTGAGTCAGTGGTGATGTATCCCGACGAGAACACATTTTTTATCGGTCACAGTATGGGTTGTCAGGCTATTTTGAGATACCTTCAGGCCCCAGAGATCACTGAAGCTGGTGGGGTAGTATGCATTACACCCTGGATCACTCTTGTCAACATGAATACAGATGAAGAGAAGACTATTGCTCGTCCGTGGCTCGAGAATCCCATTAACTTTTCTCAGATCAAAAAAGTAGTTAAGAGAATTAGTATGATTTTCTCCGACAATGACCAGTTTGTTCCATTGGCTGAAAATAAAGATCTCTTTGTTGCAAAGCTTGATCCGGCTATTGTTATCGAGCAGGGCAAAGGACATTTTGCAGAAAGTGATGGGGTAACCCAGTTGCCAAGCGCGATTGCGGAATTGCAAAAGATAAGCGGTTAGTAGGTAGAGGGAATGTGTGTAAATCTGGTATCCTTAATGTATATGCACGAAAAGATACGAAGCATACATACCTGGTTACGGTTACACGAACGACATCTTTCATCGCTCGCTCTTTTGGGTGGATTTATTCTCGATGCGTTTACTCTCAGGCGCGTCGATTTGCCGTTTGAGAATATTTTGATCATGAGTTATTTCGTCCTGCTGATGATCGGGATTGTCATTCTCAATCTTTCGGACGCTCGAAAATATCATGGTCCACTGGCTGCACATGTGCCACATATTATTCCGCTGGCGATTCAGTTTGCATTTGGAGGCCTGTTTAGCGGATTCACCATATTTTATTTTCGTAGCGGTTCGATCGTGGCTAGTTGGCCGTTCATACTTATTCTCGTCGCGTTGTTATTGGGAAATGAATTATTGCGTCGTCATTATGCGCGAATGGTGTTCCAAATCAGTACCTTTTTCACGGCGCTTTTCTTTTTCACTATATTCTTCATACCCGTGCTCATCTCTCGGATGGATTCGCTGGTCTTTGTGTTGAGTGGTCTGATCACTTTGGTTCTTACTATGATATTTATTGGAATCCTGTATTATTTTGTTCCGGACCAAGTAATGAAAAGTCGGAAGCCGCTGACATATTCCATTATCTCAATTTTTATCTGTGTAAATGTACTTTATTTCCTCAATGTCATTCCACCGATCCCTCTTTCACTTAAAAATGTCGGCGTATATCACAGTGTTGCAAGACAGGGGAACGGATATGTCGTTCTTGATGAGGAACATTCGCGGTTTAATTGGTTGGAATTTTTCCAGGATGTTCATGTGGTCAAAGGTGACCCGGTATATGTCTACAGTGCTGTTTTTGCGCCCACAAATATTAACACTGAAATTGTTCATCATTGGCGCCACTTCGATAAGAGTATAGATCGGTGGGTTTCGGTGAATAAAATTCCGTACACTATATTCGGCGGAAGTGACCATGGGCATCGAGGATATTCGATGAAGACAAATTTGGCACCCGGAGAATGGTCTATCCTCTTTGAAGTTATATACACCGATGAAACTCCAAAACTTATTGAGAAAATATTATAAGTGATATACTAGAGGGGTATATGAAACGCTCCCGCGCACGTCGTGAACTTATCAAAGATTTTCTTCTGATTTTGATCGGTGTGGCATTTGCTTTGTTTTTGGGTACATCGGGTTTTTTAGATCAACTCATTGCACTCATCGGTAACACGGCCATTGCGAGTTTCGCTGCGGGTATTTTCTTTACTTCGGTTTTTACCTTGGGTCCCGCATCGGTGACTTTGGTGCATGTTGCAGAACACGGACCTCTTTCGACTGTGGCGATATGGGGTGCGGCAGGAGCAGTCTGTGGTGATCTTATTTTGTTCTTTTTTATCCGTGATCATTTTGCAGAACATCTGACCAAATCACTCAAACCGTCGCGTGTGCGCAGTATCCTGACCTCATTTCATCTTGGTTTCATGAAATGGTTATCGCCGATCTTGGGTGCTTTGATTATTGCGTCACCATTGCCGGATGAATTCGGTTTGGCATTACTCGGACTTTCAAAGATTCGATTGGCGGTGCTGATACCGATTTCCTTTGCAATGAATATGTTGGGCATATACGGGCTTGTTTGGGTTGCAGGGTTGGCATAATCCTATATAATCAGAACCACTATGAATATAAAACGTATACTTTTTTGGGTGTGTTTTGTTGCGGTGCTCGGTCTTATTATGTGGGGATTGATCGTTGCGATGAATAAAGAGCCGGGAACAGCAGGTTCCAATCTCGGCACTCCTATGGACATTACCGCTGCCGACCATGTCCGTGGTCCAAACAACGCCCCTGTTACTTTGATTGAGTATGCTGACTATCAGTGTCCCGCATGTGCCTCATTTAACCCTATTGTCGAACGTCTGGTTGCAAATTCTTCAAGCACGCTCCGTTTTGTTACCCGTCATTTTCCTTTGGCGCAACATCGTAATGCTGTCGCTGCTGCACAAGCAGCCGAAGCAGCGGGCAAACAGGGTAAATACTGGGACATGGCAGGACTCCTGTATGACAATCAAACAGCATGGGAAAATCTCAGTACTACCGAAGCTGCGCAGTTGTTCAGGGGATATGCAGAGCGTCTTTCGCTCAAGCTCGATCAATTTGATGTTGATGTCAGTAGTGCAGAAATCAAAGCAAAGATCGACGCCGATCGTGCCGACGGTCTCAAGATCGGTGTGTCGGGTACTCCTACGTTCTTTGTAAACGGCACGTCTATTACTAATCCTTCAAACTATGATGCATTTAAACAAATTATTGACACGGCAGCTCTCGGCGATTCCCAGTAAGCTTGTTATCGTCGCTCTCATTATTGCAGTACTTGGTTTTATTGATGCTGCATATTTGGCTCTTGAGTATTATTCAGGGGAAATTCCACCATGTTCAATTGTGGAGGGTTGCGAAAAGGTATTGACGAGTGAGTATGCGAAGGTGGCAGGAATTCCGGTTGCGCTGGGGGGAGCAATCTTTTATCTCTTGGTACTCATAGGCCTGTTCGCATATCTTGAAGGGAAGAACGAAAAGTTGCTGCGTTATGCATTGATCCTAACGGCCATCGGTTTTCTTTCGACACTCTATTTCTTGTTCATCCAAGCATTTGTGCTTGAAGCCTTCTGTCTCTATTGTCTTGGTTCAGCAATTTCCTCGACGCTCTTGTTTGTGATGGCTATTTATATCTTTTCAAAGTACTCTGTAGTTCGTGAAGCCTAGTTATGCATAAACCATCAAATATTCTTACAGTCTCCTCGGAACCTCAGTACGAGTTGCTCGATTCGGGGGGGGGGGAAAAGCTCGAGCGTTTTGGTACGCATGTATTGTCGCGTCCAGACCCTCAGGCATTGTGGCCAAAATTGTTACCTGAATCAGAATGGAAAAAAGCTGAGGCATATTTTACGCGCAACGATAGTGGAGCTGAGTGGACATATGTACAAGGAAAACCTTTGGAAAAATGGTCGATCGATTTTGGTGGATTAAAAATGTGGATCAAACCCACAGCATTCAAGCATACCGGACTTTTTCCTGAACGAGCGTCAAATTGGAAATGGATGGGAGAGAAAATTAAAAATGAAGTCTTACATCTTACACATAAAAACTCAGCTGCAACTGAAGGTGTGGTAGGTGAAGAGCAGGGGATTGAAGTATTAAATTTATTTGGATATACCGGAGGAGCGAGTTTGGCATGCGCGCAGGCTGGTGCAAAAGTGGTTCATATCGACGGCTCCAAAGCAGCGGTTACCTGGGCTCGTGAGAACGCGGAGCTTTCTGGTCTGGCGGATAAGCCTATTCGTTGGATCGTTGAAGATGCTCGTGCGTTTGTCGAACGGGAGATCCGTCGTGGTCGTACCTATGATGCCATCGTCATGGATCCACCTGCATTTGGTCATGGTCCAGAAAGTGAGCTCTGGAAGATCGAAGAGCACTTTTTGGCATTGATTGAAAATTGTAAAAAACTTTTGAAGCCAGAGCCGCTATTCTTTTTGATAAATGGATACTCCGCAGGATATTCGGCGATAGCTTACGAGAACAATCTGTTATCTTTACAGAAACAGTATGGCGGTCAGATTGAGATAGGTGAATTAACGTTGCAGGAAAGTGGTCACGATGGACGTCTCCTTCCATGTGGTATTTTTGCCCGTTGGGAGAAATAACATATGTCCACAATTCTCTCTGGTCGTACAGTTCGCGATGCTATTGTCCCTGAGCTCGTCCGTCGGGTTCAGGCTCTTTCGTGTGAACCAACACTTGCCATCATTCAAGTGGGTGATCGGCCAGATTCAACCTCATTTATCGGGGCAAAGAAAAAGTTTGCCCAACAGATCGGTATACAGGAAAAACATATTCAAGTTCCGAGTTCTATTTCAGAAAAAGAACTTATTTCTATCATACATGAATGTAATGCAGACGATTCTCTTCATGCCATCATTGTGCAGTTACCATTGCCTGAGCATATCGATCGTACAGCAATTATCGAAGCTATTAGTCCTACAAAAGATGCCGATGGTCTGACGTCGGGTGCCTTGGTAATGCCTGCAACCGCTCGAGGTATTCGTGAGTTACTCCATTTTTATCACCTGTCACTTCAGGAAAAAAAGGTCACTGTCGTAGGACGCTCGCTTCTGGTGGGGAAGCCAGTGGCGGACATGTGTCGCACAGAAGGAGCGATCGTCACCGTGTGTCACAAAGGGTCAATTGATATCATGAAAGAAATAGCTGCAGCCGACGTTTTAATTGTGGCAGCAGGAAAAGAAGGGTTGGTGGGAAGGGAACAGGTACGTCAGGGTCAGGTTGTGATTGATGTCGGTATTAACAAAACACAAGATCATCGTGTGGTCGGAGATGTTGATTTTGAGCATGTGAGAGACGTTGTCACAGCGATAACTCCCGTTCCTGGGGGAGTAGGACCGATGACGGTCTGTGCATTGTTTGAGAACGTGGTGGATCTGTGTGAGAGGTATGTGAAGCAGTAGTTTCGTATATAATAAGGTATTATCGATACATTAATACATAAAAACATTTATGAGTATTCAAGAAAAAGTTTGGAAAACAGGGATGTGGGTCGGAGTGTTACTCGCTGTCTTTTTGGCAGTGGTATCTATTAAGGAATTGAAGTCTATTGCCTATGTAGGCAAGGATACGCCAATCATGAACAGTATTTCTGTGAATGGTAAGGGTGAAGAGGTGAGTATTCCTGACATTGCAACGTTCTCCTTTAGTGTAACGGAAACCGATAAGCAGGTTGCGGTTGCTCAGGAAGCCGCCACCAAGCGCATCAATACAGCTCTTGCTGCGGTGCGTGCGGCAGGGGTTGCAGAGAAGGATATAAAAACAACTTCCTACAGTATCAATCCTCATTATGAATATGAGCAAGGTATTTGTACGGCATTGCGTTGTGGACCAGGTAAAAATGTCCTTACAGGTTACGATGTGAGTCAGGCTGTCGAAGTGAAGATCCGTGATTTAGCCAAGGCAGGGGAGATATTCAGTACCATCGGTGGTCTTGGTGTTGATAATGTAAATAATCTTGCATTTTCAATCGACGATATTGAAGCGGTCAAAGCTAAGGCTCGTGCCAAGGCGATTGCCAATGCCCAAGCAAAGGCAGATGAACTCTCGAAGCAGCTCGGTGTTCGTCTTGTCCGCATCATGAGTTTCTATGACTCGAGTGATGATATGAATCCATACTACTATGGTCGTGGCGGGGATATGATGGAAGTTTCTGCAGTAAAGAATCAGGCTGCTCCATCTCCAGAAATTCCAACAGGAGAGCAGGAGATTGTCTCGAAAGTAACCGTTACGTACGAGATTCGTTAAAGAAGGGGTGGATTAAGAATAAAGAACAAAAATACCGTGAGATACTATATCTCACGGTATTTTTGAATCTCCCTGGCCTATCCTTGGAGTTCAGCCGCTTGACTTCTGTCCTATAACCGTGATATCTTATACGTATCAATCCCCCCGAGGGGTTTTTTAATAAAAGACAATTCTACGATGAAACTCACTGAATACATTAGACAAACCCAGGTTGAAATGAGTCATGTCAATTGGCCCAACCGCAGTCAGACAATAAAGTTTACGATCATGGTTATCGCTGTGTCAGTTGCTACTGCTATCCTCTTGGGAGTTGCCGACTTTGTCTTCTCGAAATTGCTCACATTACTTTTCTAATATCATGTCAAAACAACAGTCAACAGGGGAGCGCAATTGGTACGCCATTCATACCTATGCTGGCTATGAAAACGCAGTTGCCCGTAACCTCAAACAACGTATCGAATCTCTCGGCATGGAAGACCGCATTTTTAATGTAATCGTACCAACTGAAAAGACCATTAAGATCAAAGGAGGCAAGCGTGTCGAGGAAGAAGAAAAGATTTACCCAGGATACGTCTTGGTGGAAATGATCGTTAACGACGATTCGTGGTACGTTGTGCGTAACACACCTCGCGTTACTGGTTTCGTAGGTGCAGGAGTATCTCCAGTTCCGATCGATGTAAAGGATTTGGAGTCTCTCTTCGCTCGTATGTCCAAGGGCGATGTTCAGCACACCATCGACCTTTCTCAGGGTGACCTTGTGAAGGTAAGTGATGGTCCATTTAAGGACTTTGAAGGGAAGGTAAGTGAGATCGACACTCAGCGTGGCAAGGTCAAAGTACTTGTCTCGATGTTCGGTCGCGAAACTCCAGTCGAATTGGATTTCTTGCAAGTAAAGAAGGTTTAATGTAACATCTCAGAACTACTATGGCCAAGAAAATCATCAAAAAAGTAAAGGTTATCGCACCAGCAGGCAAAGCTACCCCAGCTCCTCCACTTGGTCCTACACTCGGTCAGGCCGGAGTTAACATTGGTGATTTCACCAAAAAGTTCAACGACGCTACCAAAGACAAGATGGGAGACATGATCCCCGTGGTTATCACTGTCTACGATGATCGTTCATACGATTTCGTTCTCAAGACTCCTCCTACTTCTAGCCTCATCCTCAAGGCTATCAAGAAAGACAAAGGTTCAGGCAAGCCAAACCTCACAAAGGTTGGAACACTCTCAAAGGCAGACCTCAAGGGTATTGCCGAACGAAAGATGCCAGACCTCAATGCAAACGATATTGATGCAGCAATGAAGATCGTTGCGGGTACAGCAAGACAGATGGGGGTGGACGTTAAATAAATATCTCAGAAATAAAATCCCGCATCACATGATGCGGGATTTTATTTATTTGTAACTACTTCGCTGTCCCCGAATGATCAACCGAATATTCCAAAAGCAGGGCACCACTCTCGGTTTGTCCGCAAGCCACCAGTTTCAGGTGTGCTGCCATTTCTTCATTAAATAAACGAATACCTTTGCCAAAGACAATAGGCTCTATCGTGAGATATAGGGTATCAACCAGCTTTGCCTTCATGAACATGGTGTAGATGTGAGAGCCTCCACAAATCGCCACTTCTTTGAATCCGCGCTCCTTGAGTTCGGTGAGGAGATCGTGCGGATTTTTTTGAGTTATTTCAGCACCTTCAAATGTCTTGGATTTTGAGTAGACAATATTTACCCGTTCTTTGAGAGGACGAGGAAGTGTGGTGTAGGTAGTTGAACCCATGACTACAACTCCAGCACGCTTGGTGAGTTCAACAAAACGACGCTTGTCTTCCTTTCCGGTCCACAAAGCAGCATGTTTTTCGTCCCGGGCAATATATCCGTCTGCGGAGACTGCGGCGATAATAAAGGTTTTCATACAAGTATTGTAGCATGTCAGGTGATGTGATAAGTTAGAAGAACATTACCTAAACCATCATGACCAGTAAAGGATTTTTCACTAACGGGGGTATATTCGGACAAGGATCAAATTTTAATGATCGTTTTATTGCTGATTACAAACATCTCAAGAAAATCATCGATCATTGTAAGGGAATTGGCTTAAAAATTGTTCTTACACAAGGTACATATGACATGGTACACATTGGCCATGCTCGATATTTCGAAGAGGCAAAGAAGCACGGGGATTTGTTGGTGGTTGGGGTAGATAGCGACAAGAAGGTTCGTGCCCGTAAAGGCCCTGATCGTCCCCTTGTGCCGGAAAAAGAGCGTTTAGAAATGGTTACCCATTTGCGTCCAGTAGATATTGTTACCATTAAAGAAGTCGATATGCCTCAGTGGGCTTTGATACGCATGATCCAACCAGATGTTCTTATTGTGACGCAGGAAACGGTAGAAAAATATGGCAAAGCAAAAATGGCCGAAATGAAAAAACTATGCGGCGAGGTGAAGATTTTGGAACCACGCGCTACAACATCCACAAGTGCCAAGATTCGCCTGATGCAACTCAAGCTTGCAAAGAGGTTCGAAAAAGCGATTGTTCCTCGGTTGGCAGATATGATCAGTGATGCATTGGGTCATACGGTACCAAAGAAAAAATAATATAGTGATAAAAAAAGAAAATAAAAATAAAAAGATAATTATTGCCTACATACCCATTTTCCATGATGGCTACAGACATTTTTTGGGACGCCATACCGATGTTGATATAATGTACGTACTTCATATCGATGTTATTAGTAAGTTTAGATATTTAGTGAAAGATATCAGAGCAATTCTACCAGGAATTACGCAGGTTATTGTTCAAGCTCTTAATTATTTTGAGTCTGTAAAATTAATTAAAGAAGAGGATCTTAAACAGATAGCCCTCCAAGGGCATACTATAATCATGCCTGACGAAGATGTTATGCATGAATTGAAGAATGAATATTTTCCAAATGCAAATGTGATTTTTGATACGACCTTTTTGAGGTGGGATAAGAATAATTCTCTCAGTAAAAAAGAAGTTGCATTCGATGGGATTGTTTCAGTTAAGGAAAAGGATAAAACTATAATCACGGAACTTACCAAGCTTGCGGAAAAAAGTTCAGATTGGTGGAGGCAAGTCGGTGCGGCTGTAGTAAAAGATAATAAGGTTATTTTGAAAGCGTATAATCATCACGTACCTTCTGATATGGCACCATATATATATGGTGATCCTCGAGCAAATTTTAATAAAGGCATACATGTTGAACTTTCATCTGCTATTCATGCCGAAGCTAGTCTTATTGCGGAGGCCGCCTCAAAAGGTGTTTCATTGGAAGGGACTTCGATGTATGTTACAACTTTCCCATGTCCTTCATGTGCCAAATTGATTGCATATGCAGGCATTAAAAAAATTTATTATGCAGAAGGGTATTCAATGTTAGATGGAGAGAGTGTATTAAAAGAGAGGGGAGTTGAATTATTTTTTGTTGACACAAAAAGTGGTACAGAGTAGCCTATATTTGAAGTAGAACATTTCACAATTCAACCGTAGAGAAAGGTTTTTAATGGACACTATTGAACAGGCGACCCAAGCCGTATATACACAATTAAAAGTTCCTGGTGTGAATCAGGATGATATATGGCAATTATTCAATGTCAGTAATTGGGACTATTACTGTCTGAAAGTCTCTCAATTGCAATCGGGTGTATGTCCCTTTTGTACACCGGATCCGGAAATAAACGAACTGGTGACAAGGAATTCTTCCTGGAATGCTTATCGTAACAAGATCGCTCCGCGAAAAGGACAGGAACATCAATGGGTTGTTGTTCTTCGGCGCCACGCGCTGCTCCATGAAAGAGTATCGCCTCTCTGGTTGTGCATGGGTCATTCGTGATGGGGATGCGGTGCATAATGCTAAAAGTGTTCCGCATCTGCACGTCAATATCCATGTACCCACAGGGATTGATGATGTCGAGATTACCATCGGTAAATCGCTTGAGAGCATGAAGACTAAGTTACCCGTTCTGCAGGCTTTCGAAAAAATGAGGCTCCTAAAGTTAGAGGGTCACCCAAACCCTCTTGAAGCTCTGGTGCCTGAGGAGGTCGCTTTGGTAGCCAATAGAATGGGTCCACCCAAGACTGCCAAGTGAGTACCGTTTTTTTCAATTAGACGCTTTGATGTAATGTCAGAGCGTTTTTTAGTGGATTTTAGATTTTTCAGTCTTCTTGTAACTTTTAGGTTGACCAAATTTAAATCTCCACGCTTCTTCTGGTCCTAATGTTTCAAGATTTGGTTCTATCAGATGGGCGTGTATGTGTAGAACTGTAGAACCGTAGTTACCGTGTTCAGAAGAGCCAAAACGCATTGCTACACCGCCACCCGTCATACCTCTTTCTTTAGTTGCTTCTGCAAACATTTCAAACAGCTCTTTTCCGGCTTCAGGATCCAATTCAGAAAGATGTTCTACATGCGTTTTGTGAATTGCGAGCATCTGATGTTTTATGTGCTCATAAGGCCATTGATTATCGGTAAGAATCCAAAACTTTCCCTCTTTGAGAATGGGATTTTTGTGATATTTTTCGATATTTTCTCGACAGAAAGGACGAATCTGTTCCATGACAGCACGTTGATCTGCGCGGCGAATAGTTGAGATATTGATGAATCTGTTTTTTGGATCTTCAGCCATATTTATATTGCAACCGGAATACCTTTGATTCCAGGATGGGGGTTGTAATCTTCGAGAGTAAAATGATCTTTTCTAAAATCAAAAAAGTTCTTAACTGACGTATCAATTTTCATAGTTGCAAATGGTCTGGCTTCACGTGCGAGCATTGTTTCTACTGCAGGAATTTGATCCACAAAGATATGGGCATCCGAGAAACTATGAATAAATTCGTACGGAATAGTATTGGTAACTTGGGCAACCATCATGAGGAGAGCGGCATATTGAACCATGTTGGAGGGGACACCTACAGGAACATCTCCTGAACGTTGGAACATGTGAAGCGTGAGTTTATTGTCCAATACGCGGAAATGAATCCAGCCATGACACGGACACACCACCACCTTTTGTTGTTTGCCAGTTCCACGAATAATGTATTGAGGAATCCAAGGAGTTATGAAATGAGTTTTGAGATGAGGAAATTCTTTGATCTGTTCAATAATATTTTGGAATTGATTGTAAGGTTTACCTTCGGCAGTGGGGAAGTCATGGAAAGCTGCTCCGTATGATCCGGGTCCAAGGTCACCTGTTTCCAGACCGCGCTTTTTACACTTTTCTTCAGTGACCCACGAGCTCCACCAATGACACCCAAATTCTTCCAATCCTTTTTGGGTTCGAACTCCATTTGCAAACGCACAAATCTCACCAATCGCTTGTTGCCACACAGTAACAGGTAAACGATCTGACTCTTTTGGTGCCATGTTACGTTCGTTGATGATAGGGAATCCATTTTCCAATTTGAAACGAATAGGGGCAGGAGCGATGAGACTTATAGTGTCTACTCCTTGTTGACTGTTAGATCGCTCGCCCTTTTCCAGGATGTCTCTCAGTAATCGTTGGTACTGACTATCAGGTGTTCGTTGGTCAATAGTTTTCATGCCACAAATATATCATTTTTATATCGCATTGTCGTGATAAGATACAATCACTTTGGATCTCAAAATTAAGAAAATTGATTCCAGTGCCAAACTTCCTCAGCGAGCACATTCATATGATGCTGGTATAGACATTTTTTCCTTGGAACGAACCGTTGTCTCACCGGGAAAACGGGTGGCCATAAGAACAGGTATATCACTTGAAATTCCTGAAGGGTACGTGGGTTTGGTGTGGGACAAGAGCGGGATTGCTATCACAGAAGGCCTTAAAACTCTGGGCGGGGTAATTGATTCGGCGTATAGGGGAGAGTTACTCATTGGAATGGTAAACCTCGGTAGTACTGAGTATGTATTCGAAAAAGGTCACAAAGTAGCACAATTGCTTATTCAAAAAATTGAATTGATGGATATTACCGAAGTCGAAAGTCTTTCAGGTACCACTCGGGGAGCAAAAGGCTTTGGAAGTAGTGGAAAATAACCCTTGTGTAAAGGCAGACCTCGCCTAATTCTGGGGATAAACCTCTGGATAACCTGTTGACGGAATGGGGATAGGATGAGGCTCAATGCTTGATTTTAACGGCAGTATTTGGTCTAATTGTCGTTAGTGGGCTGGTGGGGATGGAACGTATAGGGCACTGAGGTCACCTTCCCCTGTGGCACAGGCCTCTTCCGTGAAGTTACCTGCCAGTCCACTCGATCTTTTGATAATGTAAAGTTTCGGTACCCAGATTGATTACTATGAATCTTGAGGCCGGCCCAATGACTGATGGTTGGCTTCGAATCTTCAAGATCATCCTCTGATCGCGTTAAAGGTTCATGTGTGCTACCAACACTCAATCTGGGTACCCTTTATTTTCCTGATCTGCCTGGTTTTCTTGTTTTGTACCAGCTATCAGGTTCCTCGACCCGTCACATCGTGCATGTGTGATGGGTCTTTTCTTTTCTATTCTATATGTACGAGAAAAACCCTAGGCCTACTCGAGGGCTAATGATACAATGCAGGCCATGAAAGATATCCAGGTAAAGAAATTAATCGATGCCGAGAAGAAACGCCAAAAGAGTGTTATCAATCTGATTGCTTCGGAAAACATCGTGTCAAAAGATGTGTTGGAAGCTCTGGGTACCGAACTGACGAATAAGTATGCCGAAGGATATCCAGGTAAGCGATATTACGGAGGAAACGAGGTTGTCGATAAGATTGAGACTCTTGCCCAAGATCGTGCACGTAAACTATTTGGTCTGAATGCTTCTCGCTGGCATGTAAATGTTCAGGCTCTCTCTGGTTCACCGGCCAATCTTGCCGTATATCTTGCGCTCATTCCGCTCGGAGGAAAAATTATGGGCATGTCACTCGATAATGGGGGACATTTGACGCATGGTCACAAAGTTTCGATGACAGGCAAAGCGTGGAAGCAGATTCCTTTTGGAGTTGATCCGAAAACCGAGACGATTGATTACGTTGATCTCAAAGCAAAAGCGCTGACCGAAAAGCCAGATATTATTGTCGGAGGATTTACGGCGTATCCTCGGATTGTTGATTTCAAAAAATTACGTGCAATCGCCGACGCGTGCGGCGCGATACTGATGGTTGATATGTCTCACTTTGCAGGATTGGTTGCAGGAAAAGCATATCCATCTCCCTTTGAATATGCTGACGTAGTGACGACTACGGTACACAAGACACTTCGTGGTCCACGTAGCGCACTGATTTTTTCACGATTGGATAAGACGATTACCAATCAAAAGGGGGTAGCGCACTCTTTTTCAGAATTAATTGATAAGGCAGTTTTTCCAGGACTCCAGGGTGGGCCACACCTCAACCAAGTTGCTGCGGTCGCCGTAGCTCTCAAAGAAGCCGCAAGTCCGGCTTTCAAAAAATATGCAGTGCAGGTCATCAAAAATGCCGCAGCTCTTGCGGATGAATTGAAAAAGTTGGGCTGGAGAATCATTTCCGGAGGGACTGATAGTCACTTGATATTGATGGATACCTGGAGTCCGCCAGTTGGCGGAGGTGTAGGTCTCGGTGGTAAAGAGGCGAGCGATCGCTTGGAAAAAGCCGGCATCATTGTCAATAAAAATACGATTCCCGGTGAGACGCGAAGTCCTGTTGATCCTTCAGGTATTCGTTTGGGTACGGCCGCAGAGACAACTCGGGGTAAAAAAGAAAAAGATTTCAGAAAGATTGCTCAGAGGATCGATGTGGTGTTGCGAAAGAAGTAACCATATAAAAAAGCCGCTCCGATGTTCATCGGAGCGGATAAGATTACAAAACTTATTGTCGGAACGCAGGTTCCGTACTCACGGTGCGCTCGGGAAATGAATCACCGGTCGGTGACGGTTTCTCCGCTTTACTTTGCTCGAGCTCTTGGGGAGATTGTGGCTCGATAGCCTCACCAACGCAGCCGCGTAGATCAAACTCCAGTCTTCGAATCGGTGCATTAGTTCCCGAGAGGCGTCCCTTTGGTTGGATCGCGACATGAAGACAGCCATTTATATGTCGCACAAAAGATGTTGCCATGCCCGAGAAGCCGCTGGTTTTGTCGGTGACCTGTGTACCGAGAATGTTGACAGGAACGTCAACCTCTTCGAAAACCCCATCAGGGAGTTCCAGGCGCGCTTGTTCGATGGGCATCTTGTCGATCGGTCTGCCATCTGTGGGATTGAGGCCTTGTGGTTGAAACAAGTAGTCGATTCTGCGGTCCATATCCAAACACCAATGTGTCAGGGTTCCTTGGAGGCCGGTGGCCTTGTCGGTACAAACGGTACCAAGCTTAATCACTCGTATTTGCATAATGTGATAACGGTGCGTATGAGGTTATTGTTGAGAACTGGTCTATAGTCCAAAAAATACAATTACATTATTTATACAAAGAGTCAAGTAACAGAAAAATAAGGTTTTCTGTTACAATCACCTGCATGGATGTATATAAGAAACTCATCGCAAGTCTCATCGAAGTTACCACAAGGATAGGCCTCGGGGTCGACGCATCATCTCTCCGTCTCGATTATCCAGAAAATCCAGAACATGGTGACTATTCCACGAACGTGGCGTTGGCATATGCCAAAAAGGCTGGAACCAACCCTCGCGCTCTGGCAGAAAAGATCGTCGAAGAATTTACCAAGAATCAGCCCGATTTTATCGAATCAGTCAGTATCGCTGGTCCTGGTTTTATTAATTTCAAAATCAAGGATCACGTATTTGTAGAAAACAATATCAGCATTGCCCAGGGTGGGGCAAAATACGGATGGACATCAGAGGATGCTGGCAAACAGGTCATGGTTGAATACACCGACCCAAATCCGTTCAAGGTTTTTCATATTGGTCACCTCATGTCCAATGCAGTTGGCGAGTCTATTTCTCGATTGATCCAATCTTCCGGTGCTGAGGTTGTTCGCGCCTGTTATCAAGGAGATGTAGGTTTGCATGTGGCGAAGACGATCTGGGCGATGAGTCACAAGATGCAAGAATCGGGATTCAAGATTCAAGAGGGCGCAACAATCAAAGAAAAAGTTCAATTTTTAGGAGAGATGTATGTGAAAGGTTCTCAAGCATATGAAGATAATGCTGATGCACAAAAAGAGATTGCGGCGATCAATAAGCAGATTTTTGAAAAATCAGATCCGGCTATTAATGAGCTGTATCAAGCAGGAAGGAAGTGGAGTCTGGAATATTTTGATAGTATCTATGCCCGCCTCGGAACGAAGTTCAACACCTTCTTTTTTGAAAGTGAAGTTGCAGATTTGGGTATCAGTATTGTTAAACAGTTTCTTGGTCAGGTCTTTCAGGAAAGTGAAGGTGCAACTGTGTTCAAAGGAGAAGATCATGGAGTTCACACACGCGTATTCATTACTTCGAATGGATTACCAACCTATGAGACCAAAGAATTGGGTTTGAATACCGAGAAATTTAAGAAATATCCGAAGCTAGATCAGTCGGTGATTATCACTGCCAATGAGCAAAGTGATTATTTCAAAGTGCTGCTCAAAGTTTTTTCTTTGGTCAATCCTGCAATTGCCGAGAAAACGAAACATATGAGTCATGGGATCCTGCGTTTTGCTTCAGGCAAAATGTCTTCTCGAAAAGGGAATATTATTTCTGCTGAGTCGCTCATCGATGATATCAAGTCCTTGGTTCAAGAAAAGATTGCTGGTCGTGAATTTACTCCAGCCGAAGCAGATGAAGTAACGGATGAGATTGCTATTGCAGCTATCAAGTACACGATTCTTCGTCAGTCGATCGGTAGCGATGTGATATTCGATTCAGCTACCTCAGTCTCCTTTGAAGGGGATTCTGGTCCGTATCTCCAGTATTCAGCTGTACGTGCTGCAGCAGTGTTGGAAAAAGCAAAGAGTGAAGGAATCGAAATGACTTCGACTGTTCCAGCCTCAAACACTTCAGTTTCTCATTTGGAAAAATTACTGACTCGTTTTCCTGACATCATCCATCGCGCCCGCAGTGAATTTGCTCCACAGCAAGTAGCAGGGTATCTCATAGCACTCTCGAGTGCCTTCAATGGTTTCTACGCTTCGCATATTATTGTTGATAAAAAAGATCCACTCTCATCGTATCGTGTCGCAGTCACCAAAGCGTTTCTCACCACCATGACAAATGGGTTGTGGATTTTGGGAATAAAGGTGCCAAGGAGGATGTAAAAACCCGCACTATATTTCAAGTGCGGGTGGTATTGAAGAGCTTTAAGTGCGAGGATTTTCGAACAGAATTGTAACGATAACATTATCTGCCATCGCACTACTTTGAGACATGGAAATGATGGCAATTGTTCTCAGAAGAAGCCATTCATTGATTTCCTGCTGTACAATCCGTGTGCTGCCTGAAAAGATCTTTACTTCCATAATTCCACCTCCTTTCTTTAAAAGAATATTAACATTGCTATTATGTTTAGTCAATATGGATAAAGGGTGCGTCTTGCAATACACAAACCCCCACCTTGCTAATATGTTAGAATAGCCTTACTTTATACCTCATGGCCGATTCTGCCGCAGAACACAAGGAGAAGGTAAAAAGCCCTCATGCTGAACGTGAGGAGCGGATTTTGGCATCCTGGAATGAGAAGGGCATATTCAAGAAGTCACTTCAAAAGAACAAGGAGTCTGGCAAAGAATTCGTCTTCTACGAAGGCCCTCCTACAGCCAACGGTCTCCCGGGCATTCACCACCTCGAAGCACGTGCGTTCAAAGATGCGATTCCGCGTTATAAAACAATGCGTGGTTTTCATGTACGTCGCAAAGGAGGATGGGATACTCACGGTTTGCCGGTAGAGCTGCAAGTCGAAAAAGAATTGGGCTTGAAGTCCAAAAAGGAAATCGAAACCTACGGCATCGAAAAATTCAATGAAAAGTGTAAGGACAGTGTCTGGAAATATGTTCGCGAATGGGAAACCTTCACCGATCGTATGGGATATTGGGTAGACCTCAAGGATCCGTATGTGACATACAGACCAAACTATATCGAATCACTCTGGCACATCATCAGTAAAGTCGATAAAGATGGCTTGCTCTACAAAGACTACAAAGTGGTTCCGTGGTGTCCGCGTTGTGGAACAGGACTTTCATCTCATGAATTGGCCCAGGGCTATCAGGATGTAAAAGATTTGTCGGTGTATGTGAAGTTTAAGATTCAGGATGCACGATTCACGAATGTACATTTCTTGGCATGGACAACGACGCCATGGACTCTTCCAGGGAATGTTGCACTCGCTGTCGGAAAAGATATTGACTATGTACAGATAAAAACAGGGGAGGCTTCTCTTATTCTCGCCAAGTCACGACTTTCAATTGTAAAAGACCCGTATGAAATAGAAAAAGAATTCAAAGGCTCCGAATTGGTTGGGGTAAGTTACGAACCCCTGTACCCATTTCTCAAAGACAATGTAGCTGGTGCAGAAAAAGAGAAGCTGGTAAACGCATTCAAAGTATATGCGGCGGATTTTGTGACCACCGAAGATGGGACAGGCATCGTGCATATCTGTTCCATAAAGAAAAGCACGAGCACACCTATCCTCATTGTTGGCGCTGTAAAACTCCACTCATCTATTTTGCGCGCGACTCGTGGTATATCCGCATGTCCGAACTTCGCAATAAGCTCGTTAAGGAAAATAAAGATATCACATGGCAACCAGCTCATATCAAAGATGGTCGTTTCGGTGAGTGGCTCAAGGAAGTAAAAGACTGGGCAATTTCCCGTGAGCGTTACTGGGGTACACCATTACCAGTGTGGGTTTGCGAAACATGTAACAAACGAAAGACGGTCGGCTCTGTGGCAGAAATTGCACATAAGCCGCGTAATACATACGTAGTCATTCGTCATGGGCAAGCAGAAAATAATGTCCGCGGTATTTTGTCTGGTACTGCGAATGCCCCGCACCATCTGACCGAGAAAGGGAAGCAGCAAGTTGTTGATGCTGCCAAAGAACTTTCTGGTACGAAGTTTGATCTGGTATTTGTCTCACCGTTTGTACGCACCCAAGAAACAGCTGCAATCTTGCAGGAACATCTTGGGTTTGCAAAAGAAATCATGCATACCGACGAACGTATTCGTGAATTAGGGACAATCTCTGGGGATGGAAAACCGGTATCAGATTTCATCAAGGGATTCAAAGGCCACGATCGTTTTACCCAGGCTCCGGAGGGTGGAGGGGAGACGTTTGCTGACATTAAAAAACGTATGGGTGATTTCCTCTATGATATTGACCAGACGTATGAAGGCAAGACTATTCTGATTGTTACGCACGAAACACCGGCATTTTTGTTATTTGCAGCTGCTCATGGATGGAATCGTGCGCAGTCTATGCATATGCGTGCTGATATTGATTTTATAAACAATGCGCAAATTCGCGAATTGGATTTTTCCATTGTTCCTCATAATCATGAATACGAACTCGATCTCCATCGTCCGTATATCGATCAGGTAAAACTCTCATGTGATTGTGGTGGGGACATGAAGCGCGTCAAAGAAGTCATGGACGTCTGGTTCGATAGTGGGGCAATGCCGTTCGCTCAGGAGCACTATCCGTTTGATGTAAAGAAAAAGGGATTCTTTTCTGGAGACACATTGCCATATCCTGCCGACTTTATTTGCGAAGCTATCGATCAGACTCGTGGCTGGTTCTATACGCTCCATGCTATCGGTACACTCATGGGTCGAGGTAAGGCATTTAAAAATGTCGTTTGTCTCGGACACATTCTCGATGCCGAAGGGAAGAAGATGAGTAAGTCGATCGGCAACGTCATCAATCCGTGGGACATGATGAATACCTACGGTGCAGATGCTTTGCGCTTCTGGATGTATTCCGTCAATCAGCCAGGTGATTCAAAAAACTTCGATGAGAAAACCGTTGATGAAATAATTAAAAAAGTATTCAATTTGGTCACCAACGTTACGTCGTTCTATAACATGTATGTTACGGGCGATGTGAAGATGTCTACCGCATCGCCACATGTCCTCGATCAATGGATCATCGCGCGTATGCACGGACTGATTAACGAAGTTACGACTGGTTTGGATGCATATTTATTCCTTGAACCAACTCGTGCAATCCGCGATTTTGTAGCCGACCTTTCTCAGTGGTACGTTCGTCGATCACGTGACCGATTCAAGGATGGAGGAGAAGATACCGATCATGCATTACAGACAACTCGATATGTTCTGACCACACTCTCAAAAGTAATGGCTCCATTTACACCGTTTTTTGCTGACTTTATATATGCAGAAGTGAAGGGTGAAAAGGAAAGTGTTCATTTGGAAGAGTGGCCGACTGCAAAACTTCCTGATCAAAAAATTTTTACTGATATGCAAACGGTCCGTGAGCTCGCTTCAAAAGGTCTCGAAGCTCGCATGAAGGCAAAGATAAACGTTCGTCAGCCGCTCGCTACGCTCAAGGTTAAAAAGCCGTTGATGCTTTCGCATGCACATGTTGATCTCATCAAAGATGAAGTAAACGTTAAAGAAGTTATTGTTGATACTTCAATTGCTACAGATGTTGAGTTGGATGTGAACATCACACCGCACCTCAAAGAAGAAGGTGATCTTCGTGAATTTCTCCGTAAGATTCAGGATATGCGTAAAGAAAAGAATTTGTCTGTGGGAGATGTGGCAGTACTCACGGTTCCACCTGAGATGAGGGATTTGGCGATAAAGTACGAACCTGAAATCAAAAAGATAACAAATGTATCGGGTATAGAGTTTGGTTCGGTGCTCGACGTGAGAACATAATGCACACTATCACCACCACTCCCGGTTTTATTTTGAGTGCTCGACCATACAGCGAAGCGGGGAAGATGTTTTCGATCTTTACGCGCGACCTGGGGTTAGTCTTGGTGGCTGCTCAAGGGATTCGTCTGGAGAAATCAAAATTGCGGTATCATACGCAGGAATATTCATTCGGCACATTCTCGGTGGTCCGGGGAAAAGAATTTTGGAGACTGACCAATGCTGATTCAACTGAATATAGGCTTGATATGGTGTTAGTACGTATCGCTACATTACTCAAGCGTCTTCTACAAGGGGAAGAGCCACATCCTGAACTCTATGATTGTCTGGAGGTAACTGCACGTATGAGCAAAACAATTTCAGCCGCACGATTACCTGAATTGGAATCACTGACCGCATTGCGCATCCTCAATCTTCTTGGTTACATCGGTAACAACGAAGTGGTTCGTCCTTTTATCCAGTCTCTCGATATTACCGAAGAATTACTTTCTCAGTTGGCACCATTGCGACTCAAGGTGAATGGAATTATTAATGTGGCACTGCAAGCTTCGCATCTGTAGGAGCCTAGTTCAACAGGCTCCTTGTGGTACAATGTGTACATATGGCTTTAGAGGACGAAAGTCGCATTGAACAGTTAAAAAAGTCGCTCTACTCGCGGTCGGCGCCCGATGTGCGCACCCGTCGCAAATTACGTTTCTTTAATAACGGATCCGACGTAAAAACATCCTGGGAACGTCCACCCGAAGAGGAACCGGAACCAGTTGTTCTGAACCAGGAGTATAAAGAAGAAAAAGTCACCATGTCATTCCTCAGTAAACTTCTCATCGCTTCTGCACTCTTTTGTCTCCTCGCGGTAGGTACGGGAGCATTTCTCTTTTTCCGTGGAGCAAGCCTCATTTCCGGAGATAATATCGATATCGTCATCAATGGGCCCGTATCTGTCTCTGGCGGGGAAGTTGTTTCATTCGATGTAA
Source organism: Parcubacteria bacterium C7867-002 (assembly GCA_001189105.1). Lineage (GTDB taxonomy): Bacteria > Patescibacteriota > Minisyncoccia > Phycocordibacterales > PALSA-1337 > C7867-002. The sequence continues at coordinate 31,642 of LFCL01000021.1, forward strand.
AAGTTTCCAATAAGAACACGGTAGATCTTCAAGTTGCAGACCTTTCGGTTACATTCCCGGACGGCACCACAGATCCTACTGATCCTGCAAAAGAACTCACAAGCTTCCGTGAGCTTTTGGGAGATATTCCGGCTGGCCGTTCCGCAAATAAGAAAATAGAGGCAATCATTTTCGGAGAAGAGAATATTCAAAAACAAATCGAAGTATTGGTAACATATTCCGTCAAAGGTTCAACTGCTGTGTTTACCAAGAGCAGAACCTACGATGTACTCATTAGTTCATCACCGATTAGCATGAGCGTAAATTCGTTTACCGAGATCACGTCTGGTCAGGAGTTTGATTTCGATATAGAGGTAAAATCCAATTCAAGCGAGACGCTCAAGAATATCCTTGTTCGTGCAGAATATCCATTTGGATTCACATTCCGTTCTTCTGAGCCAAAGACATTGGCAGGCAATGCAGTGTGGAAGATCGGCGACATTCCAGCAGGGGGTACGCGCAAGATCAAGATCCGTGGTGTCGTCGAAGGGGAGAATACTGATATTCGAGTCTTCCGCTTCAATATAGGTGCTCAAAGTTCTCGCGATGCTGAAGAGATTGGTACCGAGTATGCCCGTGTCGAACGTGAATTGGCCATTCAAAAGCCGTTCGTATCAGTCGAAATTTCTGCCAATAGCAATGAACCAGAGAAAGAGTACATTGCCACATTTGGCGAATCAACACGCGTTGAAATATCTTGGTTCAATAATCTGCCTGTAGCTATTTCTAATATGCAAATTATCGCAAAGCTCTCGGGTACTGCGTATGACAAGAACACGGTTCAGCCTGATTTGGGTAACTTCCGTTCGGCCAATGATGAAATTGTCTGGAATCAGATTTCAGTACCAGAACTTGGTTCGGTACGAGCAGGTGATAGTGGCAAGGTTTCCTTCACAGTTGTTCCGACAAATAAAAATCCAGGTTCTGCATCCGCGACAAATCCGTCTATGGCAATTAGTGTCAGTGTTTCCGGGAATCGTACCCAAGAATCAAGTGTACCTGAGACACTGAGTTCGACTGCCGTAAAAAACATCAAAGTCGCTTCCAATGTCAGTTTGTCCGGTCGCGTGGTGCGTACTGTCGGTCCATTTACCAATACCGGACCGATTCCTCCGAAGGTTGAACAGAAGACAACCTACACGGTTATATGGAGTGTGGATAATGCTTCGAATGCAGTAAACAATGCTCAGGTGACTGCTACCTTGCCAGCACATATACAATGGCTTGGAGTCATCAGTCCTACCACAGAAAATGTGAGTTACAATCGTAATACGGGTATGGTCACGTGGGATATAGGAAGTATCGGTGCCAATACTTCAGGTTCTACGCGTCGCAAAGAAGTTAATTTTCAAGTCGCTCTTGAGCCAGGAGTAAATCTGGTGGATCAGGCCCCGATCGTGGTTGATCAGGCGTTATTGACGGCTATCGATGAGTTTACGGGTGCAGCTTTGGAAAGTATGCAGGATTATATAACGACTCGATTTAGTACGGATCCTGCCTACAAAGAAGGGGATGAAAAGGTGGTCAGGTAGTGTTGACAAATACTAATAAAGGGTTATAGTAATTCGTAGATCAGTTCCTCTTCATCTTACCTGGGGCGCGACCTAGGTTTTGTCCCTTTCGCGCGTGCGTCGCTTGCTTTGTCTGTGTATTTGGAAGATGGGCACCACTCCCGTCTCGGTATGCTTCAAAGGTTTGATGCCAGTGGAAGGGACATTCTTTAAGTCGGGACTTTTCGTCCCGACTTTTTTAATATACAATGCCGAGATGATACACAAGGAAGAAACTATGGAGTTATTGGTCGCCTTATGCAAAAGGCGCGGTTTTATATTCCAAGGCTCCGAAATATACGGTGGTCTTGCGGGTACCTGGGATTACGGTCCTCTTGGAGTGGAACTGAAGAACCGCGTGAAGAAGAACTGGTGGAACAC
>LFCL01000018.1 GCA_001189105.1 Parcubacteria bacterium C7867-002
CCCCAAAACCCCAAAACCCCAAAACCCCAAAACCCCAAAACCCCGAATAATTGAAACTTTAGATTCCTCCATGTCTTCCGTACCCTCCCAAACCACCTCCTCCAAACTTTCCAAGGCCTCCCCCGCTAAATTTGTTCTAAGCTTGACCAGCATCAGGCTTGGGGTCGCTTCCATATATTCCCATAGGATTTTTGTCTTCGTCTTTTGAATTTTAGGTTGGTCCAAGAGAGGCTAAACCAGCTTTGCTTAATCCTCCAGGTTTTCAGGAGAGACCTCCGCCTCCTCCATAACTTCCTATACCTCCAAGACCTCCAACAGCAGGCGGATTTCCTCCTCCTAATCCATATTTCTATAAGCCTACAGCAGGAGCTGCTGGATTTTTCGCGTAACTCCCCATTCCATATTTGTTCTCTGCTGCTCCTTAAGGATTGAGCTGTCAAGACCCAATTTTTCCTCATGATCCTATATCACCAAACTCATCCTCCTCTTTCTGTTCCTAGCCATATTTGTGGAACCCTCCAAGTCCCCCTCCTAAGCCTCCCCCTATTCCTGCATTTGGCTTGTTCATCTGAGCTCCTGCCATTCCCTAATATGGGGCATTGTAACCTGCAGGTTCTCTCTAGTTATTTTTACTTGATCCTCACCCATTATTACTCTAACCTCAAGATCCGATCTATGGTAGGACCAAATCGGACTTTTAGTCTTAGTTTTTATAGGCATTGAGACCAAGCGTTGGCTTGTTGTTCAGAACGTCTGGGTTCTTTTGCCTTTGCTAATAAAATGAATTTTTGTTGATCTTTCCTTAAGACTCCAATTTCTGTTTTCTAGATTCCAGCCTTTTATTGGCGCTTGATTTTCACAAAGGATTACTAATTTCATTAGTAGGATTAAAGAAGTTCTTCTTGGAGCCTCCTGCATATTTACTTCCAGAGGCTACGTTGGTAGGCTAAAAGTCTTTAATGTACTCATGCTGAAGACATTGAGCAGCTGTAGGTCTTTTCTAAGGATCAAATTGCATCATCTAAGTCATCAAATCTATGGCCTCATCAGACGCGTTTGGGATGATGGTTTTGAGAGATGTAGGGACAAATTTTGGGAATGTGAAACCAATTTAAGCAGCGAGTTTATATCCTTCAGGCCAGTCCGTCTAACTTGGAGACCCAAGGACTGCACATATTTTGTAAATTTGGTCTGTTTCATTCTATCCTGGGAACAGAGGTCTAAGCATATATAGTTCAGCCATTATAGCTCCTAGAGCAAAGATGTCAATAGGCGAATTGTATGTTGTAGATCTTAGAAGAATCTCTGGCCCTCTGTACCATCAAGTCGAAACATAGTCTGTGAATGGAGGTCTGGATCTGATTTCTCAGGCTAGCCCAAAGTCAGCAATTTTCACGTCGTCTTCATTGACCAGCATGTTTTCGGGCTTCATGTCTCAATGGAAAAACCCATGTTTGTGCATATATTCAAGTCCTTTTAAAGTCTAAAAGACGATTGATTTCAATTGATGTTCCGGTAGCTCAGTAGTTCTGTCCTTGATGAGTTGATAAACATTCATTTCCATGTACTCAAAGATAAAGTAGAGGTCATCATTAACTCAGATGACTTCCTTCAGCTTTACAATTTGAGGGTGATTTAGTTTTCTGAGAGATTTGATTTCTCAAAGAGCCATGCATTCCTCCCAAGAGTAAAACTTCTTTTTCATTTTCTTTCTTCGCCACATTAAATCCGCTGTTTTTGTAAAAATCCTTAGCAACTGAATTTTTCTTGGTTTGAATGACTCGCACAACGTCGATGATGGCAGCAAAGATAAATACTTCACCATCTTTACCGTTTGCCAATGCTCGTTTGATATCAATATCTTTTTTGGCCATCATCTCTCGGAAACGTTCGAGAGGGTGACCAGAAAGATACAAGCCGAGCAGTTCCTTTTCCCATGCTAGTTTATCGCGCATATCGGCTGGTGGAGCGTCTACGAGGCGAAGACCGGGGACACTGGAAGCGTCAGACATCATTCCAAACAACGAATCTTGGTCACTATGCTGGTCACCTTTTTCTTTATTGTATTCCAACATCAAATCAATATTCGCCAACAACAATCCACGTTCATGACCAAAGCAGTCGACAGCACCAGCTTTGATGAGGGCTTCGAGTGATTTTTTGTTGAGGTTACGGTCCTTGATACGGTCGAGGAAATTGGGGAGAGAAGTAAATGCTCCAGCACGCTTTCGTTCCTCGATAATCGTTGAAGAAATTCCTTGTCCGAAGTTTTTGATAGTTACGAGTCCGAAGCGGATGCGGTATGTGTGTCCGCGAAGAGAAGCGGGAGCTTGCTCCTTGATTACCGTAAACTGGCTGTAACTTTCATTTACGTCAGGCGGTAATACCGGAATGTTCATGCGTTTACATTCGGCAATAGTTTCCGCTACTTTCTCGACGTCACCTGATTCAGATGAAAGCACTGCTGAAAGATATATTTCAGGATAATGAGCTTTGAGATATGCAGTGAGATAGGCGATACGTCCATATGACACCGAGTGGGCTTTGTTGAAACCGTACGAGGCAAACGGCTCGATCCATTTCCAGACTTCTTTGGCTTTCTTTTCGGACCACTTACTATGTGTTACGCAGCCTTTGATGAATTTATTCTTCTGCTCCGCCATTTCCTCGGGAATCTTTTTGCCCACCGTTTTGCGGAATTTATCACCCTCAGTCCAGGTGTATCCGGCAAGTTCGCGAGCCATCATCAAAAGGTCGTCTTGGTAGACCAAGATACCATTCGTTTTTTGCAGAATTTTTTCCAATGCCGGATCGAGGTACGTAATCAGAGAGGGGTTATGTTTACGTTCGATATACTGCGGAATAAATTGCATCGGACCCGGACGATAGAGGGCCACCATGGCATTGATATCGTGAATACTGGTTGGTCGCAGATCTTTGAGGAAGCGTGTCATACCATCACCGTTCAGTTGGAACAGGTCAGCAGTTTCGCCTCGTGCCAGCATTTCGTAGGTAGGTACATCGTCGATAGGAATCGTGTCTGCACTAATTTTAATTCCATCGATTTTTTCAATGCGGGCAATAGCGTCTGCAATGATAGTTAAGTTTTTGAGACCCAGGAAGTCGAATTTCAAGAGGCCAGCTTCCTCGATTGAATACATATCGTACTGGGTGATAACTTTTCCTTCGCCTTTGGGATCGAACTGGAGCGGGGTAAAGTCGGTGAGTGCTGTAGGGGAAATCACCACTCCGGCCGCATGTACACCGATGTGACGTGAACATCCCTCGATCTTACGAGCCATGTCGATAATACGACGAGCATCGAGTTCGTTCTGATATATGGTTTTTAGCTCCGGAACTTCTTCCAGGGCACGATCGATGGTCATAGGGAAACCTTGGGCGCCCATGGGTATCAATTTGGAAATACGATCCCCTACGTCATAAGGGAATCCCATGGCACGTGCCACGTCGCGGATCGAGCCTCGTGCTGCCATGGTACCGAACGTCCCGATCTGGGCTACTTTGTCATGACCGTATTTTTGACGTACATACGCAATCACATCGTCGCGACGATCGTCGGCGTAGTCCATGTCGATATCGGGTGGTGACGGACGTTCGGGGTTGAGGAAACGTTCGAAAGGGATTTCGTATTCAATCGGATTGATATTGGTGATACGTGCAAGATAGGTAACCATCGAACCAGACACCGATCCGCGGATATTGGAGAGGATGCCTTGTTCGTGGGCAAAACGCATGAGGTCCGCTACCACCAAGAAGTACGGTGCATATCCTTTGTCTCGAATGATTTTGAGTTCATATTCGGCGCGTGCTTCGGTCTCTGGGGTTTGTGCGACATTGCGCAGCGCGAACCCTTCGAACACTAACCGCCGTAATTCATCATCCGGTGAGAGGCCACTTTCGATAGTGAGTTTGGGGAATACCCATTTACCCAAGATCATCTTGAAGGTACATTGTTCAACTATTTTTGCGGTGTTGGCGAGTGCTTCGGGAAGGTCATGAAAAAGTTCTTCCGCACGTTCGGTGGTAATGAATGAAAAATCATCTTCGTCACTATCGGAAATTTTGTCAGAGCCGTCGCCATGACTATTTACTCGCACCAGTGTTTCTCGGGCAAAGCGATCCTCTGGTTTGAGATAGTAGACATCGTGTGCGGCGCAGACGGGAATATTCTCGCTCGCTGCAAACTCAACCAGCGTCTTCATTGCTGATTCATGATTCTCGATTTCCGGGTGGCGAGTGATCTCGATATAGAGTCGACCCTCTGGTCCAGAACCGAATACATTTTTATAAAATGCGGCAATATCCCTAGCTTTATCCTGATTACGCCCCTTGAGAGATTGAGCGATTTCTCCAGAGAATGAAGGGGAGATGGCGATCAAGCCTTCATTGTATTTTTCAATCAATTCGCGATCGATACGCGGCTTGTAATAGAAGCCTTCGAGATGTGAAAGGGTAACGAGCTGGACGAGGTTGCGATATCCAGCTTCGTTGGTGGCCAATAACACAAGTCGTGCCCGTTTGTTGTCGACACCAGCCTGCATGTCCTTGCGGCCACGGATTGCGACGAAGAAGTCGACACCGATAATCGGTTTGATCTGATTTTTTTCACAGGCTTTATAAAATTCGATTGCACCGTAGAGGTTGCCATTGTCAGTCAGTGCCAAAGCGTTCATACCATTTTTTTTTGCTTCGGCCACGAGTTCATCGATCTTGGGAAGTGCGGCGAGGAGGGAGTAGTGGGAGTGGGTGTGGAGGTGGGTGAAAGGGGTGGACATGGGGTTAGTTTACCGTCTGTAACGAGATTCGCCAACTATTCCAGGAAACGGCATTTTTATTGCTATAATCAGCCCATGAACATGAAGTATGTTATCGGCATCGATGAAGTTGGTCGTGGACCGATCGCTGGTCCGGTGGCCGTTGGTGCTTTGGTATTTCTCAAGCCAGAAGCTAAAAGACTTTTTCGAGGAGTAAAGGAATCGAAACAGTTAACTGAAGTAAGACGAGAACACTGGTTTCGAATTATCGAATTGGCACAGAAGTCAGGGCACATTGATTTCAAGGTGACTTTTCAGAGTCAGAAGATTATCGATACCAAAGGATTGTCATATGCGATTCGGACGGCACTCAGTACTTCTCTGGAGTCCTTGGGAATTGAACCAGTGTCTGCTCAAGTTCTGTTGGATGGTGGTTTGAAAGCGCCGGTTCACTATGTGAATCAGAAGACGATTATTAAAGGTGATGAAAAAGAAGTAGTGATTGCACTGGCTTCAATTTGTGCCAAGGTATTACGCGATCGACGAATGAATACGTTGGCGAAGAAATATCCGTTATATGGGTTTGAGAAGCATAAGGGATATGGCACGAAGGGGCACTATGGAGCAATTCGAAAATATGGGATGTTAGAGACGCATCGGAAGAGTTTCGTGAAGGGGGTGTGAGGGGAGTGGGAATCTCGCCTTACAGGCGCGGTACAGGTTTCGCGTCGTGCTCCTCCTCGACAAGCTCGGAGTCCGCGCGACATGCTCAACCTTTTCGATTCCCAGACGCGACGTGCATTGGCACGTCGCTCTCGGACTACTAAATTTTTGTGCCCGGGGTGGGAATCGAACCCACATGACCTTGCGGTCGACAAATTTTAAGTCTGTTGCGTATACCAATTTCGCCACCCGGGCAGGGCACTTACAACGATATCACGCTTGGAGAGAGGATTCCAATCTATTTTAGGGGCAAGAAAAAACCACCTCTTGCGGGGTGGTTCGTGATGAAAATGAGTGGAGTAGTGCAGACGTGACTATTACTCGTCCTCTTTTGGAGGTAATATCGTGGGTTTGATATCCTTGATGAATTCAGAGAATTTCATTCCGAATCCTAGGAGACCTGCGGCTATGGCCAGTAAGAAGAAGCCGTATACCATCATGTTCCATGACAAGAACAGGAAGCCAAGGGTACAAACAAGAATGACAAAACCTGAATACATTCGAGCTATCGATTGAACAACTAATCCTCGTGCCAAGAAACAGATAGCCAGAAGTATGAGACTAATCCAGACGATAGACGTAGAGTCGATGTTTTCCATAGCTGAAACCTCTGTGTACGTGGTTGAAATGAACCAAAAAGCCAGGCCATACAATACCAAAAAACCGCCGTGGCGTCAAAAGCGGTTTGAAGGATAGTGCGCAGAAACTTTGCTCTTTGTCAGAGGTTATAGTTCGTTCAGTGGGAGGCCACGGCGAGAATCGAACTCGCGCATAGCGGTTTTGCAGACCGCCGAATTACCACTTTTCTACGTGGCCCAAACTAAAAATGTATGAAGTATGAGGTGTGAAGCGTCATACTCTGTACTTTATACTATATACTTTTCTCTATCTCGTCCATCCTCTGTCTGTTCTTTTCTCCTGCGTCGAGACGGACTTCGAAAAACGGTATGCGTTGGATGCGGGAATTTTTTTTGACATACTCACGAAATTCAGAGAGTTGGCGTTGGGCGAATTCGAGAGCGGCCTGTTGTTTGTCTTCAGGAAGAACCGTCATCAAGATAATCGCTTTTGAAGCACGATTACGGAGATCGATGTTAGTCACGGTAATCAATGATTGACGATTTGATTCACGCGAAAAATAATCTGCAGCAAGTGCACGAATAATTTCTTTCAATTTGTCGTCTTTTTGATTCATGTTTTTATTATGCCTTCTTTTCGATCGTGTGCACCGTTTCAATACGATCACCGACAGCGATTTCCATCTTGGCGTCGATCAGGGCACCAAATTCATGACCTTCGGCAACTTCAGAAGCTTTTATTTTCTTGGTTTGTAATTCGCGGATCTTTCCGCGGCCGATTTCTGCACCCCGTCTCATGATACGAACATCATTCCCGATATGAATGGAACCAGTCTGAACTTTACCTCCGAGAACTTGACGATCTTTTTCGTGAGAGAAGAGGGCAAGAATCTTGGCTTCGCCGGTAACCTCCTCGATGTATTCCTTGGGAACCTTTGCATCGAATGAAGTGCGGATAAATGATACCAATTCATAAATAACCTTGAAGGTTTTCATCGAGACGTTCATGCGTTCGATAATACCAGCAGCTTTTTTGTCAGGAGAGACATTGAAACCGATCAAGGTGATACCTGTATCACTAAGAGCGAGCTTGATATCGTTTTCATTTATTTCACCAATACCCTCGGCAACAATTTTGAGGCGAACCTTGTCGTGCTTGATCTTGTCGAGTTCGTGATGGATACCTTCGAGACTACCGATTGCATCGGCTTTGATGACAATAGGGAAGATGACGACTTCTGGAGTTGCACCACGACTTGGGTCAAAGGTGTCATCGGCAACAGTCTTGCGTGCTACTTCTGCAACAGGTGTTGGATTTGCCAAGCGAGCGCGACGAGCTTCTTCGCGGTATTCCTCGGTGATCTTTTCGGCTTCTTTTTTGGTGGCGACCGTCGTAAAGACCGTGCCGCAAACCGGAATCATGCTCCAGCCAACAATATGGGCAGGCATAGAAGGGGAGGCGGATTCTATTTTCTTACCTTGAAAATCCTCGATAAAGCGAACCGGCGCATATGCACTGCCCGCGACAATGAATGTGCCAATTTTCAATGTGCCGTTTTGTACCAACGTAGTCGCAGAGATGCCTGTGCGTGTATCGAGTTCGGATTCGATGACGATACCAGTCGCAGGAACAGTTGTGTCTGCATTGAGATCGGCGAGTTCGGCCATGAGGATGACCATATCGAGAAGTTCGGTGACGCCAGTTCCTTGGAGGGCTGAAATCGGTACACACGGAATCGTGCCACCCCAGCCTTCTACATATATCTCATGCTCACCAAGACTCTGTTTGGTGCGGTCGATATTGGCATTTGGTTTGTCGATCTTGTTGATTGCAACAATGTAGGGAATCTTATTTTCAAGGATCGTATTGAGGGCTTCTGTTGTCTGTGGTTTGACCCCGTCTTCGGCGGATACTACAAGAATGGCAATGTCTGCAGAGCGTGCACCGCGTGCGCGGATCGAACAGAAGGCTTCGTGACCAGGAGTATCGAGGAATGTGATAGTGTGCTGTATGCCATCATCTGATGTGTGAGTAGCTTGGTATGCACCCATGTGCTGAGTGATACCCCCAGCTTCGCCTGCCACAATGTGACTCTTGCGAATGTAATCAAGGAGTGTCGATTTACCGTGGTCGATATGACCCATGACTACTACCACCGGCGGACGGCGTGTCTGTACAGCAGGAATCAGTTTTTTCTGATCTTTTGACATAGGTGTAAGGAATTGTAGTGTAGCAGAAAAAGGCTTTATTGACAATCATTAATTAAAATGATCTTTTCACTTTAATCCTTTCTTGGCATGTTCCCATGATTCAACTTCTTCCTCGGAAAGCTCGTGTTCGGTCGCGTGCTTTTTGATCGGTTTGGCGAAGATGCTGACATGGTCTCGGGAATATAAACTGGAGAGAATGACCCCGTCTCCTTCTTCGGTAATGAGGGTGGTGGCGAAACTTTGGTTACTTCCGCTTCCTGTTCCTTTGAACGGGTTGAAGCGAACAGTGTGAACAGATTGGACACTCTTGCGGAGACGCTTCTCTACGCCTGATAAGTAGGCTTCCATTTCGGTTTTGAATGATTGTAAATTTTTGAGATCTGTCGAAACGCTGGTAAGGGAATCGGTAATGTTTTGAGAATCAACATCTACTAAAAAACGCTTCAATCTGCGGTGCATGGAAATAACGAGGACAAGAAGGACGATGGTTGTAATACAGAGGAGGGCAACGAGTATCGTCAGGGGGTTTTCCAGAAGATAGGTCATACAATTAGTATACTGTGGATGAGAAAGGCTTGCACGTGGTTTGTAGTGGGTGTAGTCTATTCATCAGTATGCTCTTACTGGAGCTTTTGTTGGTGTTAGCCCTCGCTGCTTTTTTAGGCGATAAGGGTTGGTATCAATCCAAAGTTGTATCTTGGATGCAGGGCCTGTTTCAGGTTTCGGTTCGTGAAGCTGAAGGTTCACTGGTGAACCTGAGATGTTTCCATCCGGAGTTTCGGCGCTTGCCCGCGGTGCAAGCATGAAGCAGGTTAAACTGAATAAATCCCACAACAACTGCCATGTCGCCGACATGGCAGTTTTCTTTTACTTGATATATATTGACAGTATGAAACGTATATATCTTGATTACGCCTCGCTCACCCCTATAGATCCGCGTGTTTTACGTGAATCACAGAAATATTCAGGGGTGAAATATGCCAATCCTTCGTCGTTATATGTCGAGGGTGTTGCAGCACGGAAGGTTCTCGCTGATGCTCGTAAAAAGGTGGCAGATATTCTCCATGCCTTACCTGATGAAATCATATTCACTTCCGGAGGTACCGAAGCAAACGGCTTGGCTCTCGAAGGTGTTGCTCGTGCTGCACATCGAAGTGGTTTCGCAAAACCTCATGTGATTATTTCTGCTATCGAACATTCTTCTATTATGGAAACAGCAGCCATGATGGAAAAGAATGGGGTAGAAGTCACGCGAATTCCTGTTGATGCACAAGGGGTTGTCTCTGTCGAAGAAATCAAAAAAGCTATTCGTCCGGAAACAGTTCTTGTTTCCGTCATGTATGTAAATAATGAAATCGGAAGTATTCAACCAATTCGTGATATTGCCAAAGCCATTCGTCAGGCCCGTAAATCATTTCAGGAAGAAGGTGTACCTGAAAGTCGCTACCCTCTCTTTCATACCGATGCAGCACAAGCACCTTTGTATGTGGATATCAGTGTAGAGAAACTCGGCGTCGATCTGTTGACTCTCGACGGGGCAAAAATCTACGGTCCTCGAGGTATGGGCTGTCTGTATATAAAAAGAGATACACCAATCGAACCGATCATATATGGAGGCGGTCAGGAAAAAGGACTCCGTTCTGGTACTGAAAATATTCCAGCTATCGTTGGTTTTGCTAAAGCAATGGAACTGACCGAAAAAGGGAAGGAGAAAGAAATCCAGCGCGTAGCTGAACTCCGTACTCAATTGAGTAAAGGTCTAACACAGATACGACCTGACATAACCATTAATTCCAGTGTCGCCACACCACATATTCTCAACGTCTCTATTCCTGGAATCGACAACGAATTCTTCCTCTTCCAACTCGACGCCCAGGGCATAGCCGTATCTACCAAAAGCTCATGCCTCCGCGATGAAGACGAATCCTACGTCCTCAAAGCTATCAACGGCAGCACCACAACCTCAATCCGCTTTTCCTTTGGAAGATGGACACGGAAGGGTGATATTCGCTCTACTCTCAAGATAGTGGCGAAACTATTAGATATTCAATAGTAGGAGCACTGGATTAAGATAAGCACCCCAAGGGCGAGTATTGTCTGAGCGTAGCTCCACTCCTGAGATTTTTTTGAG
>LFCL01000003.1 GCA_001189105.1 Parcubacteria bacterium C7867-002
CCGCCACGCACCCGGCCGCGCTCGACGTCCGCGCGATGGATGTGGTCCGGGAAACAGCCGGGATGCGCTGCGGAGAATGCCGCAAGCTCTACGAACTTGACGTAATGACGTTCGAAACCCACCAGCGATAATCAAGTACAGTGAGTTCAACAAGTAAGTGCAACACTTCGTTAAAATATGAAGTGTATGAATTACAAGCATTTTTCGATCGAGGAACGTGAAAAGATACAAGAATTGCTTTGGCAAAAAGCCTCGATCAGATCCATTGCCACAGCACTCAATCGAAGTCCAGCATCTGTTTCAAGGGAGATTAAGAGGAATAAGCCACCTGAACGAAATCGATATAGTCCTCGAAAGGCACATATGCGAGCATTAGAACATCGTACTCATCGCGGAAGAACAAAACGACTGAAGAATGAGCGTATTCGTACATATGTTGTTAAGCATTTGAAACGTAGATGGTCACCTGAACAGATCGCTGGACGAATCACTCTAGATTTAAAAGAGAACGTATCTCATGAAGCCATATATCAGTTCATATATGACAGGATTCAAAAAGGTACTAATGTAGTAAAAAATGATTACGAAGATCTGCGTCCATATCTAAGAAGAAGGAGGAAAATCCGATTGCCTCATGGAGCTCGAAAATGTCAAAGGATGTTGAAACCATTAGGTAGGTCAATCGATGAGCGTCCGCAGATTGTACTTGCACGAAAATACGTCGGGGATTGGGAGGGAGATACTGTAGAGTCAAAAGATCACAAACCTGGAGTAAATACTCTTGTTGAAAGAAAGATTGGTCTTGTATTCATCACAAAGCTCAAAGACAAAAGCGTAGAGTCCACAGTCAGGGTGATGGCAGAGAGATTTAAATACGTACCCCAAAAGTTCAAACGCTCTGTAACACTCGACAATGGACCAGAGAACAGAGACTGGCAATCAATTGAGAGAAGATGCTCCATTGATTGCTTTTCTGCACATCCATATTCAGCATGGGAGAGACCTACAAATGAGAATACCAACGGTCTCATCCGTGATTACTTCCCCAAGAAGACAGACTTCAGTATGATTAGTGATGATGAGATTCAATTTGTCGAGAATGAACTCAATTCTAGACCAAGGAAAAGACTTGGCTGGAAGACCCCTTTAGAAGCCTGGAGTGTTGCACTTCAAGGTTGAATTCGCCTCAATCTATATTGACATACATAAAAAAGTAAGGTAGGTTGTTGTCTGGTAGTAAACCTCAACAATGAAGTTTTTCGATCTATGAAAAAGTACAAAAAGAAACGGGAACCGGTCAGTGGTGGTAAGAAGTTTATCAATGCAGTGCATCGCCTTTTCAAGGCGAAAGATCCTGTTGCTGTCCATAAAGCGATGAATCGGTGTCTGGTGCGTGCACGTACACTCACACATATTCGAGCCCTTTATTCGTGGGTTGTCTCAAATCATGGTTTGTCTGCTGTTAATTTCCATGAAGAAACTCCTTATGTCATTCAGCGGGTCATCGATCGTTGGGAGGAGATGACCTTGTATGTTCTGAGGAACCTTCCTCCTGCCCATTCTTGTCCTGATTTATGGAGAACATTGTATGGTCTGTGCCAATCATCCACGAGACTCGGCTGCGTCATTGCCTTAGAATGGAACAATTCTTTTCGTAAGGTGAAGAGTCAGGAATTCTATTATATAAAGCACGTTATTTCCGATGGTCATTATCTGGAGGCTCTTAAGGAAGTATTACGCCTCACTCCTCCGCAGATAACTCCCAAGCCCTCCATGGTCTTGGGTTGCTGATCCTATTCAGCGCCTCTGTTCCCCTCACCACACTGTTTCGGCAGTGTGTTTTTTATTTCATTTCTGTATCTATGATATGATACAGGCATGCAAAAACAGACTATTATTGTGGCCGCAGACCACGCTGGCTTCAAACTCAAAGAAACCATTAAGGCCTTTTTAGAAAAGAAAGACTATACCGTGCTCGACGTTGGTGCGCACACTCTTGTCGAAGCAGATGATTATCCAGTCTATATGGCCGATGCAGCTATGAAGGTGGCGAGTGATATGAAAGGAGCGACCAAGGCAATTTTGTTCGGTGGTTCTGGCCAAGGTGAGGCTATCATGGCCAATCGGTTTCCTGGTGTCCGTGCGGTGGTGTGGTATGGTGGTACCGAAGAGATCATCTCTCTATCTCGACAGCATAACGATGCAAACATTCTTTCGATCGGCGCACGTTTTGTAACCGATGCCGAAGCTACCAAAGCTGTTGAACTTTGGCTGACTACTCCTTTTAGTAATGAAGAGCGCCATGCTCGTCGTATTAGTCAGATCGATAGTATTGAGTAATATCGAGGTTACTACTTCTTTATATGAAAATAGAAATACTCCCCGCAATTCTTCCTAAAAACTTTTCAGAACTCGCTGAAAATATTGGCTTGGTCAAAGATATCGTCAAAACAGTGCAGATAGACGTTTGTGATGGGCAGTTTGTACCGAGTGCAACCTGGCCATACAAGAGACTCGACGATTCATTTGAGAAAATTTTACGCGAAGAAGAAGGGTTGCCAGGATGGGAAAATGTCAGTTTCGAGATCGACCTGATGGTTAATTATCCAGAGCGAATCGTCGAAGAATGGGTCACTGCGGGTGCACATCGTATCGTATTACATGTTGAAGCCCAGGGTAATCTCACGGAAGCCGTGGGAAAACTCCATGAACGCGTTGAGATCGGTCTGGCGCTTGGTATGGAAACACCGTTGAGTGCTTTGGAACCGTATGCAAACAAAATCCAATCTATTCAGCTGATGGGCATCGACCATCCAGGTTTTCAAGGTGAAGCATTTAATCCAAAAGTTATTGAGAGAGTTAAGGAAGTTCACAGTTTGTATCCAGAACTTCCTCTTTCAGTTGATGGTGGAGTTTCATTGGAAAACGCACCGGCACTTATTCAGGCGGGTGTGACTCGGTTAGTGGTCGGTTCGGCTATTTTTCATGCAGATAATGTTATTGAGGCAGTGCATAAGTTCAAAAGGCTCAATAGGGATGTGATATAATGTGAGCAATGTCTCTTACTGATGAAAAAGTAATTTTTCTTGAAAATAAAGCCGCAGATATACGACGTTCGATCATTGAGTCTCTGATCGAAGCCAAAAGTGGACACACTGCGGGACCATTAGGGATGACCGATATTTTCACCTATCTCTATTTTCATGCACTCAAGCATGATCCTCAAAATCCTCAGTGGGAATATCGTGACCGTCTCATTCTCTCCAATGGTCATATCTGCCCGGTCTTATACGCAACCATGGCGCATGCCGGATATTTTCCTCTAGAGAAATTACAAACACTGCGTAAGCTCGGTTCCATGTTACAAGGGCATCCTCATCGCGAATGGTTACCCTCCTTGGAAACATCTTCTGGACCGCTTGGTTCAGGACTTTCTCAGACAGTCGGAATGGCTCTGGCTGAACGGATCGACAGGGGGAGGACGTCGGGGAAGCAGTTTTATTGCATGATGGGCGATGGGGAACTCAATGCGGGCAACAACTGGGAGGCTGCTATGTTGGCCGGAAAAGAAAAGTTGCACAATATCACTGCTATCGTCGATCGTAACAATATTCAGATCGACGGTTTTACCGAAGATATTATGCCACTCAATCCTCTGACGGATAAATGGCGCGCGTGGAATTGGCATGTAGTCGAGGTTGATGGTCATAATTTTCGTGATATCGATCGTGCAGTCGGTGAAGCACATGCGGTGTTTGATAAGCCATCGGTTATCATTGCCTATACTATTCCTTCAAAGGGTATTCCAGAGTTTGAACGTCAGTTTGAATGGCATGGTAAGCCACCAACAACGCCCGAAGAGATCGAAACCGCCCGTGCTGCACTGAAGAGTGTGCGGACGATGGGTGGCAAGGTTGAGGCGGGGCACTCAAATTGACGAAGGGCATACTTTTGATACACTATCGGATATGACCAATAAGCAGCTCACATTACTGGTGAAAAAAACCGTGGCCGATGTGCTGACTGGTTACTTTAGTGATCCTGATTTTGGAAAAAAGCTCAAAAAAGGGTTTCTTGTAAGTCTCGAAAAAGCCCGTAACGAAAAGGGTCCATCACTCACTCTTAAACAATTTCGTAACAAGCATGGCTTTTAAGTTCTATGGTATGGACTATTTCGATTCGGCCCAAGGCTGAAAAAGATTTATTACGCTTAGATTCAAAAATAGCTCGACACATTTTGGATAAATTAAGTTGGATGGAGAAGAATTTTAATTCGGTTACACCCCAACGGTTACAAGGCCCATTATCTGATTATTATAAAATTCGAGTAGGAGATTATCGGATCATATATGATTTTGAGATCAAAAAATTGATCATTCGTATATATCGAATTGAACATAGATCAAAAGTATATAGGGGATAAGGAACTACTTTTCATGGTACAATTTAGTCATGAAATACCTCGAATCATTTCTCAAACTGGCTTTCGTCGCTCAGACGCTGACGTTCTTCAAGCCTCTTTTCTACGAAAATCCAGCCTTTCTGATTTTCTTGGAAACATCATTTATTCTTGGTTTGGTTTTGTTATTGAACAAAAAACATAGTTATGGGTATCAACTTTCCACAGGAGAAATAATCATGCGTAAGATCGAAGGGACATTGTTGATCATATTTTCAATCGCACTTTTCTTTACGTTGAATCAACTGACGACTAATTTTTTGAATAAGTAAAAGTATACAAATAATGGTAAAATTTAAAATATGTCTACATTTAAAAAATATAAATACACCATTGTATCGATCCTTCCCTTAATTTTGGTATGGGGTTTGCCTTACGGTTTTTTGTTGCATCTTCGTTCCAACGTAATATTACCTGTAATAGCTCTGTTGCTTGCAGTAGGTGGCTGTGCTTTCGGGTTGAAAGGTATGAATAGACTAGAAACAAAAATAATAGGACCAATCATTTTAATTTTAAATGTACTTCTGGTTGTGTTAAGTTTTTTTCTAATCATTTTCTTCTTCATGTATTAATAATTGACGTATGCTTAATCCCTCCCTCAAACTCAATGAAAAAATGTTCGATACGGATGTCGAACAAGTTCCTATTCGTAAAGGTTTTGGCGAAGGGTTTGTAAAGGCTGCAGATGCTGATAAAAATGTAGTTGGTCTCTGTGCGGATCTCACCGAGTCTACGCAAATGCTCAAGTTCAAAGAAAAATTTCCTGAACGTTTTATCGAGATCGGTGTGGCAGAACAAAACCTTGCTGCAGTTGCTTCGGGTATGGCCGCAATGGGAAAGATTCCCTTTATGACGTCGTATGCCATGTTTAGTCCGGGTCGTAACTGGGAACAAATCCGTACGACTGTTTGTTATAACAATCGTCCCGTAAAAATAGTTGGTTCTCATGCCGGTATTTCTGTGGGACCAGATGGTGGTACTCACCAAGCGATCGAAGATTTAGCTATTACCCGGGTAATTCCGCGTATGGTGGTTATTTCTCCGTGCGATGCTCTTGAAGCCAAAAAGGCAACCATGGCGGCTGCTCTCACAGATTCTCCAACCTATCTCCGTTTGGCTCGCGAAAAGACACCTATTATGACAACAGAGGATACACCTTTTGAGATCGGGAAGGCTCAGATGATGTTTGATTCCCGCCTTCGCCAAGGCTACGGCGGGCAATCAAAAAAAGATGCTGATAAACTTGATATAGCGATTATTGCGACGGGAGCATTACTCCACAAGGCATTGAAAGTTGCAAAGGAATTGGATGCTCAAGGTAAAAAAGTCGCAGTGCTCAATCTATCGACCATCAAACCATTGGATGATCATGCGGTTACAAAATTGGCTCACGATGCAGGTGCGATTGTTACTGTTGAAGAGCATCAGATTGCCGGAGGAATGGGTTCTGCAGTTGCGGAATGTCTGGCTACTCATTTTGCAGTGCCTATCGAATTCATCGGTGTTAAAGATCAGTTTGGTCAATCAGGGAAGCCTGACGAACTTATCGAACTCTATGAAATGGGAGAGAAACATATTGCCGCTGCGGTACATAAGGTGTTGTTGAGGAAGAAGTAGTGTATAGCCTCACAAACATACATTCTAAAGCTCAAAACATCGGAATGTTACGAGTCGTACAGAACCACTTCATTTCGATTTGAGCGGAAGAATGTATGTTTGTGAGGCTTAGGTAACGTGTGAACAATAAAAAAAGCGCGCCGAGGGTTCGGAGCGCTAAAGAGGGGTTTGGATCACTTAGTTGCGGGCAAGCCGTATTTCATCCTTGATTCCTAGTTCTGGGTGTTTATCAAGAAACACGCCTGCGACTTTCCATAGGGTGTTATAGAGACGGCTCCAGCTTCCACTTGTTAATATGTCGTGCTGCGCTGAAGGGCTACATCCGAACGAGGCAGCGTTGATAGTAGAGAGTTCGAGGGATCTTAAGGCTTCCCGGTAATTAGATTGAGTTGCCTTGGCCAATAAACATTTGCAAGGATTCCCAATATCGAAAGTTTTGCTTAACAATGACTTAGTAATAGGGAGTTTCTTTTGTATGCAGAAATCGATACCGTGGATAATTTCATCGATGGCACTTTTTTGTAATGACAAGAGTTCTTTCTTAGTAATGGGACCCGAGCCATTAGTCTTTCTGGCAGAAAATTCGTAGTGCTGAAGAGTGACCCGGGATAGACATTTCCTCAGCGGTTTCTGCCAGTCGACACTTTTCAATGCTTTTTTCATTCAAAACCGCCTTTCTTGGTTGAGTTTTCTGTAAAAAAAGGTATCATGGTAAATTACACACGTCAATATACATGTCCCGCACCACCCCCTTCAAAATAGCCACAACACTTACTCCGGCTGGTGATCAGCCGAAGGCTATTGAGGCACTTGTCGAGGGTCTCAAAAAGGGTATGGACCGTCAGACTCTGCTCGGGGTTACAGGTTCTGGTAAGACGTTTACGATGGCGAATGTGATTGCTTCATATGGCAAACCAACCTTGGTCATCGCACATAACAAGACATTGGCTGCGCAACTTGCCCAGGAATATCGTGAATTCTTTCCGAACAATGCGGTGCATTATTTCGTCTCATATTACGACTACTATCAACCAGAAGCATATATCCCTTCGTCTGATACCTATATCGAAAAAGAGGCCATGATCAATGAAGAGATCGAACGCCTCCGTCACGCGTCGACACAAGCTCTTTTGACCCGTAAGGATGTGATTATTGTCGCCTCGGTATCCTGCATTTACGGCTTGGGTAGTCCAGCTGAATACGAAAAGGTAAATATGAAGATTTCCGTTGGTATGGAACTTTCTCGCTCGGAGCTCATCCGTAAACTGATTGATATTCATTTCGATCGTACAACCGCCGATATCAATCCGGGCCAATTCCGTGCCTTGGGCAATATGCTCGAACTCATGCCAGTCAATGACAAGACGATATACCGTATTGAATATGACAATACCACTGTCAGTGCCATTACCGAACTTGATCCGGTGAGTCGCAGTGTACGTGCTACCCACGACACGGTGTTTATTTTCCCTGCAAAACATTTTATCAGTACCGATGAACAGAGTGAGCGTGCTGTCAAAACGATCCAAGCGGAACTCACTGATCGACTCAAGGAATTGGAAAAAGCCGGAAAGATGCTCGAAGCAGAACGTCTTAAGCGTCGAGTGAAATATGATCTCTCTATGATTCGTGAGATAGGGTATACCAACGGTATTGAAAACTATTCACGTCATTTCTCCGGCAAAATGCCTGGCGAAGCACCGGACTCACTGTTAGCATATTTTCCTCATAAGGCAGATGGGAGTCCAGACTTTTTGACGGTTGTAGATGAATCGCACGTCACTATCCCTCAACTCAATGGTATGTATGCGGCCGACGCTTCGCGCAAGGAAACATTGGTTGAACACGGATTTCGTCTGCCTTCCGCAAAAGACAACCGTCCTCTGAAGTTCGATGAATTTTTGAAAAGGATCGGACCGATGATATACACTTCGGCAACACCAGGAAATTATGAACGTGAGACCGGTCAACAGACAGTTGAGCAGGTTATCCGCCCGACAGGCTTGATCGATCCTGTAATTGAGATTCGTCCCGTGGCAGAAAAAGGACCGTACAAAGGTCAGGTTGCGGATTTTATTGAAGAAACATTTAAGACCATTAAAAAGGGGGATCGTGTGTTGGCCACAACTCTTACCAAGAAAATGGCCGAAGACTTGTCTGAATTTTTGAAGGAAAAAGGTATCAAAACGAGTTACGTGCATTCGGATATTAAGACCATGGAACGTATTACGATTCTGACTGATTTCCGTAAAGGAAAATATGATTGTCTGGTCGGTGTTAACCTGCTCCGTGAAGGATTGGATTTACCGGAAGTATCATTGATCGGTATTTTGGATGCGGATAAAGAAGGGTTTTTGCGTTCGGAAACAGCATTGATTCAGACGATTGGCCGTGCAGCACGTAACTCCGCAGGTCGCGTAATCCTTTATGCTGATATATTGACGGGTTCTATGGACAGAGCGATCAAAGAAACTGATCGTCGTCGTTCAGTACAAGAGGCGTATAACAAAGCACATGGTATTACCCCAATGACGATTAAAAAAGTCATCCACGATATTACCGATCAACTCCGCACGGATCACGAGAAAGCTGTAAACGAACTTTTGAAGATCGATGAAGAGTTGGCTCGTACTGATCCAGAAAAGTTATTGAAGCAAAAAGCTGATGCTATGGCTGAAGCGGTACAAAATCTCGATTTTGAAACAGCTGCTTTGATTCGTGATGAATTGTTCGCATTAGAAAAGAAATTGGGCGTGACCGCTCTCTCTGAACAGACGGGAAAGAAGAAAAAGAAGGGAAGATAGCTGTGTATATCCTCCAAGTGCCTATTTGTGCTGAATTTTGCTATACTTGCAGCATGAGTGCTACTAAAAAAGAAAAGATCCTTCTGATCGAGAACGATGCTGCGTTTGGACAACCGATCGCTGATGCGCTGACTGCAGATGGTTACACGGTACGTTTGGTAAAAGATGGTACTGAAGGGTTTACTACTATTGTGGATACGCTCCCACATCTCATTCTCCTGGATGTTACATTGCCAGGCATGGATGGCTATGAGATTTTGACCAAAAAAAATGCTGAACCTCTGTTAGCAAAGATTCCGGTCTACCTTCTGTCATCCCAAGGCGTTCCGATCAATATGCAACGTGTACCCGAGGGTAGTGTCGCTGAGTTTTTGATGGCCCTTCACTCAAATCCAAAGGATATTCTTGAGAAGATCAATAATCAATTTGGGTATGAGACAGCACCTGCAGGCGCTGTTGTCGCTGAAGCTCCTGCGGCGAGTAATAAAAAGAAGTTATTGTGGGTAGAAGACGATAAGCTCATCGGCACTATCTTGGCTCGCAAGTTTGTCTCCTCTGACTTTGAACTTTTTCATGCGCAAAACGGGGAAGAGGCTATGAACATTCTCAAACAGACTACTCCCGATGTAGTGGTGCTTGACCTTCTTTTGCCAGGAATGACGGGTTTCGATATTCTCCAGAAAATTCGCATGGAAGATCGTTTCAAGAAAACTCCAGCCATCATCCTTTCAAACCTTAGTAAGCCAAGTGATATCGAAAAGGCTAAAATTCTCGGTGCGCAAAAGTTTTTGGTCAAAGCCGCCACATCTCTGGATCAGATTGTGTTGGAAATCAAGGAGGTATGTAAATAAGGGAATCCAGATAAGTATAAATTATTATGAAGAAAATCATCTTAATAATTTTGATTGTTTTAGTACTTTGTGGTTTTTATATCATTAAGAGTGGAAGCACGACCGCAATCGTTATTTCAAATCAAAGAAGTGAAGAGCTTACAAATATAAAGATTGAAACCTCCCTAATAAATTTGGAGAAAGTAGTATTAAGATGATTTACAATGATGGAAAAATCTGGGAGGGTGGATATATTGAAGATGGGTACAAAGTAAGAATTATGTATGGTGATCCAGGGATTAGGTACGAATATATATCTATCCCAAGATTTTTATTACGAATGTAAAACGGTTAGGCACAATCTTCCTTGTCCTTTCCTGAAAAATATGCTATTATCCCGCGCATATGGCAGCCTTTCAAAAAGTAACCGCGAGTAACAAAATCGTTGGCGAAGACAAGATCGTCGTCAAAGGTGCCCGTACCCACAATCTCAAGAATATTACTGTTGAGATGCCCCGTAACAGCATGATCGCCGTTACGGGACTTTCTGGTTCAGGCAAATCTTCTCTTGCATTTGATACTATTTTCGCCGAAGGACAACGCCGCTATGTCGAATCTTTGTCTGCATATGCCCGTCAATTCCTCCATAAAATGCAAAAGCCCGATGTCGACGAAATCCAAGGACTTTCACCAGCTATCGCTATCGACCAAAAATCTCGTTCAAACAATCCACGTTCAACCGTGGCAACAATTACCGAAATATACGACTATCTCCGTATTCTCTTTGCACGTGTCGGTAAGCCTCAATGTCTCATCTGCGATCGCCCGATCCATCGTATTTCCAAAGAAGAAATTTTGGACACTGTTCTCAAAACCATTACCACTCGTACAGATCGTGCCAAAAAAGTCTTTGGTGTCGATATTACCGATGCCAAGATTGCTATTTACGCGCCTGTCGTTGTTGGTCGCAAAGGGGAATATTACCAGATGCTCTACGACTTCTTGGGCAAAGGTTATGAACGAGTTCGTATCGATGGAACACCGTATCGTCTGCGTGACCAGATCATTTTGGAAAAAAACAAAAAGCACGATATCGATCTTTTGATTGATGAAATTTTTATTAGTGAATTCAAAGAGGAAAAGCAATTCGAAAATGCTCGCGAGCGTTTGTCGGAATCTCTCGAACGTGCCATCCAAGAAGCCGAGGGTCTGATCAAGATCGCCTATCCGGGCACCGAGGAACAGCTTATGTCCGTAAAGTTCATGTGTCCGTACGACGGATTTTCGTATCCTGAGATCGAACCCCGCTTATTCTCCTTCAACTCTCCGTACGGTGCGTGTGCTACCTGTAACGGTCTTGGCACTGAAAGTATTTTTAGTGATAAGCCCTGTGCCACCTGCAAAGGCGCACGTCTCCGTGAGGAAGCGCTCCATGTGTTTATCGAAGGTAAAAATATTGTTGATATCACCAGTTTCTCGATCGAAAAGGCTCTCGATTATCTCAAAAAAATACAACTAACCGACAAGGAGAAAGAGATTGCCAAGGTGATTCTCAAAGAGATCGAATCTCGCCTCGTCTTCATGTTAAATGTTGGTATCGAATATATTACATTGGATCGTCGTGCAAATACGCTCTCTGGCGGTGAAGCACAGCGTATTCGTTTGGCATCGCAACTCGGTTCTGGTTTGGTGGGAGCGCTCTATGTATTGGATGAGCCGACCATTGGCTTGCATCAGCGTGATAACGATCGTTTGATCAAGACACTTTTACATTTGCGTGATTTGGGAAATACGATTCTCGTGGTTGAACACGACGAGGATACCATGTTTGCTTCAGACTATATTATCGATATTGGTCCTGGTGCTGGTGTTCATGGAGGCAAAGTCGTAGTCTCGGGATATCTCGATGATCTATTG
>LFCL01000024.1 GCA_001189105.1 Parcubacteria bacterium C7867-002
TATTCTCATGAATCAACGAACCTGGGAAGCGTCCGGTCACGTCTCTGGTTTCGCAGATCCTTTGGTTGAATGTAAAAAATGCAAACATCGCTTCCGTGCCGACCAACTCGCTGATGAGAAAAAATGCCCTGACTGTGGTGGAGAACTCGGTGCACAAAAACAATTCAATATGATGTTCAAGACACATGTTGGTGCAGGGGAGGACACTGCCAATGTCTCATATCTTCGCCCAGAAACAGCCCAAGGTATGTTTGTGAACTTCAAGAATATTCTCGACTCGCTCCATCCAAAACTTCCGTTTGGTATGGCACAGATCGGCAAAGCTTTTCGTAACGAGATCGCTCCTCGCGACTTCCTTTTCCGTGCACGCGAATTTGAACAAATGGAGATAGAGTATTTCGTCAATCCAAAAGAATGGGAAACCGTATTTGAGAATTTCCGAAAAGAAGTACATGCATTCATCGGCGATGTTGGTATCACCGCTTCCAAAGTTCATGAGCTCGAAGTTGCCGATGGTGACCGTGCGCACTATTCAAAGAGAACCATCGATTTCGAATTTGATTTTCCTTTTGGCAAAAAAGAACTCTACGGTCTGGCATATCGTACAGATTTTGACCTCAAGCAGCATTCCGAATTTAGTAAGGTTGATCTCTCGTACTACGATGAAGAAAGTAAGGAGCGTTTCATTCCTCATTGTATAGAACCCTCATTTGGTCTCGATCGTACCGTCTTGGCAATTTTGACCGATGCCTATACCGAAGATAGTTTGGGTGGCGAGACTCGTACGTATCTCAAATTGTCACCGGCAGTTGCTCCGTACAAAGTTGCAGTCTTTCCATTGCTCCGAAACAAACCGGAGCTCGTCAAAAAAGCTCAAGAAATATTTACCCTTCTCAAGAAAGCTGTTCCCGCAATTACGTTTGATGACAATGGCAACATCGGCAAGCGCTATCGCCGTCAGGACGAGATCGGTACGCCGTTCTGTGTCACTGTGGACTTCGATACGCTCGAACAGGGCACGGGTGTGACGGTACGCGATCGTGATACAGGTAAACAAGAGAGAGTTACAGAAGCAGAGTTAGTGAGGTATATTTTGGGAAAAATTGCCGCGTAAGCGTGATAGATACATGAAATTTACCAAAACCATCCTTCCGAATGGACTCCGTCTCATAACCGTCCCCATGACAGACAACCCGTCTGTCACTGTGTTAATGATGGTCGAGGCTGGTTCAAAATATGAGACCAAAGAGATCAACGGTCTTTCTCATTTCTTGGAACACATGGTCTTCAAGGGAACACCACGTCGTCCCAAGGCGACAGATATTTCTCGCGAGCTCGATGCGCTCGGTGCCCATTACAATGCATTTACATCTCAGGAGTGCACGGGATACTATGCAAAAGTGGCTGCGACACAACTCGATCAGGCACTCGATATTGTTTCTGATCTTTTTTTGAACCCGTTATTTCCTGTAGAAGAAATGCAAAAAGAAAAAGGAGTTATCATCGAAGAGATTCGCATGTATCAAGATTTGCCTCACCGTGAAGTACACGAAGTATTGAATGAATTGTTGTATGGGGATCAGCCTGCAGGGTGGAGAGTGATCGGCAGTGAAGACAATGTGCGATCTTTCACCCGTGAACAATTGGTCGCGTATCGACAAGCTCACTATGTGAGTGGTGCAAGTACTGTTGTTGTCGCTGGTTCATTTGATGAATCAACAATCATGGCAAAAATAGAAAAACTATTTGCCAACATGCCATCGACGACGAAACAAGGGAAGGTGCCTGTGAGTGAAACGCAAACCAGACCACAGATCCGGATTAAGTTTAAGGAAACCGACCAGACCCATATTGCATTAGCTCTCCGCACTTTTTCTGTCTTTGATTCACGCATAGCTCCAATGAATGTTCTCACAACTATTCTCGGAAGAGGAATGAGTTCGCGTCTTTTTTCTAAAATGAGAGACCAGCTGGGTATTTGTTATTACATCAATGCGTCCCATAGTCCGTATACCGATCATGGTGATCTCACTATCTCTGCCGGTGTAGATGCATCACGTGTCGATGAAGCACTCAAGGGAATATTGGAAGAATGCCGTCGCCTCAAAGACGAAGTGGTGTCCGAGGCCGAACTTCAAAAAGCAAAAGATTATATTACCGGCACCAGTACCTTGGAGCTTGAAACATCAGAAGCACGCTCAGAATTCTTCGGTTCACAAGAGATCATAAAGGGAACCATCGAACCATTGGAGAAGAGTATTGCCAAGATCCGGGCTGTCACGAGTGCAGATATCCAAAAGCTCGCCACAGACATTTTCATCGATGCTCATCTCAATATGGCGATTGTGGGTAAGATGAAAGACGATTCTCAATTCAAGCCCTATTTCACGCTTGGTTCTTAATCTGTAGAGGTATATACTTCGTAAGAAGGTGGTTGGTTTTTTTCTCAAATCTAAAATCCCAAATGAAGTGGTTGTGCACGACCTGTGCCATTCCTGTTTTGAGAAAAAACCAACCACCTTCTTACTCCCAATATGAATCACATTTCTATCTCCACAGGCACGATCGTCCGATTTTTTTCCATCGCTGTTTTGATGGTGGCTTTGTACTATCTTCTCGATGTTATCCTGGTTATCTTGGCGGCCGTGGTGATCGCATCGGCATTTGAACCGATCATTCGTCGTTTGGAACGTCGTGGTATCAATCATACAGTAAGTGTTGCATTGTTATATGTATGCATATCTCTTGGTGCTATAGGAGTAGTAGTCTTTCTCTTTCCTCCGGTACTGCGCGAAACCGCAGAATTCCTCGGTAATCTTCCGCGCACGATTTCTCTCGGAGAATTGTGGAGTCCGATTGCGGAAACAAGCGTGAGTGATTCTTCATTGGCACATCAAACAATTCCCATTGCTGAGTTTGTTGCCGGTCTACAGACTATCGTAGCTGGTGCCGGTGCTGATACATTCAAGACAATTGCCACGATATTCGGAGGATTCGTTTCCTTCATCATTATTTTGGTCATGTCATTTTATTTTTCTGTTAAGAAGGATGGTATCGATGAATTTTTGCGTATCGTCACTCCTATCCGTAATCATGAATACATCATTCATCTATGGAAGAGATCACAACGTAAGATGGCATTGTGGCTCCAAGGGCAGGTAGTACTCGGTCTCATCGTCGGAGTGTTGGTGTATACAGCACTGACTATTGTTGGTATCAAGCACGCATTGCTTCTGGCTATTCTTGCTGCAGCTTTGGAGATTATCCCTATCTTCGGTCCTATCCTGGCCGCTATTCCTGCAGCGTTGGTGGCATTTTCTTCGGCAGGTATCGGGACAAGTTTGTTGATCGTGGGTCTGTATATCGTCATTCAGCAAATAGAAAATCACCTCCTGTATCCTTTGGTAGTTCGTAAGATCGTCGGTATATCGCCAATTATTGTTATTATCGCCGTTCTTATCGGTGCAAAATTAGCCGGCATTCTCGGAGCTTTGGTTGCAGTTCCAATCTCTGCAGCTTTTGTGGAGTATATAAATGACCTCGAAAAAGATAAGCATGAGGTGGCTAAGAGGGTGTAGAAATATATGGCAGAAGCTTTTATACCAAATTCAAGTGGAACAAAGGCAGACTTACATTCCCAAGTAGATATTTCTCGCGTATATGGCGGTTACTTTTCATCGGATGATGCGGTCAATGAATTTATCAAGATAGGTATCGAACCGATCGTATCAAAATTACCACACAAAGTTGTATATGCAGATTTTGGCGGAGGTACGGGATTTATGGCACAAAAGATTAAAGAATTTATTGAAAAATCAGGAAGAAGTGTCGAGTGTTATGTTGTCGATGCTAATGCAGAATATTTGCAAAAGGCGGAAGCTTTGGGTTTAAAAATAATTCTGTGGAATCTCGATATTCCTACCGTTTTGCAATACGATTTGATCACTATGAGATCGGTTCTTCATTACAATAATGTTTCTCAGCAGGAAAAAATAATACAAAATATTTGGACATGTTTAGGGGACGGAGGTTATTTTATTAATCAAAACTTATCTGGTAATGACTGGTTATGCGAATTGAAATCAAAAATTGTTTCAATTCCCGAATTAGGAAGAACTACGGCCGGTAACCACCATTGGATATCCGAAACTGAATATCAGCGCTATATGGAAAAGTCTGGCTTTAAAGATTACTATCTTGCGGGGTATGCAATGCCTTTAGGTTGGACTCCCGAGGAACAATGGGAACGTTTTAATAAAGGAGATGTTTCTCCTAGAAGAAACATCTTTTTGGAGAAAGCTTATGTTCTTATACATGAGTATGGTGAAAAACATGGATATGAAGCAGTTGGTATTTATAAGCAGAAAGAGGGGACTTATAAAGTAGTAGGGACATATCCTGTTTACATATGTCGAAAGTAGAACCAATGTACAGCCTTACTTTTCTGGGTTAGACTAATTCTCAATGCCTCAACCTTTCTATATCACCACAACCTTACCGTATGTAAACGCCGATCCCCATATCGGTTTTGCTATGGAGATCATTCGTGCTGATACGATTGCCCGCGTCAAAAAGCTGGCAGGGCACGAAGTCTTTTTCAATACCGGAACCGATGAGCATGGTCTGAAAGTGTACCGTAAAGCCAAAGAACAAAACATCGATACACAAGCATATGTCGACGGTTTATCTGCAAAATACAAAGAGCTCCTACCTCAGCTCGGTATCCTGCCGGAAATTGCATTCATCCGTACAACCGATCCACGCCACAAAAAAGCGGCGACTGAATTTTGGAACAAAGTAAACGCACATGGTTTTATTTACAAAAAAGCGTATTCGATCAAGTATTGCGTCGGGTGTGAACTCGAAAAGACCGAGTCAGAGTTAATAGATGGTCGGTGTCCATTACATCCTGCTCAAGACCTCGAAACAATCGAAGAGGAAAACTATTTCTTTAAGTGGAGCCAATTTCAGGAAAAGCTTTTGAAATTTTATGAAGCCAACCCAACGTTTGTTATTCCCGAGTTTCGTTTTAATGAAATAAAAGCATTTGTTGCGCGTGGCCTGGAGGATTTTAGTATCTCACGATTGGCGAGCAAGATGCCGTGGGGAGTTCCGGTACCTGGAGACGAGACTCAGGTGATGTATGTCTGGTTCGATGCATTGGTAGATTATATTTCGACCCTCGGATGGCCGGATGATGAAGCGTCATTTACAAAATGGTGGGTAAAAACAGGTGGGGTAGTGCAGTATTGTGGTAAAGACAATTTGCGTCAGCAGGCAGCGATGTGGCAAGCCATGCTCATGGCCGCAGATTTACCCCCGTCAAAAACAATCGTTATCAACGGTTTCATAACCGGTGATGGGGGCCTCAAAATGTCGAAGTCTTTGGGTAATACTGTCGATCCGTTGGAGGTTATCCGTGAGTACGGAACCGATGCATTACGTTACTATGTATTACGCGAACTGACAGCATTTGAAGATAGTCCTTTTACTCTGGAGAAATTCAAAGATGCCTACAATGCTCATTTGGCAAATGGTATCGGTAATCTCACGAGTCGTATTCTCAAAATGGTGACGACCTACGGCATTACACTTTCCGAAGAAGAGAAGAGTATTCGTTATTACACCGTAGAGATTGCAGACCAGTTTACTGATTCATTTGATTTGTCAAAAAAGGCGGGGGAAGTGTGGCAGAAGATTGCGATGCTCGATGAACATATTCAACGCACGGAGCCTTTTAAGAAGATCAAGACTGATCCTGAAGATGCAAAGAAAGACGTTCATGCAATTCTCGTGCATCTCTACGAAATTGCGTTGATGCTGGAGCCATTTTTACCAGCAACGGCAGTAACTATTCAGAATTTGATTAAGGAACATAAAATGCCTGAGCAACCATTGTTCATGAGGAAGTAATATGAAATACATTGATATTCATGGACACCCCAACCTCTCTCAGTTTGATGCTGATAGGGAAGAGGTGTTTGGTCGAGCTGCAGCCGCCGGTGTCGGGATGGTGATCATTGGGACTGATATTGAATCATCTCTGCGGGCTGTGGAATTGGCGCGTACTCATGACAATGTTTGGGCAGTTGTCGGTATTCATCCAACCGAAGCATCTACCACTATAGATTTTGATGTTTTAAAGAGCATTGCTCGTGATCCCAAGGTCGTAGCTATCGGTGAATGTGGTTTGGATTATGTTCACGCAACTCCCGAAGAAATTACGCAGCAAAAAGAAGTATTTATACACCACATTCTTTTGGCAAATGAGATGGGGAAGCCATTGATGCTGCATGTGCGAAACGGTAAGGAAATGACGGGGGCGTATCAGGAAGCTCTCGCTATTCTCAAGGCTCATGCACAGGTACGTTTCAATTTTCATTTCTTTGCAGGAACACCACGAGATGCGGCAGATATTGTTGCGCTCAATGGAACAGTTTCCTTTACCGGAGTGGTCACTTTTACTACAGACTATGATGACGTTATTCGTTCAGTTCCGCTTACTCATATTATGTCAGAAACAGATTGTCCGTTTGTGGCACCTGTTCCATATCGTGGAACACGTAATGAACCGGTCTATGTTATCGAAGTGGTAAAAGCGATTGCACGGATCCGTACAGAAGATGAGGAAGAGGTAAGAAGGCAGCTTTTAGAGAATGCACGAAATTTCTTTCATCCCTAGGGTAGGCCTCGGGGTGAAAACTTCAGCGTTTCTTGAGACTTTTTTGATACGAAATTCATACTGCCTTGGTACAGTGATACGAGCCTCCCGTTCCTTCAAAGCTCTTGCGAAACTATAATTCATGTGGTAGTCTCGAGATATATTATTAGTAATCGCAGTAAGTCCCCGTATGGGGTTTCGTGAAGAATATCTTATATATTCCAACGAAGCACTGACTGCACATATATATCATGAATGACACGCACGATGACCGTTTAGCGGTCTATGAGATAGGGTACCTTATCGTATCCTCGGTTCCTGAAGAGAAAGTAGCAGGTGAAGTAGAGGCCATCAAAAAGATCATTGCAAAGGCTGGTTCAACCGTTATTGCGGAAGAAGCACCGTATGCTCAGGATCTCGCATACACTATGCGCAAGAAGATGGTGTCTGGTGGGTATGAAAAGTATGATTCTGCCTACTTTGGCTGGATCAAGTTCGAAGTTGGGTCGGACAAGATAGAAGCGCTCAAAAACAGTATTGAAGCTCATCCTTCAGTGCTCCGTATGCTTCTTATCACGACAGTCAAAGAAAACACCTATTTGAGCAAGCGTGCTCCTGCTATCGTTGGCGCAAAGGTTGGCGATGAAGGTGCCGAAGAAATCAAGGATGCTACAGCTACGGTATCCCCGGAAGAAATAGACAAGAGCATTGATGCAATGGTGAAAGAGGCGTAAAGTAAGAGTCTCTATGACTTTAAAAACTGTATAACCTTAAACCAACTATGTATCTCAACAAAGTATTGCTCATTGGCAACCTGACTCGTGATCCTGAACTCAAAGCACTTCCATCAGGAAGCAAAGTTGCGAGTTTTGGCGTAGCAACAAACCGTGTGTTCAAAGACAAAGAAGGGAATCGTCAGGAAAATACGGAATTCCACAATATCGTCGTCTTCGGTCGCACTGCAGAGACTGTTGCTCAGTACATGAAAAAAGGCTCTCAGATCTATCTCGAAGGACGTTTACAGACTCGTTCATGGGACGATAAGAGTGGAGAGAAGAAGTATCGTACCGAGATCGTGGCTGATACTATCCAGTTTGGTAATCGTCCGACCGGAACCAGTACGGGCGCACCGAGTAAGGCCGGAGACAAGGACTCAGCTCCTTCAGGTGGACTTTCCGAGAAGATCGAATATCCAAGTGAGGAAATCAATCCAGACGATATACCTTTTTAAAATCAAATCTTAAAAGTTAAAAATAATTATCATGAAAAAGCAATGTTATTTTAGTCAGCATAATATCAAGTACATCGATTACAAGGATGTCGATATCATGAAGAAGTTTATGAATCCTCATGGACGCATCATCAACCGCAAGCGTACGGGTGTTTCCGCGAAGTACCAAAGACAGCTTGCGACTGCGGTCAAACGAGCTCGGTTCATGGGACTCCTTCCGTATATCGTCCGCTAAGCTGCGTCATCCTGGCCAAGTCCAGGGCAGATTCTTGTGTGAATCAAAGCAGAACTAACACAAAAGAGGCACGTGTGCCTCTTTTGTGTTACCAGGTAAAGCGCTGCTACACACGTTCTCGATATTCTCCAGTTTCTGTATTGATACGAATGATATCTCCTTCGTTGACGAAGAGGGGAGCATTGATGGTTGCGCCGGTCTCGAGGGTAATGATCTTGTTTCCACCAGTGGCGGTATCACCTTTGACGTTTGGCGGAGCTTCGGTCACTTTGAGTTCGACGGAAATAGGCATTTTGAAACCCATAGGTTTTTCATCAAACAGAAGTTGTTCCACGATACTATTTGCCTTGAGGAATCTGCCCTGGGGACCAACTTGTTCTTCGCTGAGCTTGAAACGCTTTGAGGGATCGTCGATTTCGGTAAACCACCATTCGCCACGATTGGTATAGAGATATTTGACCTTGCGTGATTCGATCTCAGCTTCCTCGACTTTTTCGGATTGATGGAATGAATACTCAGTAACTTTGCCGGTAAGG
>LFCL01000027.1 GCA_001189105.1 Parcubacteria bacterium C7867-002
TCCATGAGGGCGAGCGACCGGATCGCCTGCACGACTCTTGGGGTTACGTAACGGCCGTTTACATTGAGCCGTCAGCCCGAGACTCCGGGGTCGGGAAAATGGAGAGCGATACCAGAGACAATTGTGCGTGGTTTTGGAACAACTGTTGGCACCCCCTCTGGTTCCGATGACGGCACGGTCGCAGTTTCATTAAAATCAACGGACAATCTGAGCAACTTATCAGTATCCGGAATTTTCTCTGCGGAAAGTATCTTGCCCGCACGAATTTCTACTTTTTTAAATTCATCGTAAGAGATCATGGGGTGATTATACGTTATTCCGGTCGTGAAGGCTCATCATCCTCATTCACATAGGTTGCATGTGCTTTCTTGTCCAAAAAACTCTGCAAAATAATGGCAGCAGCAGAAGCGTCAGTAAGGTCACTTTTACCTTGTAGACGTTCGACATGCATACTTGTCATGAACTCCGGTTCCCAGTGTACCCTGAAACCAGCTTCTTCTAGGGTGTCTTTGAGATCTGTGGCCGCTGCCAACGAATCATTTGCCTTGCCCTTGTAGTCTTTTGATTCACCTACAACAATATCGCGTACCTCATGAGCTGTGGCAATCTCTTTGATCTCAGCCGCTAATGAAGCTGAGTGATCGAGAACAAGTAATGGAAATGCGAATTGCCCCATCTCATCTGACATGGCTATACCGATTCTTTTTGTACCATAATCAATGCCGAGAATTTTCATGTTATTTTTCTACTCCACACACTGACACACAAAGTAAGAGTCAATGCATCTTAACGATTCAGACCACCAGATGTGGTTGTTGTAGAAATCATTGATTTTTCTTGATTCAATATTTTATTTACTAATGGATGTTGACCTGTTGCCGCCATATATGCACCTATTGCTGCATTAGCTATCGAAAACGAAAGACCCACACTACATAAAATGATACCTACAATAGCCATCTTTCTCTTGAAGGTTTTCATCCCTTTGATGCCCAAAATCAGTCCAACAATAGTGATTGGAAAACCGAGAACCGGAAGAAACCATCCAAAGAGACCCAGGATTCCAAGTATTAATGAAAACACTGATTTTCTGCTCCCCTCAACAACTTTGTATTGAGATTGTTCCATAGTATTTAATTAATAATACACACAAATGATATCTTAGTATCTACCTTTTGTATAGAAAAGGAATGAGAGTTTACCTCGTAATCTTATAAATCCAGGCTCCCTCATTCACTGCGGACGGGGTGAGATTCGAACTCACGGTCCCCTTGCGAGGACGACAGTTTTCAAGACTGTTGCCTTAAACCGCTCAGCCACCCGTCCCTACCATCACGCCATGATGTCACATGTTCACAGTTTTTTCAATTGATTTTACACATAATGCTATAATAGCCGCATGGCTACTGAACCTCTCATTACCTGGCAAGCGCCTACCCATATCCACAGAGAAAAGCGAACTGACTGGTACTGGGTGGTTGGTATTATCACTCTCGCCCTTGCCACAGTCTCATTTATGTTTGGCGAAGTCATTACTGGTCTCTTTATCATTGTTGCGGCCGTGGCTCTCGTTCTTCACGCATCTCACCCTCCGCACCTTGTCACCTATACCATCAACGATCGTGGCATCCAGGCCGACGATACCCTCTACCCTTTTCTCACGTTAGAGTCTTTTTGTATTCCCCATGACCACGTTCCTCCACGACTCCTTATCAAATCCAGAAAAGTCTTCATGCCTCTTATTGTTATTTACATAGATGAGGTAGATCCTGAAGATGTTCGTACTGTTCTACTCAAATATATTGCCGAAACCGAACATCGCGAACCTTTGTTGAAACTTATTTTAGAGAGAATTGGGTTTTAGGACACCTCCATCACACAAAAAAGTACCACATGCAGTGGTACTTTTTTGTTTCGGGTGCCCTCGCGTGGAATCGAACCACGATTGCAGGATCCGCAATCCTGCGTCCTATCCGTTGAACGACGAGGGCAACAAAATTACTTTACACTAATTTTTTCAGCGCCGCCATGGTACGTGACTTGAGGCGGGCTGCGGTGTTCGCCTTGATATAGTTAGTCTTTACTGCCTTGTCGAGAACCTGGTATATGCCAGGAATGAGCTTGAGGGCTTCTGCCTTGTTCTTTGTAGCGATGAGCTTACGAAAATCCTTTACTTGCTTTTCGATAGCACTCTTGCGGCGAATATTAAAAACACGCTTCTTCTTGGAAGCACGGAAAGCCTTTTTTGCTGATGAGGTAATAGCCATATATGTATGTGTACAGAAATTAACATACTGAGCAGATAAAGTAAAGCTGTTGTATAATCGAGGCTATGATCGCTTCACTCCGTGGCCCCATACTCGAATGTGGTGACAAATACGTCGTCATTGATGTTAACGGTCT
The DNA here is from genome assembly GCA_001189105.1 of Parcubacteria bacterium C7867-002. Classification (GTDB taxonomy): domain Bacteria; phylum Patescibacteriota; class Minisyncoccia; order Phycocordibacterales; family PALSA-1337; genus C7867-002. The sequence continues at coordinate 2,404 of LFCL01000027.1, forward strand.
TGGATATAAGGCATTTGTGACTGATGACACCCTTCACACCCTCTCCAATAGCACCGAGGCAACCCTCTGGACCTATCTCGCTGTCCGTGAAACTGCCCTTGATCTCTATGGCTTTATTTCCAAAAAAGAACGTGATTTCTTTGAACTTTTGATTACCATTTCAGGTATTGGTCCGAAGTCTGCTATCAATATTCTTTCTCTCGTAGATGCAACAACTCTAGCGAGCGCCATTCGCACAGGTTCTACTTCCCATTTGGTCAAAGTCTCAGGGATTGGCAGAAAGACAGCCGAGAAGATTGTATTGGAACTCAAGGATAAATTGGGCGGTATCGATACTACCCCAACGAGCGAACTCAAGGCTGAAATGTCGAGTGATGCGGACACTATTGCCGCCCTGGTCTCTCTTGGATACGATGCGGGCGAAGCTCGTGATGCACTTAAACAGATAGATAAAACTCTTACCGATACCGGTGCCAAAGTAAAAGCGGCTCTTAAGATGTTGAATTGATTACCTCCTCACCGATCTGTATTAAAATCCCGAGATAAGACATAATAATGCCATGATCGATTCCATTCTGGGAAAAATACGTCCCTATATCCCCGTTAAGCTATTTCACTCCTTGCAGCCAGTGTACCACTGGAGCATGTCGCTTTCTGCGGCGCTCTGGTACCGCTTCCCTTCTCGTCATATCAAAATTATTGCAGTGACTGGCACCAAAGGTAAAAGTTCTACCGTTGAGATCCTCAATGCCATTCTCGAAGAAGCGGGCTATAAGACAGCACTTTCAAATACGATTCGTTTCAAGATAGGAGGTGCGTCTTTTGAAAATCTCTACAAGATGAGTATGCCCGGACGCTTTTTTATTCAGCATCTGCTCCGACAAGCAGTCGATGCACAGTGTGACTATGTCGTTATGGAAATGACATCCCAAGGAGCACTTCTCCACCGCCACCGTTTCATCGAACTCGATGCTCTCGTGTTCACCAACCTTTCTCCCGAACATATCGAAGCTCACGGTTCATACGAAAAATACCGTGATTCCAAACTGCGTATTTGCCGCACCCTCGCCCGTTCGCACAAAACCAATCGTACCCTCATTGCCAATGCCGACGATCCTGAAAGCAAATACTTCCTCGACTGCACTGTGGACCACAAAAATACCTTTAGCCTCAAAGATGCAGAACCCTACCAGATCAAAAAAGAAGGGATTGTGTTTACGTACAAGGGACAGTCGGTCACTTCCCCTTTGTCAGGACTCTTTAATCTCTACAATATTCTTGCCGCTATTACCGCAGCACGGAGTCAAAACATTTCAGACGACGTCATCGTACGTGCAATAGAAAAATGCATGGGTATTCCAGGACGTGTACAAAAGATTGATGCTCGCCAGGATTTCACCGTCATCGTCGACTACGCCCATACCGCCGACTCACTTGAAAAGCTCTATCACGTATTTCAGTCATCAAAAAATATCTGCGTACTCGGTGGCACCGGAGGTGGACGCGATACCGGGAAACGAGCAGATATGGGACGCATAGCAGATGCTCACTGTGATGAAATTATCCTGACCAACGAAGATCCTTATGATGAAGATCCTCGAAAAATTATCGATGACGTAGCCAAAGGTATTACAGGTCAAACTCCAACTATTATTCTCGATCGTCGTGAGGCCATCCGCGAAGCCCTCTCTCGCGCAAAAACCGGAGACACAGTACTTATCACCGGCAAAGGAACCGACCCTTTTATTATGGGTCCACACGGTACAAAAACAGAATGGAGTGATGCAAAAGTGGCTCACGAGGAACTCACCCAATTACTCTCTTAGAATACCCCTTTACCATACCTCTCATTGAGTTTCTCAAGGGTCTTATCTCCAATAATATCAGTCTCTCCTGTGATGTTATATCTCTTTTGAAAATCACTGAGCGAGCGCTTGGTACACGGACCAAGTCTGCCGGTACGCGGACAATCATTTTTATTTTTATCACTCGGCGGATATACTCCTTCCAACAAGAGTGCTGTTTGTAAAGCAAACACATCAGATCCTTCAGGAGTCCTGGTTACAATCTTCTCTCTCCACTCATGAGGAAGTGCTACCGTGTCGTAGAAGCGCGCCACATTTGTTGCACTCGTTGCATCAAAGAAATCCAAGAGACCGATATAGGTCTGATATGCCAAATCTTTTACTGCCAAACCTCGCGTTTCAGGATTTACAAATTGTGGTTCATAGATATATCCATACTCAATCAACATACTCGCCGCATCGGATGTATTATACGAACCAACCGCAATCAACTCCTGATCTTCGATAATACCCCCTCGTTCTCCGGGCAGATTACTAACCGGGTTGTATTTGGAAAGTCTCTTTAAAATAGTTTTCGCCAATACACTCGTAGTTGTACTGTTATAGTACTGACTTTCGGGAACATAGATCGCGAAGCCCGAATGAACTCCTGCCTCCAGACGATTCGATCGAACGTAATCATTGAGATGAACATGGATCACGATATCCATATCATTTTCACTACTCCACTTATTGATACCGTACAATCGCATTGCCATATCTGTCGGAGCGGTTATATGTTCCACCAAAGGAATAGACCTCTCAAATTCACCCAACTCGATCAAACGCCTGACTTCTTTCTTTCGTGAATCCTGCCAAGCAATAATCTCTTCCCAGTTTTTTTCAAAATATTCAAAGAACTCCGGGGTCCACCCTTTTTCATCACGAGTCACAAAAACTTCGTAGCGATTGTTCTTTTCTAAAAATGTTTTAAGCTCTTTTGCCAATAACACGACGATATCGCGTTCTTTGGCCACATCAAACGAGGTTCCTCCTTCGGTCGGCTCATGACCAGGTACGATAAGGATGCGGACTTTTGTATCCATGCTTCGTGCCTTGTAGCGTCCTTGAATTTCCGCGATTGTTTTGGGACGATGTTCAAAGAAAACCGCTGCAACCTGATCCCCAGCCTCTTCAATAGCAGAGAATACGCTCTGTGCAGGTCCTGGATAGTTTACTGCCAACCATGGCAAACCAAAAAAAGAAACAGCCAAAAAAGTAGCAATCAAATAGCGCATGCGTATAGTATAGCAATATTCCCACCTTTTATGCCCGAACTTCCTGAAGTACACACAACAGTTACCGGATTATCCCGATATACGGTCGGATTGCGTATTCAAGATGTGTGGTCTTCATATAATAGTGCCCACTTTAAGGGCTCAAAAACCATCAAAGATCCTGCATATTTTGAAGAATTCAAAAAAGGCATCATTGGCGCACATATCGTCTCTGCTGAACGTCGTGCCAAAAATATCCTGATTCATTTGGATACCAAGAAGACTATTCTTATCCACATGAAAATGACCGGACACCTACTGTATGGCACCTATCGTTTCGATGCTTCCCTGCCAAAGGATCCATGGTGCGCAGTGGAACCAAAACATCTGACTGATCCATTTAATCGTCACGTTCGGTTTCTTATTTCATTTGATAATGGAAAATCTTTAGCACTTTCTGATGTCAGAAAGTTCGCCAAGGTCACACTTGTTTCATCCGATGATATTTACACTTCTGATCATCTCAAAGATATTGGTCCGGAACCTCTGGAAAAAGAATTTACCTTCAATGAATTTATCGGGCGTCTCAACCTTCGTCCTCGAGGCAAAATAAAACAGGTTCTGATGGATCAAACTATTGTTGCTGGTATTGGGAACATTTATGCTGATGAATCTCTATGGCGTGCCGATATTCATCCGCTGACGCTGGTTCAACACATACCGACTGATATCCGAAAGAAATTGTATACCGCTATCCTACAAACTCTTTCGCGTGGTATTGATATGGGTGGTGATTCAACTTCTGATTATCGGAATATTCATGGCGAACGTGGCAAGTTCCATGAGCAGCATTATGCGTATCGACAGACGGGTACGAAGTGTCAGAAAAAAGGATGCCTGGGAACTATTGTCCGTATCGTTCTTGGTGGCAGAGGAACTCATTTGTGTAGTGCGCATCAGCGATTACTGGAGTAGGAAGATGTGCCCGCACTCCTACCTATCCAACAAACGATACAAAAATATTCCCGTTGCCACTGACACGTTCAGAGATTCCTTTTTCCCTGCCATAGGAATCTCGGCAATCACATCAGTCAACGCAAGCAGATCTTTCGACACTCCATCCACTTCATTTCCTAAAATAATAAGCACCTTATCCGTTGCGGCAAGCGTTTTATAATCAACCGATGTTTCTGCTTGTTCCAGAGCAATCACCGTAAATCCTTGTTGTTTGAGTTCAGTCACGAGAGCAATCGGGTTGCTGAGTAATTCCCACGGAATCAGATCTTCTGCACCGAGTGCAACTTTTGCCATGTCAGAGCGCTTGTTACCAAAACGATCTAATGGAGTTGGTGTGGTGCTCGTACAATAGATATGCGAAATACCCAACGTCTCTGCAGTGCGAAAGGTAGAGCCCACATTGTGCACACTGCGAATACCGTCGAGAAGGAGGCGAATATCGCGCGTTTTTGCTATCATGAGGTAACATTAACCGACCATAACCAATACTTCAATGCTTTCTCTTTTACCTTCACTTCTTTCATGGAACCAGCTCTCCCCTTTTCTTATTCGTATCACGTTGGGCGCGGTTCTTATTTTCTGGTCATATCGCGCATTCAAAGACAAAGGTTTGTCTAACTCAGAAAAAGCATTTGGTTACGTTGAGGGTATTACGGGTATTCTTTTGATAATTGGTCTCTGGACTCAAGGCGCTGCAATCGTGGCATGTATCAAACTCATTGGCTGCCTCATTGGCAAAATCCGCCGCAAACAGTTTCTTACTGATGGAGTTAACTATTACGTGATTCTTCTCGTTATGGCGATCTCACTTCTTCTTACAGGTGCAGGGTTCTTTGGTTTTGACTTGCCGTTGTAATAGAAATGCGTCTCAGTATTACATCTCTGATTATTGCCAACAGCATCCCTCTTTTTGGAATATTATTTTTTGAATGGAATCTCTTCGATATTATGTTCCTCTATTGGCTCGAAAGTGCAGTGATTGGCTTTTATTCCCTGCTTAAGATTATCCGGATTGGAAAAACCTTAGCCCTGTTATTTGCACCCTTTTTCATCTTTCATTTTGGAATGTTCATGATGGGACATCTGATATTTATATTTGTCCTATTCAGCGCACCTCTGGAATCAGGGATAGGGTTAGGTCATTTTCCCACCTTACTTTCCCTTATCCCTCTTTTGAAAACAGTGTGGGTACCCATCACCATTCTGTTTATGAGTCATGGCGTTTCGTATGTTTCAAATTTCATATATAAAAAAGAATATACCCTTCATACGTTCAAGGAATTTATGATTACTCCTTATAAGAGAATCATGCTTCTTCATGTAACCCTAATTGCCGGAGGTTTTTTGATGATACTATTTCAAACCCCTAAATCTGCAGTGGCATTGCTTATTTTTCTCAAAACCGTAATAGATGTGCGTGCACATATTAAAGAGCACACTATAAGACCATTGACGAAAGCCGCAAATTACTAGTAT
>LFCL01000025.1 GCA_001189105.1 Parcubacteria bacterium C7867-002
GGGCATTGTATTCGTGCAGCAGTGCTAAGGCTTCTTCACCATTATTTGTGTGAATAATAGTGCGTGCTATGTTGTAGTGTTTAATAAGTTTCTCATGTATCAGGTTGTCAATGGCGCTGTCGTCTATCAGAAGAATATTCTTTTTAAGCATGAGAGTTTAAACCTTCAGGTAAAGTTGAACCGCATCAAAAATACCAAACTGTATGGTGTTTCCCTAGTTATTTGGAATTAATCCCGCGTCATGCAGACCAAGGCTGGCCTTTAATTATCTCCACACTTGATTTATGACGAGCCTGTTTAAATGAGTGTACTAATGAATTTTGTTAGCGGAATATCGTAAACTATTTATTAAACTTGTTTAAAATTGATTTCCTTCCGGGCTTTGTCCGGGTATTCTTTTTTTTTTAACGCTTACTTTATTACAAAACAATATGAATCGAAATTTTCGTGATATGTTGGTTGTCTTCCTTCTTCTTATTGTTGGATTGGTCGTAATGTTCCGCAGAAAGTCGGTAATGCCGGCAGTTTCTGAAATTGTTAAAAAGATAACACATATCACTGTTCCTCCGGAGTCCATACACATATCCTCATCCAAAGTTATTTTGAATGGTATTAGTCAGGCGGCACGAAGTGAGATCTTTATAAAGAGGGAAGTGATTCTTAAAGAAATCAATCTTGTATCGGGAAAAGTTAAAATGACCGAGATACGATGATTTTTTATTAGGCTTATTTTACCTGGAATTCAACAGCCGCTTCTCCTTTGTTGTAGACTACGTCAAACAGTTTTACTAAGAGGGTATTTTTTTCACCCAAACCTCCAACATCATGAGGTACAAATGAAAAATTGAGAGGATCTTTGTCGGCAGTTAGTACATATTTGCCATTAAGATAAACTTCGGTCTTCAAAGGACGTTGGGAGCTGGTAGATCGCAAACGAACATTAAGAAGAGCGTGGCTATCAATGGTTGTAGTTGCGGCAGGGGAGAGGATACTGACACTTACTGAGGTGTTCGGTCCATGCACGTCATCTTTTTGGGTAGGCATCGGTGTTGAAGAGGCCTCAGAAAAACCAGGATTACTTTTCTTCCACGTATCAAACCATTTTCGTACTCCGTATTCCCAGTATTCATATTGAGAATCTTCAGCGGGATTCTTTGGGGCAGGGCCATTCGGGTCGTCTTTGTCGAGCCAATGAAGAATCGTGTGTACGCTATTTGTCACAACTTCTTTACGAGTCTCAATGGGAGTGTACTCGGTCGCAAGCTTTCCTGATACAGTATCTATCCAATAAGAGACACCACCTTGCCATACTCCATGAAGAACTGGTTTGTTCTCCGCAATAGGAGGTGGGGGAGCCTTGAAATTTTCACGAGGCATATCTTCCACTGCTTCTGACATAAAGGCGCCCCATACCGGAGAAATAATCAAACCCGCCACATTTTTCTGCATCGGGGTGTTGTCATTTTTTCCGGCCCAGGCCCCAACAACCAAGTTTGGAGTGTATCCGAGTGTCCAAACGTCACGATAATCGTTTGTGGTACCTGTTTTGATTGCAACTTGTCGGCCAATGGAGTCTGCGATTGGTTTCAGACTATTCATTCGTACACTGTTATCAGATAGGATGTCAGAGATTTGTCGGGTGATATCACTCGGCATAGCCTGGGATGGGCGAGTAACGGTTTTTTCTAGTGCCACCTCTCCGTCCCATACTTCCAAGATGAAACGATATGGATTGCGAATACCGTCATTGGCAAAGACGCCATATGCACTGGTGAGATCCAACAAGGAAACTTCACCGCCTCCAAGTACAAGTGTTAATCCGTAACGATCTGGGTCAGTAAAAGTAGTGATACCCATGTCTTTGGCAGTCTGGAGAGCTTTATTGATACCAGTAAGATAGAGCGCTTTAACTGCAGGTACGTTGCGAGAATGGGCCAAAGCCGTACGAACAGTCATCGGTCCAGGGAATTCACCATCATATTCTTCCGGAGAGTAACATACCTTCTTTGGGTCATCAGATGGTTTTTTCGGTTTACCTTCGACGGTACACAGGGTAGAAAATTCTGTTTCTACATCAAAAAGCACGGTATCAGGAGTGTATCCTTTTTCGAACAACCCTGCGTATACAAAAGGTTTGAATGTCGAACCAGGCTGACGTTTTGCTAATGCCACATTGAAGTTGCCGTCAATTGTTGGATCGAAATAATCTCGAGAACCCACAAGAGCCAAAATATCTCCTGTCTTTGGATCGATCGCAACCATGGCGGTATTACTGGCATTGAAATTTGATTCGAGTGAAGGAGAGAATTTGGTGATCGTACCTTGAGCTTTTTCTTGGAGGGAATAGTCGAGCGTAGTGATAACACGCAGACCTCCGGCAGTCACTTTTTCCTCACCATATTTTTGTGTTAAGTAGTCGCGCACCATCATGACAAAATGAGGAGCTCGAATACCTTCATTTTTTGAAAGGAATTCAACCTTTTCTTCTACCGCCTTGGTGTATTCTTCGTCAGTAATTTCACCAAGTATCTTCATGCGTTGCAGTACAAGATTTTTACGTTTATCCAAATCCTCACGATGGGTACCATAGGGGGAATAATAGGTTGGGGCTTGAGGGATTGCCGCAAGATATGCTGCTTGGGCCAACGTTACATCTTTTGCCGAGCGACCAAAGAATGCGCGACTGGCTTCCTCGACACTATATATAGTGCCTCCATAAGGAGTTTCGTTGAGATAGGTTTCCAGAATTTCATCCTTGCTCACAACGCGAGTAAGTTTGATGGCTAATACCCATTCTTTGATTTTACGAGTGATGGTTTTGTCTTTGGTAAGTAGGGAATTTTTTACAACTTGCTGTGTGATAGTAGAAGCTCCTTGTTCAAAACCTCCGGAAAGGATATCTGCGAGGACTGCACGAAGAATAGACATTGGTTCAATTCCAATGTTGGTATAAAAATCAGAATCCTCAATAGCTATCGTTGCTTTCTGAATGAGGGGAGATATTTCTGATAGGGCAACCGGCGTACGTTTTGCATTTTTCCCTGTATCGTACAGGAGAATGGTACCGGTACGATCATAGATTTTTGTAGATTCACTGAGCTTGCGTGTCTCAAATGAATTGAGATCAGGCATAGGCAAAGTTGCTACCCACAAGGATCCTAGTCCGATGAGTATGAAAGTGGCTGATAGACCAAGTAACACCCCGGCTCGTATGTGATGTTTCCGGATTCGCCTTTTTGTCATAGAGGTCTATTATACCACTGGGTTCCTATTGTTCCCACGTATCACCAAACGGATCGATCTCTTCGGTATCAAGAGTTTCATCTTCTTCCGCATCTTCATCATCAGGCTCAAGATCAGGAATAATGGCGACTTCGGGTTTATCCTCGAGTTCGATAATAGCTTCATCATCTACCTCGATGATTTTTTCAGGAGCAGTGGTTTTTGGAGCAGGTTCTGCGTCAGTCGTTTTTGTTCTCGGCATACTCAAAACTTAAAACTAATAAGCATTCAGGGATTCCATGGCACAGTTGTAACAAAGCTGGATATTTTTTGCAAGAAAAAAGAGATGTGGATAAACAAAAATACAAAGCCTGATCCTGGGGAGCGGTCTCGGAGGTTAGGTTTTAGTGTGTGCGGCACAGGTCAGTGCTACGGCAATCGCATCATACTCATCGTCATGAGCTTTTTTCTTGGGAACAGAAACTAGAAGATGTACCATTTTGATCATGCGCACCTTGTCGCTTGTACCATCGCCAGTCACAGCCATTTTTATTTGTCCTGGACTATATTCAAAAACAGGAATATGTTTCTTGATTGCCTCATGAATAATTATTCCGCGTGCTTCCGATACTCGCATACCGGTTTTTTGGTTGGTGCTCATAAATAATGTTTCAATGGCCAACGTGTCGGGCTTGAAGTGTTCGAGGATACGCACAATCTCTGTGCCGATCTGTCGGAAGCGCTCATAAATATCATCTTTGGAAGATGTTTGGAAACAGTCCGAATAGAGCACGATTTCTTTTCCCTTGAGAGGTTTCTCTATAATAGCTATACCGAGACGGTCATAGCCAGGATCAATACCGAGAATAATCATTCTGCGTTTGTGTAGACGTCTTGGACGTCGTCGTGATTCTCGAGATCTTCGACAAGTTTGGTGAGCTTTTCGATATCAGTGTCTTCGAGGGGAGTGGTGGTTGTAGGAACCCAACCTTCATTTGTTTTTTGAAATGCCCACGCAGCACTTCCGGGTGCAGCCAATGCTACGTCATTGAGGGATAAAATATGTTTGATCTCTTGGGCTGCTTTGTTGCGGTTGTCGGTAAGGGCGCTAATAAGAATAGCTACACCACCTGGTCCGTAGGCTTCGTAGAGAATGGCTTCCATAGCCGCACTGTTATCAGTCGTTGCTTTCTTGATCGCACGATCGATAGTGTCATTCGGCATGTTTTCTTTGCGAGCTTTCTCGATAGCCGCAGCAAGACCTGGGGAAGAGAGGTTACCAGCAGCCTTTTTTGCTTCTACGAAGATCAGACGGACGTACTTGGTAAAAGCCTTACTCTTTTGAGCGTCGTTCTTGGCTTTGATATGTTTAATTTTGGAATATTTGTTATGGCCGGACATAAATCGTAGTCTATAGTACTTTATTTATTACAACAACTTCGCTGATCCTTTCTCGCCCAAGTGAGCATACGCCTTGTCGGTCGCAATTCTGCCTCGTGGTGTACGCTCGAGAAGTCCTAGTTGAATAAGATACGGTTCGTAGACTTCTTCGACGGTTGCTTGTTCTTCGGCCAGAGCCGCAGCAATAGTATTGAGTCCGACGGGTCCACCACCAAACTTGGTAATAATAGTCTTGAGGATCTCGCGGTCGGCTGCAGTCAAACCGATAGTATCAACACCAAGGAGGGAAAGAGCTTTCTCTACGATGTCACGAGACAGGGGAACTTTGTTGATCTGAGCATAGTCACGACAACGTTTGAGGTGATAGTTTGCAGTACGCGGTGTAAAACGGGAACGGACTGCAATTTCTTCGACAGCTTCATCGTGAATCTCTATATCGAGAATCTTGGCAGAACGTTTGACGATCTCACCGATCTCTTTGTTTGTATAAAATTCGAGTTTGAATACTCCTCCGGAAAAGCGGGAGCGTAGCGGTGCGGACAGCATTGCAATACGCGTGGTTGCGGCGATCAAGGTAAAGCGGGGTAGATCGAGTTGGATGGTTCGTGCAGAAGGGCCTTTGCCGATAATAATATCAAGTGTGCCAGATTCCATGGCAGGGTAGAGGACTTCCTCGATGGCTTTGTTGAGACGATGGATCTCGTCGATAAATAAAATGTCTCCGGAAGAAAGGTTGGTAAGGATCGAAGCCAGGTCACCAACCTTGAGGATGGCGGGGCCGGACGTAACTTTCATTTGAGCTTTTGTTTCTTTGGCAATAAGATGGGCGAGGGTAGTTTTGCCGAGACCAGGGGGTCCATAAAAAAGGATGTGTTCAGGGGGGTGATCGCGCTCTTTTGCAGCCGTCAGGAGGATATGAAGGTTATCTTTGATTGCTGTTTGACCGATATATTCGTTCCAGCGTGACGGCCGTAAGGTTTGGTCTAAAAAACCAACCTCCTTTTCCTCGCCTGTGGAATGTGGAAGCGTGCTTGACATGCAGTTTAATATATGATAACATGCTACTCGGTACTTTTTTCGAGGTCACGAACCTCTAAGCAATGGCCTTCCCAGGTTTGGGTATGGTTCTAAGGACATTTTGGTTGTCACGCTTCGGCGTTTCGTACTGAAATTATCCTCGGGACTCTACCTCCCTTAACGCATCGCGCGATAAGATATTGCTTAGAGATCCATGAACTTGAACTGATCGTATCCTAGCGCTATACACAGGAAAAAATCAATTGACACTGCTCTCCATTGTCTGTCTTAACGCAAAAGTTTAATCTTTTAATGAAATCACGCGCTCCAGTTCATCTATTGACGTCATTCCTTTGAGAATCTTTAGCATGCCATCTTGTTTCATTGTTAGAATTCCTTGTGGTTTTGCTGCTTCCCAAATTTCACGATCACTGAGACCAGATTGCACGGCTTTCTCAACATTCTCATCCATCAGGATTGCCTCATAGACACCAACACGTCCTTTGTAACCAGTGTTGTTGCATGCGGGGCATCCGACGGCGACCCAGATTTTCGAACGTTCTGCGGGAACCAGTGCTTTGTCCACGATTGAATTGATCACTTCTTCGACACTCTGTTGTATTGTTCCTTCAACCACGGTTTCTTTTTTGCATTTCTCGCAGAGACGTCGTACCAAACGTTGTGCCATGGCGACACGGAGGGAAGATGGCAAAATATTCGAACTGACACCAAGGTCGATCAGGCGAGGAAACGTTCCGGCTGCATCGTTGGTGTGTAATGTTGAAAATACCAAGTGACCGGTAAGTGCGGAATTGATAGCGATATTAGCAGTCTCGTTGTCTCGAATTTCACCGACCATGATAATGTCAGGGTCTTGGCGAACCGCTGCACGTAATCCTTCGAGGAAGGTGTAACCTTTGTCATTGACCTGTGTTTGTACAATACCAGGCAAGTGATATTCGATCGGATCTTCGATGGTAATGATTTTTACTTCGGTATTGTGAACTTTCTTTATAAAGGAGTACAACGTGGTGGTTTTACCAGAGCCTGTTGGTCCCGTGGTGAGGATCATGCCGTCAGGACGGGAAATCTCTTTGAGAATGATATCGAGTAATTTTTCGTGAATACCGAGCTCTTCGAGGGGAACGTTGATGGATTTTGGATTGAGTAAGCGGAGTACGACTGATTCGTTGTATGCACCAGGGAGAATAGATGCACGGACTTCGATGTCGCCAATAGCGAGTTTGATACTGAAGCGTCCGTCTTGGGAATCTTTTTTAATATTTAATTTCATGCCTGAAATCAGTTTGAGGCGAGAGAGGAGCAGGGCATAGGTCTCTTTGTCGAAACGGATCAGGTCCTGGAGTACACCGTCGAGACGATAACGGAGGCGGATGTATCCTTCTTCTGGTTCAAAGTGGACGTCGGATGCTCCAACTGCCAATGCTCCGGCAACAATTGTTTCTAAGATACGGGAGACGCGGTAACTCTTTTTTGCGGCAGTGGTTGTTTCGAGTATTTCGATAACCGCAGGGAGGCTTTTTGCTTGATCGATGATGGCGGCTATCTCCTCACTGGAAATTTCGAGTGAGCCGGCTTTGCTCTCGTAGGCAAACGAAAGGTCGCTGTACATCTTCCATGCTTTTTCGAGACTTTGTGTAGATGTGATGTGGAGTTGAGGTTCGTATCCTTTTGCTTTGAGGTCTGTGAGGACGGCGGTCACTTTTTGATCTTGCGGATTACGGGCAGCAATTTTGACTTTTTTGTTTACGATGGCATAGACGGCGAGTTGAGCATCTCGAGCAACTGCTTCTTGGGTAAGACGAAGGGCGTCGGTATTTACGGGAGTGACGAGGAGGTTTACGTATTCGACGTTGTACTTGCCGGCGAGCATTTGTACGAGATCCTCTTCTTCTTTACGGTGAAGTTCGGTGAGTTTGCGATTTTGTATGAGCAGAGTGAATTACATTTCTCCACATGCCCGCAAGATCGCCCACTCCATAGTACCCCTATGTGCTTCCAAGGCTTCAGCACATAGGGGTAATGTGTCGGAACTCGAATCGCATTGCAGTCATGTTCCAAAACCTAATTCACCCTGCTCCATTACGACTACTTGACTTTTAGATATATATCGTGTTATAATATGACTATAAACCTAGTAAAGTGCTAGGTAATTAAAGAGAAAGTTTGACCTTTGAAAACAAAAATCTGCCTTATTATCAGTTTGTTTGCGGTGGTTTTGGTGACATCTGGCTGCGGTTCCGTGGCACACAGTCGTACGGTTCGTTCGGCGTGTGGTGAATCCAAAACCGTTGCGGTTCGAGTGAGTTGGGGACCAGAGATTACTGTCTACACCGGAGGTTCGTCGTATTCACACTATCGTCAGTATACGGTACCTGTGTATGCTCCTCCGAGTGTTCAGTACTACTACAGCACTCCTCAGCCCATCTGGATTCAGCCGAGTCAGCGCCAAGAATACCATGACATGAGGCGCACCAGGGAAATGTACACAGGTAAGCATGAGGGACCTTCGCACCATCATCAACCCCGGCATTACGGTCTACAACCTCCGGTGAATCTCGAGTTCGAACGCGGACACCATCGTCGATAACATCGAGACTCATCTCGCAACAGCCACTCTTCTTTGGAAGGTGGCTGTTTTTTTATGTGCTATCATATTTTTTATGAGTATATTCACCTCACGTTCACTCGAAGAAACCGCCACCTTTGCGCACAAGTGGCTGGAAGAAATCACTTCTCTATATCCCGATCTCGATACAGCACTCGTTGTAGGACTCTCTGGTCATTTGGGTGCAGGGAAGACTGCATATGTAAAAGCGTTGGCTCGAATCTTAGGAATACAAGAAGATATTACGTCTCCGACATTTGTCATTATGAAAAACTATGACATCGCTCATGGTCCGTGGAAAAAGGTGGTTCATATCGATGCGTACCGATTGGAAAAGAAAGAAGAACTTACTGCTTTGCAGTGGGACAACGTTATCAGTGATCCGCAGAATGTGATTCTAATTGAATGGCCAGAGAACGTGGGGCTGACTGAATTCAAACCCTCTGCGGATATTCATTTTGAAATAAAAGACGGGGTACATCATATAGAAGTGAGGTAAGAAAGTGTAGGTGGATAAACTCTGAATTAAGGGTACAATACGAATATGAAACGACTTGTCTTACTCGATTCCCATGCGATTTTACACCGGGCATATCACGCTCTTCCGGATTTTTCGACAGCCAAGGGTGAACCAACGGGTGCACTGTACGGATTGTCGACAATGCTGATTAAAGCCATCGAAGATCTCAAACCAGACTATATTGTTGCTACATACGACTTGGCAGGGCCGACACATCGTCATGATGTGTTTACGGAATACAAAGCAGGTCGTCAAAAAACCGATGATGCCCTGATTCGCCAACTCAATACATCTCGCGAGATATTCAAGGCATTGGATATACCTATATATGATACAGAGGGATTTGAGGCCGACGATATGCTGGGTACGATTGTTGAACAATTGATTCATCCGCCGGCTGGTGGGAAAAAATCACAAGAGGTAGAAGTTATTATCGTTTCGGGCGATATGGATACATTGCAGTTGATCGTTGGTGATACCGTAAAAGTCTTTACGCTCAAGAAGGGTATTAAGGATACGATTATGTACGATGAAAAAGCTGTGCATGCCCGGTACGGCTTTGGTCCGGAGCGTATCCCTGATTACAAAGGTTTGCGGGGTGACCCATCGGACAATATTCCTGGTATCAAAGGAGTGGGCGAGAAGACCGCGACGATTTTGATTACGACATTCGGGACACTGGAGAAAATGTACACTGAACTTGAGGCTGGTCATGAAGATGCTTTTATCAAAGCTGGAATCACTCCGCGTATCATTCAGTTGTTGAAAGATAACAAAGAAGAAGCGGAGTTCAGTAAGATGTTAGCAACCATTCGTCGTGATGCGCCGATCGAATTCGTCTTTCCAGAAAAAACATTTAGAGAGGCGTTGGATCTCAAAAAAGTAAAAGCGTTGTGGGGTGAATTGGAATTTCGTACGCTCGGTCAGCGATTGGAAAATGTTCTGGCTGGTAAAAGTTCTCAGAAGATGATGCCTCCTGTTGCTGCGGGACAGGGTGATACAGGAGGAAACACTCCGGATGCTGCCGGACAAATGTCTTTGTATCCCGCAGTTTCAAAAGATGAATTGGAGAAGACGGGCATTGCGTTGTGGTTGGTAAATTCGAATGTTACCAATCCAGGTATTGAAGATGTGTTGAATTTTGGAAATACGGATTCTTTCGAAGTGGCCAAGAAAATGATTTTTGAAGAATTGGATAAACGTGATCTGCGAAAAGTCTACGAGACGATTGAATTGCCGTTGATACCGATCACGCATCGAATGGAGGAGCGCGGGGTCAAAATCGATAAGCCATTTTTGGAAAAGTTGGCGAAACAATATCATGCCGAGCTTTCTATTTTGGAAAAAAAGATTTGGGAAGGAGCAGGTGTGGAATTTAATATTAATTCTCCAAAACAACTGGGGGAAATTTTGTTTGATAAATTGGGTCTGGTAGGGAAGAACATGAAAAAGACGGGTGGCGGCGCACGTTCGACCCGTGAATCTGAGCTGGAGAAATTGCGCGACCTACATCCGATCGTGCCGATGATTTTCGAATATCGGGAACTGCAAAAGTTGTTGTCTACCTATATTGACGCTATTCCTCCACAACTCGATGCTCACAATCGATTGCATACGGACTTTATTCCTTCGGGCACAACGACAGGACGCATGGCTTCGCTGAATCCAAATTTACAAAATATCCCGATCAAGTCGCCTCTCGGCAAGGCTATTCGCAACGCATTCATTCCTGAAAAAGGATTTACCATGATGTCGCTGGATTATTCTCAAATGGAATTACGCATTGCCGCCTTTTTATCGGGTGATGCAAAGCTGATCGATATTTTCAAGAATGGACAAGATGTCCATGCGTCGGTAGCAGCCTCTGTCTTCAAGGTTCCGATCAACGAAGTGACTGCTGATATGCGTCGCAAGGCCAAGGTGATCAACTTCGGAATTCTCTATGGCATGGGGGTTTTGGCTTTGAAACAAAATTAGGGAACAGAAGCTGATGTGATCAAGTTGGCGTTGATCCAGGTTGATGCATATATTAGAAAAGAAAAACTGGAGGAAGATGTGTATCCGTTGCTACAGGTGCATGATGAATTGGTTTTTGAAATTCGTGACGACAAAGCCGAAGATGTTTCAAAGAAGATTTTGGATATTATGGAATCAGTCGTGAATCCAAAAGATATACATGGAGTGACGTTGAAAGCAGAGCGATCGTTGGGTGCTAACTGGGGTGAACTCAAATAGCATGTTGTACGTCTTTCATGGAACAGATACAGCTGCGGCAGCAGATAAAGCGAATGCGTTGGTAGCGTCGTTGCGAACCAAGCGTCCCGATGCGACGTATGTGCGTATCGATGCTGATAGCTGGAGTCCTGCTGTGGTACAAGAGCACGTCGGGGGACAAGGATTGTTTTCTAATAAATACATTGTCTTTCTCGATCGGGTCACTGAAAATCGTTCGGCTAAAGAAGAGTTGCCTGATCTGGTGTCGTTGATGAAAGAGTCGACGAATATTTTTATCATCCTCGAAGGAAAAGTTCTGGCCGATCTCAAAAAAGTATTTGAAAAGAATGCAGAGAAGGTGGTTGTGTGTGAACCGTCCGCCTCTGCTAAGGCTGCGGCAGACAAAGCAGGGAAGGAAGAGTTTAATATCTTCGCTCTGGGTGATGCACTCGGATCCCGTGACCCATTTAAAGCATGGACTCTATACCGACAAGCAGTTGATACTGGTCTGGAACCAGAAAATATTATCGGCACACTCTTCTGGCAGGTAAAATCAATCATCCTCGCCAAAGGTGCATCCACCGCCGCCGAAGCAGGTCTCAATCCATTCGTCTTTGGTAAAGCAAAACGCTATGCAGCCAATTATTCAGATGCTGAACTTCAGGGATTATTGAAACAACTGACGAACGTGTACCATGATGCACATCGAGGAATCAGAAATGCTGAGTTGGCGGTTGAAGGAATGATGTTGAAGGTGAGGTAGGATTGGTGCGCGCGGCGGGACGTTATTAGAACGGAATTAAGTGCAAACTATTGCCTAGGAATTGTTGGAGCATCAGGACCTAAACTATTTTGGTATCAATAATTTCGCTGAGAGTCTTTGTTCTATTTTAGCAGTATAATCGTCCACACCCGACTGATTTTTAATTAGAGGAAGGATTGACCTTAATATTTGTTGTTCATCTGAAAGCGGCCTTAAGCTCGCAATATAAAGCAAACTTTCCAATGCTTCCCTGCGCACAGTCAAGATGTTCGAGTTATTTAGAAGATTGGCTAGAAGTGGAACCGCACTATCTCTTTGTCCGTCCCTCCAAAGATACTTCGTCGCTTTTATAGCATAGATGATATCTGGACTTTGTGGATCATTTAGGATGCTAAAAATAAGAACGTCCATATCAGCAAGGGCGTTGCACTGCCCAGAATTTTCACAAATACTGACACCTGACTTCACATCGGCGGCAACAGCTTTTGTTTGCCCTTGTCCATATTGAGTAACAATTGAAATACAGGAATCCATGCCAGCCAAGCACGCACAAAAGCTGGCAGATCCAGTCGCTTTGGCGAAATTAGCAACTAAAGGATTGTATGAGACGATAAATATCAAGATGACGATAATAATAGTCAGTTTTGCATTCAGTGCTTTTATATTGACTGAAGGACCACCTATTCTCTTCAACTGAATCGATCTTGTAATTCCTGTAATCAGACCAACTAATAATATGATTCCGGCACTAGGTAATATGAATAATACTGCCCCAAGACCAAAATGATCATATAAAGGACCTGGACCTATAGACCAAAAAAATAAAACTAAAGTGGATAAAAGCAAACTGAACACGAGGCTATAATATATTTTTGATGTTAATGAATTGTTTGACTTTGCTATTCTATTTACGTTATAGGCAGCGAGTGCTGATCCAGCGCCTATTAGTATTATAAGAACAATCAAACCCATCGCTGTCTGCGTGGTGGCTCTAAAGAGGAGTGAGAACAGGTTAATAAAAAATAAAAAGCCAAGAATCCAATTTGTACTAGAAAAAATTTTCATATACAAAATATTATACCAAAATATTTGATTTTCAGTGTGCGCCCACTTGGATTCGAACCAAGGACCCACTCCTTAAAAGGGAGTTGCTCTACCACCTGAGCTATGGGCGCAAGTGAGGAGAAAAGAATGAGCTTGCTCATTCTTTTACTCCGAACGCAGCGCCCACACGAAGTATGGGCGCAACCTCGGAATACTTTCTTTCCGGAGCAGCGTCCCGATGTCCATCGGGACGCACGCACGTTAGTACTCGAATAACTTGGAGTATCCTTTTCTTGTACAGTACAAACCTTTCGGTACGTCAGAAAAT
>LFCL01000007.1 GCA_001189105.1 Parcubacteria bacterium C7867-002
AAAGGAAAAAATTTTCACAATAACTTTCATGCTTCATATTATATACTCAGCTTTGAGAGAATAATAGTCTGTGATATATTTTGATTTCTGAAATACGGGGCCAATCTCATCGAGAGCGCCCCAATATTAAAAGGGCCATTAGCTCATCTGGTAGAGCGCACCCATGGCATGGGTGAGGCAAGCGGTTCGAGTCCGCTATGGTCCACCAAAATCCCTGTGCATAACTTCCCTATCTACGCCACCATAGCTTTGTTATACTTTCAATAGATACTTTTATTATACGTAGTAACTAACATATATGAAAACAATACATACTATTGCATTTATCCTTCTCGTCATCGGAGGTCTTAACTGGCTCCTCGTAGGACTTATTGACTGGGGTGTAGCTGATCTTGTTGGCATGAGCCTTGCAAAGATTATTTATATCCTCGTCGGTCTCTCGGCAATCTATCTTATTTTCACTCACAAGAAAGACTGCAAGTGCTGCGATTCATCTGGATCCAGTACGAACGCCATGTAGTCACACCCTCTTCATATCAACAAAAAACCTCTCACATCGAGAGGTTTTTTGTTGTGTGTATTACACAGTGCCACACCCACAATCACACGATCCATCCGGTTTGGTATGAACGTGATTACATGATGAACATGTTGTCGCTTCAGTCATAGAGATACATATCAAATTATCTTTGATAAAATACGACCTCTGTAAGTGTATCACGTGGTTCACCAGGAACACATTGACCTAAGAATGTTTTTTTCTGAAAAACCACTTAGCAATCTCAATAAGCACAATGTTAAGTGCGCCGATTAACACAACGCCAATCACCCACGTAAAAGGAAGTGCTGCCGTATTGAAGACACTCTGTAATCCCGGGTAATAAATTGCTACTGCCATCAGGAAAAAACCGATCAAAATACCTCCGTTGAGATAGGTATTCGAAAACAATGAATACGAGAGGATACTTCGTTCCAGGCTCCGGACCGAAAGCGCCACGAGCAAGGTATATGTCCCAAACGCTGCAAAAATAAACGTACGGACAATAGCCTCGTCATATCCGAAACGCATGAGTACATAGTAAATAACAAAGAGCAATATACTTGTCGAAAGTCCAATTGCCAGGATCATAAACTTCATCACTGGATCAAACAGTTTGATAGCACCCCGCTTTAATGGCGTGTGCCTAAGACCATCAGATTCTTTTTCAAATGCATAGGCCACAGCAGGAAAACTATCGGTAAAGAAGTTGACCCATAGAATCTGAAGGGCATTCAACGGCAATGGAAGACCTGTCAAAAGTGACCCTCCTATCAGAATAAGGCCATCGGTGACATTGGAAAGGAGGTATACGAGTACCTTGCGGATATTGCCGAGTATCTGACGACCCTCCTCTATTGCCGCAACAATAGTTTCAAAATTGTCATCAAGTAGCACCAGATCAGCAACACTCTGTGCAACCTCTGTACCAGATCCCATGGCAATACCCACATCTGCCTGTTTGATGCTCGGCGCATCATTAACACCATCACCTGTCATAGCCACAACCTCGCCCATCTCCTGATACAGTTTCGCAATACGTAGTTTATCAAACGGTGTCACACGAGAAATAACTCTGAGATCCGGCAATCGTGCGCGTAACATCTCATCAGACATCTGAACAAGCTCAGAGGCATCTAATACCGAATTGTCACCCACCTCCAAACCCACTTCACGAGCAACAGCTAAGGCAGTTCCTCGATGATCTCCCGTCAAAATAACTGTCTTAATCCCCGCAGCACCCACTTTGCGTATAGCATTTTGTATACCTGGACGCACGGGATCATGAAAGGTAATCAGTCCATCAAACGAGAGATGATTAACAGGTGTATCTTTTGAAAAAGAAAAATTCTCAGCATGGACTATTTCCTTTGAAGCAATCCCGAGTACCCGTTCCCCAGAAAGCGCATACGAATCAATCTGCTGCAATAATTCATGTTTCTCTTTTGCATCAAGTGATGAGTGTTCCAGTAATATATCTGGTGCACCAAAAAAGACAGCTATGTGTTTACCTGATTCCCTCACCAAAGATGCAGAGAATTTCTGTACTGCATTGAAAGGCATCGTCTGAGACACATGTTCTTTTGCAGTAATATCGGCCAGAGCCATACCTTTGATAGCTGCTGAACGAACGAGTGCTTTTTCCATAATCCTACCGTTCATTCGCCAGGCTTCGGGATTGTCCTGCGGATTTTCAATGAGGACATGTGCATTGGTCAATGCTCGAGCAATCAGCTTATCTTCACTGATAGTAAAAGGGATTATGTGAGACAATACCATTTGCGCCATTGTGAGCGTGCCTGTTTTGTCGGTAAGAATAACCGTGGTACTTCCGAGTGCTTCAGCTGCCACAAGTTTACGAACTACCCCTTTTCGCTTTGCCATCCGCTCCACTCCGACAGCAAGAATAACCGTCATGGATATGGGCAATCCTTCAGGAATGGCAGATACCGCAATAGCTACCGAAGTCAGGAACATATCCAGACCAGAATAGCCTGCCAGGATACCTATAATAAATACAATACATGTAAGTGAGCCAAGAAAAATACTCGAATGAACACTAAATGTGATAATAGCTTTTTGTAAGGGTGTTTTTTCGTTTTCCGAGGTTGCAATGAGGGTGGCTATCTTTCCGATTTCTGTTTGAGAGTTAGTGCGACATACAATAGCAGCACAGACCCCTTGGGTAACCAATGTTCCGGCAAAAATCATAGAGTTTTGATCCGAAAGCCCTGTGAGTTCAGGAGATATGTCTGTTGATTTTGATACGGGTAAAGATTCACCAGTCAACACAGCTTCATCGACTTGAAAATCATTCACAAACATAACTCGAGCATCCGCCGGCACACGGTCGCCTTGTGCCAATCTGATAATGTCACCAGGAACAAGCTCCTCAGCATCAATTTCTCGCTCCTTGCCATCACGAATAACTCGTGCCCGTTGTTTGAGATAGGTCTTTAGTTCCGAAAGAGCTTGCTCCGCTTTGTTTTCTTGATAAAAACCCAAACCGGAATTAATAATCACCGCAACAAAGATGAAAATCGCATCTCGGTAATGCGAAATTGCTGTCATGATAATTCCGGCTACAATAAGAACGAGAATCAGGGGGCTTTGCAACTGATTGATGAATATCCTCAATCGAGCGGCTTTTTTGGAAGTAGTAATGGTGTTTTTCCCAAAAAGAGCTATACGCTCCTGCACATCTTGTCCTGTTAATCCTTTTTCCGTATCTGTCTCAAGTAGCTCCGCCGTTTCTGTGGGTGATATACTCCAAAATTTTTTAGTGTGTAGAGTAGCATCCATTGGTATACATCCTTGGAAAATTACTTTGTATCTGTGGACCTGCGCGGACTCGAACCGCGTGCCTCCTCATTGCAAATGAGGCGCTCTACCAGATGAGCTACAGGCCCAATTCTCAACCTTTTAAGAACGTCTTCTATATTAACCTTTATTTTGCCTTATTCGCAAGTGATAAGAGATGTTGGGCAAATTCATGAATACCACTTCCTACCGCACGCAAAGCTTTCGGCACAAGAGACTCACTCGTAAGTCCAGGTAAGGTATTGGTCTCCAAAACGTATATTCCCCGTCGTGGATGGATAATAAAGTCAGAACGAGAGTAATGACGCAAGCCTAATACACGATGAATTGCGCGAGCCAAATCTTCGAGTTCTTTCTTTGTCTCTAGAGAAAATCGAGCAGGGACAATCTCTTCATATTTACCATTGTACTTCCCAGCATGATCAAAGAAACTGGCATGTGGACGAATTTCAATAGGTGGCAAACTGTAGAGTTCGTGACCACGAAAATCCTCGATCACACCACAGGTCGCTTCGACACCCGGAATATACTCTTCTATCAAGACGTTTCCATGGATAACAGCGGCAGCCAAGGCTTCGGGCAATTCCTGGTATGAACGCACCAACGATACTCCTACTGATGAGCTGCTTGCCACCGGCTTCACAATCAATGGCAGATGCCAAGAATTAAAAAGCATCCGCACCACCTCATCGGTATTATTAATAATCTCTGCAGCTGAAATCTCCTTCCATCGCGGCGTTTTGATACCATGAGCTTGGAACATATTCTTGGTCAAAACTTTATTCATCCCTACTGCCGAACCCAATGAACCCGATCCGGTAAATGGAACGCCATGAACTTCGAGAAAATGCTGAATCTTTCCATCTTCTCCGTAGGCACCATGAAGAGCGTTGAAGACAACGTCGATTTTGGTAATTGCTTGTTCTGGCGCATGAGGTACACCATCGATATGCCAGTTACCTTGCTTGTCGATGAAAATATCCCGCGCATGATATTGATCGGAAAAATGGGTCCGTAAGGCAGACAAAATCTCTTTACCACTCTCCAGAGAGATATCGTATTCATTGCTTGGTCCACCACGGAGGACACCGACACGAATGTGATGAGATAACATGCTTGAATTATAGCCTGAGTGCCCTTCGTTTGCGATGGTACCTGAGGGTAAATCGATGCGCCTCGGCATTGAGTGCCACAATATCCTTGTTATATGTGGCGATCAGATCAGGACGACCAACAAAAGAAGTTGCCTTGTGCCGTGCATCTTTGGTCACCGCTACTACAGGAATTGTGATGCGACGCGCCTTGAGTACACGCTCAGCACGATCTACATGCATCTGATTTCCATCAACAATAATGAGATCTGGATATGTCCATTCGGAATGATTGAGACGGCGCGAGAGTGTTTCCTCGAGCCCTGCCAAATCATTGTTTTCATTTTTTGAAATTTTAAATGTGCGATACTCGGCCGGCACCAATTCTCCATTATGAGACACGACCATAGCACCTACAGTTTCCATTCCCGACAAGTGAGCAATGTCATATGCCTCCATACGAAAATCAGGACCAGAACGACGACTATCTTCTTTGATCAAAGCAATGTCATTAATATGATCAAGCGCGTACAGAAGATGCTTGAGTTGACCCGCTTCTTCAAATTTTAATTCCGTGGCACACATATTCATCTGCTGCTCTACCAGTGTACGCAATTGCTGCTTTTCTCCCTGGAAAAATAAAATGAGGTATTCAATCGTACGAGTGTATGCCTTCAGAGCTGCCGGATCATCGGAATTAGGTGAACGACCCAAGGAACGATAAAAGAGATCATGACGTGCATCCAGCGATTTCTTGTCCTTAAAAGGAAACATCTTACGTAAAATCTTGAGTACCACTTTGATCAACCCACCATGCGGATATGGTCCGAAACTTTTTTTAATCACATATGGCAAAGTCCCCTCTTTGAGGTGTTGATCCAGATCCCGCGCACGTGCCAAAAATACTCGTGGCCACACCTCATCGGTAATAACGACATACTGCGAACTCTTGTCATCACGTTCGTCGACGTTATACGCAGGTTGATACCGTTTGATCAGCTCACTTTCCAAAAGAATTGCCTCGAGTACAGAATCTGTTCCCTGCCAGGTTACCGTGGTCGCCTTGGTAACCATATCGACAATTCGTGGTCCTCGAGTAACGATAATATCGGTAGCAAAATAACTCTTTACACGATCAGCCAACGAAGTAGCACGACCTATGTACAGAGGTCGCTTGTGCCGGTCCCGGAATACATATATGCCGGGCGTATCGGGTAATTTGAGCTTTGCCAATGTTTGACTACGCATGAAACTAAGAGTATTGTAAAGCCGGACGAAACGCAACTTCAAGAATTCACATCACAATGAAGACAATGAAACGTGGACAGAATGACCAGAAAGAAAAGCCGTCTACCCCGATCAACCTCCACTCCATGATTACCGAAGGACCTCTTGATCGCAGGATCTACAACCTCCTGTGCAGGCTCGTGCTCGATGACCGCAGGTGTGAGACCTTGATGAACTACGCATTGGACACCTTCGTCTTGTTCGACAGGGAGCATATTTATGGTCCGTTTAGCACTTACGAACAAGCAATGGATGAAGGGCGCCGGAAGCACGGAACAGAAGAGCAGCTTTTCCTTGTTCAACAAGCCTACCCACTTCAAGAAATTGTTACCGCGATCCGCCACAAAAATATCGCGTTACCGTAACTACGCTCCGTGATTTTTAATTCACCACCCTCCCCGCGAGGGTGTTTTTTTATTTCTTCAATATTTTCTTCAAATACTTTCCGGTATATGAAGCCGTACTCTTTGCCACATCTTCTGGAGTCCCTTTGGCAACAATGGTACCACCTCGTTCACCTCCTTCCGGACCAATATCGATGACATAGTCGGCGCACTTGATCAGATCAAGATTGTGTTCGATAACTACCACCGTATTACCTTTGTCTACTAATTTTTGCAAAATGTCGATCAGTTTCTTTACGTCTTCATAATGAAGTCCCACAGTTGGTTCATCGAGGAGATAAATAGTCTTTTGTACATGCGCACGATACAACTCAGAAGCGATTTTGACGCGTTGTGCTTCACCACCCGAAAGCGTAGTAGCTGACTGACCCAACCTGATATAGCCAAGACCTACTTCGGATAAAGTCTTGAGGCGGTCTGAGATAGCTGGAATATCCTGGAAGAATTCTTCTGCCTCTTCGATCGTCATCTGGAGAATCTCGTGGATGTTCTTTTTGCGATAGGTAATCTCCAGTGTCTCTTTCATGAAGCGCTTACCATTGCAAACATCGCACAATACGTACACCGTCGGTAAAAAGTGCATTTCTACAGCAATTTCACCATTACCTTCACAGACTTCACAGCGACCACCTGGTCGGTTAAAGGAGAAACGTCCTGGTCCCCACCCACGAGCCCGAGATTCTGGTTCAGCTGCAAACAGATCACGAACATGTGTCCATGCACCTGTATAGGTCATTGGGTTTGAACGAGGGGTACGGCCGATCGGACTCTGGTCAATCAAAATCGCACGACCGTTCGTTTTCTACTTTCCAAGGAACAACAGCATGACCGCTGAATACAAAGTCCACGGCTCCGTTGCCGTGATCACCATGGCCAACCTGATCGTGTCCACCACCAACAACAACA
>LFCL01000015.1 GCA_001189105.1 Parcubacteria bacterium C7867-002
GTAAGCCTTTCTTTCGCCAGAATAACTCTCGCTGAATTTTAACAGAAGTTCACGGTAGGGTGTTTCAGTTTCCATTTTAAAACGACCGTCTTGGGGAAGACGTTTTTCGTCTACTTTCAAATTCGCAAGTACTTTGATGCGCGCCGTGATCGATGGTCCAGCTTGGCGTGGCAACACCATGGCATCATGAAGCAGGCCGTCAATTCGATACCGAACAAGAACCTGTGCATCCATCGGTTCAATATGAATATCGGAAGCATCCTGAAGGACCGCGTGCTTGATGAGAGTATCGACAATACGAACCACCGGCATCCCTTCGGCAATCTTCTTGAGATCAGTTTCACTTGCATTGTCACCTTTTTCTTCAGATACAACGCGCAAAGCCTCTGTTTCCTTTTGAATAATGTCACCGAACTCAGCCTTGAGACTTTTCTGATACTGAACCAGCATCTCTTTGATGGAATCAGAATCGGTCAAGCGAGCCAAAATCTTGAGGCTCACCTTTTTCTTTATGAAATCAATAGCGGAGAGATCATTTACGTCGAGCATCGCTACTTCGAGTGCAGAATCCGTCTTTTTAAAAGCTACGATATTGTGTGCACGGGCAATCGGTTCTGGAATGAGTGACAAGGTCTCAACAGGTATCTTTTTGCCTTTCAGGTCAACGAACGGAATCCCGAACATATAGGCCTGCATACGACGGAGATTATCGGTCGTTATTTTGCCTGCAGAAATCAAGGTTGCACCGAGAGGTTTATTGCTTTTTTCTGCTTCGGTACGCGCATTTTCGAGGTCTTCTTTTGCGACGAGACCTGAATCTAAAATAAATTTTTAGAGCTGAGAATCTTCGACGAGCATATGCATATATTGTACCAAATATGCATTGTTCCAGCATTGTTCATAAGATATACCAACGGACTTGAAGCTTGGGCACAGCGAAAAACTTGACAGATATAATTTAATATGATTAAGTCACCTACAGATTATGTAGGTCAACCTTGTTGGATACATATCCCCTTGTGTGAGCGGAGGTGTACCTAGTGTCAGCGTCTCGATCAAGACGGATGTTATTTGGAATCCCAATCCAGGCTACGGCGGCATTACAGTCATGGCCGTACATGGTCTGGCCCACACAGGAAACACGATGAGGCCTCTGGCGGAAGAACTGTTTGACAATCCACCCAACGGCGTACGTGTCAAAAAGGTTATCCTGCTCAACATGCCTGGTCGTGGCGGCAGCGGTCTCCCGTACGGGAACCCTGCAGTCAAATTTGGTGACTTAACCATTGAAGACGAGGCGCAAGTATTACTCGGCGCCTTGGCACGCCACGAAGATGTGTCAGTCATTGTGGGACACAGCAAAGGTGGTTTGGACATCCAGGTTGCACAGCAATATTTAATCAACAACGGGAAAAACTTGCGGGGCAAATTTGGTATTACCGATGTAGTCCTGATTGCAAGCGCTTACCCATCCGCAGTCATTGACCCGTTCCTTGAAAGTGGTGCCGGTCTCGGACTGGTTGATGCCTACACGACAAGCAATTCATCCTTGGGCTCCTTCGTTTCAGTTGATCCAGATTCATTTCTGAACCTCTTCTTTACTACGGATCTCAATGGTGGATTTGTTCCTGGAACACCCACGGTAACAGAGCTCGAAGCTCTGGGATACAAATCCGCTGAGTCTCTGGCTGCGTCAATTCAAACAGCTGGCACAGCGAACTTGCGTCCGACGGTTCGGGCAAACATATTTACCTGTGCCACCGGTACACAAGCACACATGATCGTGGGGATTCATGACGTCTTCAATGATCCTGTGCAAATCGGTACGCTATACCAATACCTGACGGGAGATGCTTCGCTGGCAAATGTCACGATCGTCGAAACGGCCGACTCGGTTCACGATCAATACATCACGAATCCCGCGGCCCTGGTGAACGCATTCAATCAGTAACAATGGGAAAACAGAGACTGATTAACACTGACCACGAGCTCACGCTTGTGGTCATTTTTTATACCTTATTAGTTTATTTACCCAGTGACGGAGAAATATCTCCTATCTGAGTCAACTTGAGACGATTCAATTTTGGAGCGAGTACCTCAAGTATCTTTTCTATTTTAAGAAGCTCCGCCTCTAGTTCAACAAGGCTATTCAATAGCACCTTTCTATACATAACCAATTCCCCGCCTACAAACTCCATATCATAATTCCAACCAAGATCAATAAGATGCTCAAAAACATCTGGTGTAAAGATTTCCAATGTCTCTATTTCATATTCCTTGGGAGAGTAGAATTTAAATTTATTTTCAAATTCGGTAGGCAAAGAGAGTCGTGCGAGCAACGAAGAATTAATTTCTGATTTCGTAGAATACGAATTATCCTTATAATCCAGATACAAATGAGGAAACGTGCCCTTAAATCGTGCTTCAAAAATGGTGAGAACAAAATCCTGCTTACCCTTGCCATGACCTATTGAATACTGATATTCGTAAATATGAAATGGGTGCTCATTGAAGACACCCGAAATTCCGTTAATCAGATACTTGGAGTGTCCCGCTTGAAAAACAAGAGCTTTCTCTTCGCGAAAATTCTTAGATACATCATATCTCCACTTATATTTCTCAGCCAATTGTATCCAAAAGGTCTTGCGGATATCTGCGTATAAAATTGCAAACCACGTGACCAATCCAATCCAAGGTAAAATAAAGATAAAAGGTAAATCTTCATGAATAGCAAAAAGAGTGGTGCCAAAAAAATATATCCCTCCTACTGTCCACACCAAAGTCAGAAGACCCCAGAACATAATCTTCTTTGATCTTTTCTTGAGCTCTATAATAAACGTTTGCCGTATATTGGTAACCTTTCCATAATCTCTTTCATTCATAGTCGTATACTATATCTTTTTTACCTCCAAATACAGAAACATGGGTATCTCCTTTCGCATACGATCTTCTTCTGCGGCTCGTGGCCCCGCCTGACTTTTTTTATGTGAAATCCATTCTTCGAGACGGGTGACGGAAAAACCTGCTTTGGTCAGAGCCTTGAAATAGACTTGGAGCGGTCGATGAAATGAAGTGGTGAATTTCTTTTTCTTTACATCCTTCTCCCCTGGCATCATATCTATGTGCCCTGTCTTTTCGGACATATATGCATCGATACGACGAAATTGTGTCGATGTTGCATCATCCCAACCCCAATCAGCCCGACCGGGAATACGAAATACTGGATGATTGAGTACAAGATGGAGCGTCCCTCCTGGTTTCAAGATACGAAATGCTTCCTGGAATGTTCCCTGGATGTTTTCGATATTTTGAATTGCCAAGACAATCAGACTTTTATCAAATGAGGCATCCTCGGCAAATGCGAGCTTATCTGCAGGTGCAACTTTGTAGGTAATCCCTGGCACCGAATTTTTTTGAGCAAATGCAATAAGTTCAGATGCGATATCTGCACCAACCACAGTTGCTCCTTTTTCATGCAAAAATCGACTAAAAAATCCCTGGCCGCACGCAATATCAAGAATCGAATCCCCTTTCTTTGGATCCACGAGACGGAGAATGTTGGGGAGGATGACTTCTTTTTGATATGTTCCTTCGGCTCCTTCCAACAGATTATCGTACCAACCAGCCACAGAGCCCCATGAGGTGTTTTTCATACTATGAGTATATAGTATATTCTTGCATTACTCCATATATATGGTACACTATGTTCATCACTCAGTTCGCCCGACCGGCGAACTTGTTTGTTAAGAGAGCTACAATTTATATAACAAAATAACAACTACATATATGTTTGACCTTAAAGTAATCAACTCAGTCGTACAACAACTTGAAGAAGAGCGTGGTATCCCGCGCGAAAAGAGTCTCGACGCAATCGCGACTTCTCTTGCAACTGCATACAAGAAAGAATATGGCAAAAAAGGCCAGATTGTTCGTGCATCATTTGACCAAAACAGTGGTGGTGTCGAATTTTGGCAAGTAAAAATCGTCGTAGATCGCGACCAAGTTATCATGGATGGCGACGAGGAAGCGACTCATGAGGAACTCAAAGACGCCGTAACCGAGGATATTAAGATTCGTTTTAACCCCGAACAACACATCCTCATCGAAGATGCTAAGAAAATAAAACGTGATGCTCAGATCGGTGATGAACTCATCTTCCCTCTTGAAGCCAAAAGCGATTTCGGTCGCATTGCTGCGCAAACCGCAAAGCAAGTAATCATTCAGAAGATTCGCGATGCCGAAAAGGTATCAGTCATGAGTGAATACGGACAAAAAGAAGGCGAGATTGTATCAGGAACTGTCGAACGCATCGAACGTGGCACCATCTTTATCGACATGGGCCGTGCCGTTGGTGTTATCCCTTACGAAGAACAGATTCCAAATGAACGCTGGAAAACAGGTGACCGTATTCGTGCATATCTCTATGCAGTAGAAGAATCACCTCGTGGAATCGTTCTCAAACTCTCCCGTGCACACCCAAAGCTCTTAGCAAAGCTTTTTGAAACAGAAGCCCCTGAAATTGCCCAAGGAATTGTTGAAATCAAGGCTATTGCCCGCGAAGCCGGTGCTCGATCGAAAATCGCTGTCATCTCACATGACCCGCACATCGATCCAATTGGCTCATTGGTAGGTCAACGAGGTGTTCGTGTCGGAACAGTTACCAGTGAACTTTCGGGTGAAAAGATCGATATTATCGAATGGAATGCAGACAATGCTCTCTTTGTTGAAGAAGCACTCTCTCCTGCCGAAGTCGTCTCTATCGAACTCGACGAGAAAGATCATCGCGCCATCGTCACCGTCACTGAAGACGAACAATCTCTCGCTATCGGTAAAGGAGGTCAGAACGTTCGCTTGGCAGCCAAACTTACCGGCTGGAAGATCGATATACGTTCAGTAGGTGGACCAAAAACAGAAGTAAAAGAAGGATCCGCAGAGGAACCAAAGACCGAAGAAGCTCGATAATAGAGACCGATATAACAAAAACCCCCGATATCGGGGGTTTTTGTTATGCACCATTTGTTTACAGAGCGTCTACTGCATCTTCAGCACGATCCTCGGCTTTCTTGGCCAATTCTTCCGCTTCGGTATAGTTCTCGTCATCAAACTCTTCACGCGCCTCCTCAAATATATCCTTGGCATCATCATATATATCCTGAGCCTCATCGACATCATCGTCGTCGTCCTCAGCATCATTTATTTCTTTTCGAGCTTCACTCAATGCCTCTTTTGCATCCTGAATGGCTTCTTCTGCATCTTGTTTACTACCACTAATATCTTTGACTGCATCCGCAACAGATTCTTTTGCTGCAGCAATCAAGTCATTTGCTTCTGCATAATTACCATCGAGATACGCATATATCGCATCAAGGAATTTATCTTGACCACGAGCAAGTCGCTTTTCTGGAGTAGTTACATCTTCACCGTCATCTTTCGCATCATCGATATCATCTTCGGCTTCTTTGATAGCATCACGAACAGATTTGATGAGTTCCTTTACTTTTCGTTCTGCTGAACTTGTTGTATTGGTAGTATTGGAAGTATTAGGAGTTACTGCTGTACCTACCGCTGCAACACTTCCCACAGGACTAACTACTGTCACCGCAGAAGGAGTAACAACAGGAGCAGGTGTAACAACAACATTTACACCAGATTCGTAGGCTGCTCGTGACAATGGACCAAAATATCCTGTGGCTGGAGAAATAGACTTTGCCATCTGCCATCGCATGAGGGCTTCTTTTGTCTTTTGTTGAAAGGTATTT
Source organism: Parcubacteria bacterium C7867-002 (assembly GCA_001189105.1). GTDB lineage: Bacteria > Patescibacteriota > Minisyncoccia > Phycocordibacterales > PALSA-1337 > C7867-002. Next base: position 5,760 of record LFCL01000015.1, read on the forward strand.
GTCTCTTTTCCAGGAGATCCTGCGCCACTATCGGAAATAATAAAACCGTTAGCATTGAGAAATCGCTGCAAACAACGTACTTCTTCGCCCACTGAACCAATCTCGAGGTCAGTACTGAAAGCACATTTTTCTTGAGCACTCACAATAGCAGGAACAACGATAACACTACTCAAAATACTTAGTGATAAAAAAATGGTTGGTGTAATGTATTTCTTTTGCATGGCAGTAAGTATACCAATTTTCCTTTTACAAGGATATATTGTACCCTGATGAGGCGCCAAAGTAGCTCAGTTGGTAGAGCATCGCTTTCGTAAAGCGAGGGTCTCCGGTTCGATCCCGGACTTTGGCTCCTTCAAACAGGTGTACACTTCACACATCTCTCTCACGAGTCGCTAGATGTCCCCTAACTGACTCCGGTCTCCACCCCATTCCACCACCGTAAAACCTTTTCTTTCAGGAGCAGAGAATGATTGAGGGATTACAGATATAGGTGTCTCAAGTGCTTTCCAGACCATATAGACTCGAATTGTTGTATCAGGTGTTGGTGTAATCGTCATTGGTATAAGTTTATCGTAGACAACTTGCGGAATAAAATATACGTACACATATGGCAAATGTGTAGTCATTCGAGGAGCCCAATATTCTACAAATTCATCATATTCATGCTGAATAAGCCCTTGTTGTTGTAAGGCATTTACCAGAAATGATTTTATTTCGGATGTCTTTACTACTGCCCCCTTGCGATTGTCTATACGAGGCTGATTGGATGCTCCTTCCCAATACAGATACGGATACTTTTTACCGTCACGAGGATCTGTAATAGTCCCATCAGGGTCAGCGACCACATTCCAACCATTTTTATATTCAGGGATTGACTCCTCGATACTTACAGGAGAAACCGTGACTGATATTGGCATTGTCCATTGAGGATAGAGGTATACAACAGGTTTTCCTGGTTGAAAAGCATTGAATCCTGCACTTATGTTTTGTTGCGGACCGATACAATAATATCCATAAAGCGGTGCGCAAGAATATTGAGGATAACTTACCTCATCTGCATCTGTATAGAGAAACTTGCCCGATAATCCATTTTGAAGGATTGGATTATTGATATTTTCCAGTTTCGAACGTATACGAAAGTTCTGATATGGAATAGTGGAATCCCCAGGCATATATCCATATGATTGAGCTGGATACAAAGGATCTTGAATCGTAGTGTTCAGTGCATATACACTGTGAAGTGGATTCAATTTTGAGACAATTCGTGAAAATAATGAGGTATTTTCTACTGTAATTGAAGGAGGTTCTGTTGCTAGCAACTTTTCCGCACGAAGTAAATCAAGAAGATCGCTCCAGTTTTGTACAATGTTTGTAGAACGCAGGGATGGGTATTGTCCATGGTTTGCATAATAGAGCTCAACCGCAAGTTGTACTTGGCGCATTTGCGAAATACGATTTGAGTCACGACCTTTGATTCGAGCTGCCTGGACGCCAGCCAAAACTACAGAAGACATTGTCGAGATAATACTGACAACAACCAAAAGTTCTATGAGAGTAAACCCTTTTCTCATACGTTCATTATACAATGATTATCAAATTATGGTACGCAATAAATCTGTCTCAAAAGGAATTTTCCGCTGCACACACCAAACTACCTGGGGATAATTGACACC
>LFCL01000002.1 GCA_001189105.1 Parcubacteria bacterium C7867-002
CGACGCTCTTCCGATCTGTCACGTAGATCGGCAGCATCCCGGCTGACGTAGGGTGGGCGATCCGCCCACCGCCCGGTCAGGGGATCAGCCGGCGCAATAGGCCTCGGCGGTCTGGCCAAAGCTCTTGTAGCGCTCCCAGAAGGCATCGTCGGACTTCGACTGCGAGGTCCAGGTCGCGTGTGCCGCCTCGGGGTCCTTGAAGAACTTCGCGGCGCGCTTCTGGTCGCCGCCCGACAGCGTCATGTCCGCTGCCTGCTGGATGCAGCCGCACAAGGACCGGCTGCCGCCCCGGTCGGACGCCAGGCAGGCCCGCTCGATCGGACCGGCGACGGCCATGCTGGATAGAACCGGAAGAAACGCGACCGCGGTCGCCGCAAGAAGGATGGATTTCATTCGCTCTGCCTCTTTCGCCGGGCATGTCGGGTCTGCACCCGTTCCAACGCCGGTCATTCTGCAAGCGTAATAATGCCAAGTCCAAACGAATTTTTCAAGCCTTGTCAGAGACTTGCTTGTCTCGGCGGATTTCCGCAACCCCTCGCGGCCAAGGCCTGCCCCTGCTACAAGATACAGTGACAGGCCAATCCGCGCGCGCTGTCGCACGCCACCAGACACAGGAACGTGAAACTGATGCCCGATCAACCGCCCAGCCCCCGCACCCGGGCACGTCGCCTGCACGACAAGGCCAGCTACGACCGGGCGGTGATCGACGCCATCCTCGACGCGATGCCGGTCGCCCATGTCGGGCACGTTGTCGACGGGTTTCCCGTTGTCACCCCCACCTTGCAGTGGCGCGAAGGCGACCGGATCTACTGGCACGGCTCCTCGGCCAGCCGCATGCAAAAGCGGGCGACGGCGGTAACGGCGTTGTGCGGTGGCGTCATGAAAAAGGGAAGGAGTTTTCCGGTGCTGCTGGTGGTAACGCTGGTCCTGGAGGTGATGTGTATGTACGCGCAGTACGCGACACAAACATTCTTGCTCGTCATAAAAGCGTCAAACGCTTCGAAGCTGGTAACGGTGAAGATGGTCGTAATTTGAGTCAGCAGGGTGCTGCGGGAGAAGACAAATACATAGATCTTCCGATCGGTTCCGTTATTGTAAATATGACCACTGGCCGTACGGTTGAACTTGTTGAAGATGGGCAAGTGTCAAAGATTCTTCATGGGGGACGAGGAGGGCTCGGTAACGAACATTTCAAGGCTTCAACAAATGTGAAGCCTGAACAATCAACTCCAGGAATGGCAGGAGAGGAAGCTGATTTCAAAGTTGAGTTGAGTCTTATTGCTGATGCTGGTCTCATTGGGTTACCAAATGCTGGCAAATCAAGTCTTTTGAATGCACTCACATCCGCACATGCAAAAGTCGGATCATACGCCTTTACGACTCTTGATCCTCACCTAGGTGTGATCCAAGAATATATTTTGGCGGATATCCCTGGTCTGATCGAAGGTGCTGCTGAGGGTAAGGGTCTTGGTCATAAGTTCCTTCGTCACGTAAAGCGCACCAAAATTCTCCTTCATCTGGTTTCTTTGGAAAATGAAGATGTTGTTTCGGCGTATCTGACTGTCCGTAAGGAGTTGGAAAAGTATGGTGATGGTCTTCCTGAAAAGCCGGAAACCGTTATTTTGACCAAAACAGATATGGTAGATGAAGCGGTCATCAGTAAGGCGCGGGAGGATCTCTCTCGGTACACTACAGACATACTTACGGTCACTATCCTTGATGATGTAGCACTCAAGAAGTGCGCAGAGGCAATTACCACAAGACTTCGTGCGTAGGATTAGGCACTAAGCTTCTCTATCAATAACTTTTTAACCATTTCCGGATTACCTGCACCTTTGGATGCTTTCATTGTTTGACCAATGAGATACTGTAGGGAAGCCACTTTACCTCCTTTGTATTCGGTGACGATTGCTGCATTGTCAGCTAGTACCTTTTCGACAATAGGAATAAGATCAGCAGCGTCACTCTTTTGGAGTAATGAATGTGCCTCAGCTAAGGCTCGAGGTGATGCACCTTTTTCTTTCAGGAGAAGCGCAAGGATATCCTTGGCTCCACGTGAAGAGAGGTCTCCTTGTGCGGCCATAGTCACCAATTCTGCAAATGATGGTGCGGGTATAAGGGAAGGAGCAAGATCGAGTAAAACTTTTTCTTTTTTAAGAAGACCGAGATAATCGGTGAGCAGATAATTGACCGTCAATTTTATTTTCTTGGAATCTGTGTGATATGCGGAAATAATAGATTCGAAGTATGTTGCAAGAAGAGGGGATTCGACAAAGAGGGCAACCTCCTTGTCGGTCATCGCAAATACATTTTTGTATCGATCACGTTTGATCCATGGTAACTCAGGAAGAGATGCGGCAAGAATGTCTTTTGAAAATTCAGGTATGTCGGAAATTTTAAGTTTCGGAATGTCTGGTTCAGGAAAGTAACGGTAATCGTGTGAACCTTCCTTTGCGCGTTGGGAAAAAGTTTCGTTTTCTTTTTCATCCCAACCTCGAGTTTCTTGGATCACCTTTTCTCCTTTTTCAATCAAACCGATTTGACGATCAATTTCGTATTCGATCGCACCTTCCACTGCACGAAATGAGTTGAGATTTTTAACTTCGGTTTTTGTACCAAGCTGGGTTGTGCCAACAGGGGAGACGGAAATATTTGCTTCAACACGCATCTCACCTTTTTCCATGTTCGCATCTCCAGCACCGATGTAACGTAACAGGAGTTGAAGCTCTTGAGCAAATCGAACTGCAGTTGCCGCATCATGAATTGTTGGAGTAGTGACGAGTTCCATGAGAGGAACACCAGCACGATTGAAATTGATCAGACTATCATCGTGAGTGTCGTGAGTCGATTGAGCAGTGTCTTCTTCGAGGTGTATACGTTCGAGGTGTATGCCGGCAAGTGTACCTCCGGAAATAAGCGGGTACGCAAACTGACTGATCTGGTATCCTTTGGGAATGTCAGGATAAAAATAATTCTTACGATCCCACTCGGTAAAGTCGGCACAGGTTCCATTGACCGCTACACCGATGCGAAGAACATGACGGATCGCTTCTTTGTTCAGGACAGGAAGGGTGCCTGGGTGACCCATGCAGATAGGGCAAATGTGTGTGTTCGGGTGTGCTTCATCGGGATTATTTGGGCATGAGCAAAACATCTTGGAAGCCGTCTTTAATTCGGCATGAATTTCCAAACCGATAGTGGCAAGATATGCAGAACGAGGATCTGAATTCATATGAGTAATACTAGTAGTCTAGCAGGGTATTGATAATCCGTCTTCTTATAAATCCTCGTGACGTACCTGGAGTTTCTTCGGTCCGCTTTTTACAGAAGTTTCTTTTTTTGTTGCTGGTCTTCCTGAAGTCTCATTGATGCTGAGGATGAGCTTTTCAATATCCTGACGTCGGTACACTCGATAGTTATTCATTGGATGGCGGAGCGCCTTCAGCTTGCCATCTCGGTCCCAGTTCCGCAAGGTAAGAGGAGTGACACCGATAATCTCGGCAGCTTTCTTGATACTTATGAGTTTTGGTAATTCTTCAGACATTTTTTTAAAGATATGTAAACCTTACTAAACACTGTTAATTATATTCATTATTTACAATAAGTCTACATAGAAATAGTAATGTTTAGTAGTAACGCTCGTATTGAAACATCGTAAAGCGAAGCTCGGCAGTGATTGCTGGTATCGAGAGTTCTTATGCTCAGAAATGATACTCTCGAAAGAGAAGATGGTACTGCAATCTAGTAGAGAGAAGAGTACGTAGGAAGATTGCATACCGAAGAGTAGATCAACTTTACCAACTTCGTCTAACCGAGATTCAGATGACTGTCGATGTCCTCGGGAACCTTCTGTGAGACGTTAACGTCAACTCGTACAATTTTCAAAACGCTACCGAAAAAGTATACCACCAAAAATAATTCACTATCCACAGATTTTTTTGGAGTAGGTGCGGTATACTTTTAAGCGAATGAAAAATGTGATGAAAATTGAGGGTAGTGAGTACATCTCGTCTAGTCGAGCTGCCGAGATTACAGGCTACACAAATGATTACATCGGACAACTCTGTCGCGGTGGCAAATTATCCGCACGGATGATTGGTCGCTCGTGGTTCATCGAAGTTGAGTCTCTCGCTCGATATCAGCAGGCAATCAAAGAGCAGCTCCATAAGGAAAAGAAACTCCAAGCTGCTCAAAAAGAAGTTGCTGCCAAAAAAACTCCTGCCATAGTCGCTGCACCTCTGGCTGATTCAATGAAAAATAGGGAAGTGTTAGAAGAAAAAGAAAGCGTCATCGCCTCTTCTTCTCCTGCATTCCCTCCGTTGGCATGGAAGATTAGTTACGCAGAAGATGATCGATCTCTTTTGCCTACTCTAAACAAGAAGAAAGTGGAGACCTCGGTTTCCCTAGCTGCAAAAGCAAAAAAGACTCAAGCGCTTATGTCTGAGCAGGTGAAGAGTATATTCCAGATACCTGAAGGTTTTACTCGATTGGCGGTTGCAGTAATTTTGGTGCTCGGCGCAGCAGGTGTTTCTGCTACCGCAGCTATTAGTCCAGAATCTTTCCATAAGAACGTTCTTGCGGTGAAAGATTTTGCTGTCGAGACGTTCGGAGGGATACATCAAAAAGCTGCTTTAGTATCAGAAGTTGCTTTGAGTATGACGTGGTCAGACTTTAATGATGCTCTAGATGTTGCTCTTGAAAATACAGTCACACCTGTTGCAAATGTAGTTGTTGGACTGGTACCTGATATAGAGGTAAGCAACCTTCTATCTCGTATTGATATTTCCTTACCTCATCTTCCGGAACTTCCTTCTTTGCCACAACTTCCCGAAGATCTTATTCCTCCTTTGCCTAACTTCTCGCTCCCTTCAATATCTTTACCCCATTTCTCTTTCTCAGACTTGTCTCTCCCTGATTTCTCTCTCCCGTCTCTGTCATTACCACCAATGCCTGATCCGACACCAATGCTTGCTGCTGTAGGTGATGTATGGGATTCTTCGATTGGCTGGGTATCTGATGTATTTGGAAGTGCAACTCGTAAGATTGCGGCTTTGGTCACATTCCCTCGAAAAGTAGTCGTTGTTCAGGATTCAGTCACGTCGATTCCTTCAAACACCACTGTACGTACTCCGATTACATCTAAGCCTGCTCCTGTTGTGACTGCAGTTGTTCCAAAAACAACCACTACAAGTCAGACTATCTTTTCTAATACCGAACGGGTGATTGAACCACGTACTACCATTATTAATACTGTAGATCAGACACTTTTGGATCGAATTGTTGCACTGGAGAACCATATTGCCACTGGTTTTTTGGTCTCAAGACCATTTGAGAGAAGACAAACAAACGCTTCTTTGAATTCTATTGATATCAATGTCTCGAATTTACTGGAGGATATTAGTGGACTTGATACACGTATAGATACTCTGGAAGCTGGCGGAGGAGGAGGTAGTTCTTCGATAGACACCTCAACCGCAAACTCATGGACAGCTCTCCAGCAATTTTCCAATAGTTCATCGACTCTCTCTTCTGTATATGGAGCTCTATATGTCGGCACAACAGCCACGACCACCATCTTGGGAACAGCAACATCTACCTTTGGTGCAGGTGTTCAAGCGTCATACCTCAATATAACAGGAACATCAGCGACTTCTACTTTTGCCCGAGGTATTGACCTTGCTGGAGGTTGTTTCTCGATTAATGGTACGTGTATTGGAGGTGGTGCTGGTTCTAGTCAGTGGACAACCACTGGTTCTGATATTTATTACACTACAGGCAACGTTGGCATTGGTACCACATCACCATACGCAAAGTTGTCAGTCGAAGGATCATCTGTACTCGGTAACTTCGCCCGAGCTGGTTACTTCACCGCCACCACCACAACAGCCTCAACGTTCCCATATGCCTCTACAACCGCATTGACTGTCTCCGGCACAGGCTACTTCCCAGGTAACAGTATC
>LFCL01000011.1 GCA_001189105.1 Parcubacteria bacterium C7867-002
TTAAGGGGTTTTTGTGTACTCATAATACATCGTGGTGTTAGATTGATAATTGGCAGGTACGCAAATTATACCAAGAGGTCGATGCCCCACAAGCTCACATCATATAAAAATTGTTTTGTAATAGAAAAATTACACTTAGAGTGTCTCGACGAGGATCATGTTTGTTTCCGAGGCAGCACCAAACGGCATACAACCCACAATGATGACCTTATCGTCTTTTTTGGCGAGTGTATTTTCCAGAGTTACCTTACGGACCATTGCCATAATTTCACCAGTTGTTTGGAACGTAGGAACAAGCATTGGGTAACAACCAAATGAAAGTACGAGTTTGTTGAGATCGTCTTCTCTGTCACCAAGTACAAGGACAGGTTCGGAAGAACGATATCGGGCAATCATACGAGCAGTTTTACCAGAACGAGTCAGGGCAACAATCAGTGAAGCATCGATGTTGTGAGCAGCGATCACTGCAGATCGAGAGACAACATCGGTCACACCGTGCGAGTCATCGTATTCAGCGATTGAATCACGAGTGTACACCTCTTTTTCAATACGACATGCGACACGAGTCATCATAGATACAGCCTCAACTGGATAAAGACCGAGTGTTGTTTCTTCAGAAAGCATGATGGCGTCTGTGCCATCGATAATAGCATTGGCAATGTCGGAAACTTCTGCACGGGTAGGAACAGGACTCTTGATCATTGATTCAAGCATCTGAGTTGCCGTGATCACTGGTTTACCTACTGCATTACATTTTGTAATCAAAAGCTTTTGCGCAATAGGAACTTCTTCCGCAGGGATCTCAATAGCCAAATCACCACGTGCAACCATCAAACCATCAGCCACGGCAATAATATCATCTATACAATCCAATGCTTCAGGAGTTTCGATCTTGGCGATAATATGGGCACGTGAACCTGCAGCCGTAAGAATGTCACGGAGTTCGGTCACATCACTTGCACGACGTACAAAAGAGAGTGCCACGAAGTCTACTTTATTTTGAATACCAAACTGAACATCCTTTTTATCTTTTTCGGTAAGCGCACTGATAGAGAGGTTGGCACCGGGAACATTTACCCCCTTACGTCCACCCAACACTCCACCAACAATTACTTTGGTCACAATGTCATTCCCTTTAACTTCAACAACTTCAAGGCGCTTAGTACCGTCGTGAAGCATGATGGCACCACCGATCTTTACCTCCTTTGGCAACAAAGGGTAATTGACGTGAACACGATCTGAAGTACCTTCGATTTCGTCGGTAGTAAGGGTAAATGTTTGACCTTCGGTAAGAGTAATACTCTTGTCCTTGAATGTACCTATACGAATCTTTGGACCACACAAATCTTGGAGAATAGCGACTCTTTTCCCACTCTTTTTCATCATCTCACGAATATTGTCGACACGCTTTTGATGTTCGGCAAAATCGCCATGCGAGAAGTTGAGACGCATCACATTCATACCTGCATCAACGAGCTGTGTGAGTTTTTCGAGACTTTCAGTTGCTGGACCAATCGTACATACAATCTTTGTTTTTTTACCGAGATTCATATTTGTTTACAGAATAATAGAACTCCTAGTTTACAGGAATGTGCCCTGAGAATCAAGAACTGCCTCGTTACTGTGCAATAAGAGGTTTTGGATTGACCGGATAACGTGCAGGATCGATAGTGCGTTCGAAACATGCATTCCCTGCTTCGTGATCCCATTGCTCACCTTCTATACCTGGGTAATACGAAGGATACGCCATATCCATCGCTACACCTCCAAATCCGCCACCGTAGCCAAAGTCGCCTCGTCCTTTATCATCCTGCGAAGGTTGACCAAATGTTGCACACAAACTAAACGTTGTTGAGGCTACACGAGTATATCCATATGCAGCTTTTGTCTCTGGGTCCATAGGAATGGTAAAGCCACTCAACGGATCATTGAGGTCAGTGAGTGCAGCAGGAAGTGCTGACTTGTTTTGCCAATGGTTGATAATCTGCCATTGAATATTGGTAAGGTCACTAATACGCTGCTGATCAAACCGGAGATCACGCTGCTTGGCCGGAGAACCAACCGCAATGAAACCAGCGACAATGGCTGCGAGAACGAGTACGACACCGAGCCATGCATTGAAACGTTTTGCGATGGTCGCATAACGGTATTTTTCATACAGATCAAAGAAATAGTATGTACCCACAGCACCTGCAATAAGAATGATGACAATCACTTTGTAGACAAAACGACTGCTTATTTCTCCACTGAGATAGACGTTGATCAGAGTGATCAAATCACCAATCATCAAAATTGCAGCCAAAAAGATGGTGAGATAGACACGCCAACGACGGATCCACATCTCTTTCTTTTTCGGTGTCTCTCGAATATCGCGAGCAATCATCCATTCAATGAGATACAGGACGGGTACCAAGACAATCAACATTGAGATTGGCCATGCGATGGAACCAGCATAAAAATACCCTGCCAATGTATCAGGATTGAAATAATTGATGACACTAAAAGCGAGGTTAATAAGTGACCCTACAGCAGCGTACAGTGCCACTGTTGCCGCCAAATGAAGAAAGAAATCCTTCGGTGTGGTTTGTGTATTCATGATAGTAGTATATCACTTTAGACGTTTGAACTACCATATTTCTTACACACATATATAAAAGCAGGTGGCATGTTACGTATTTCATAGCCAACAATACGTGTATCGAATAAACGCTTGATGTGTCTCAAACTGGCTAAAAAATATTGGAATTGAACATACCGCCCTGTTTCGTTGAGTGCAGTTTTGATTTCAAGAAGAATTCCGTGCCGAAGAGGATATTTGAAATTACCGATAGGTAATCCGGAAATCACATAATCAACAGCGGGCATCTGGATCTTTTTTAAATGCTCGTTCAAATGCAGTGCATCGTCTTCTATGATGGTCACTCGAGAATCAGTAAGAATCTTACGAAGGTGTTGAGCAAACGCGTGGTTTAATTCAAACACAATCAATCGTCCGTCTGCAGGTAACCGTGAAAGAAGCTCACGGGTAAATACTCCCTGCCCTGCCCCTAACTCAACGATACGAACACCTTTCTTCATAACCACCGGTTCGAGCATCTTTTTGGTTAGATATGGCGAGCTTGGAAAAAGAGATCCTTGTACTACAAAGCCTTTCAATGCTTCCTTGAAAAACAACCACATGTGCGCGCACTAGGGGTCGAACCTAGGACCTTTCGAGTATCAGTCGAATGCTCTACCAACTGAGCTATGCGCGCGAATTTTCAACTCACTATCCACTTATCGCGCATCCCATCTCATGTCTACCAAGACAGCTATGCGCGCGTAGAAAACCAGTCTAGCAAAATAGAGCCGAAAAATCTATAACCTCCCCCCTATAGGCTATTTCAAGAGATCGATCTTTGCTGCCAATACAAAATCGTTGGTAGAGAGCCCACCGACCTCATGAGTCCAAAGTTCGAGTCTCACTTCGTTATAATGAATATGAAAATCAGGATGATGACCCTCCGCTTCGGCTACCTCTGCAACTTTGTTTACAAACACCATAGCCTGTTTGAAGTCAGGAAATGAAAAAGTGTGTGAGATCTTTTTTGCATCTTCAGCGACCTGCCATGTGGGCACTTCTCTGGTATATAACTTGATCTCATCTGCTGTTAACGGAACTCCTCCAACCTCACACGGAATACATTTTTGAGTAGATAAGGGCATGCCCTTATTATATCAGGAATAGGTTTTAAAAGTTTACTGTGGTCACGGGGAGACTCGAACTCCCAAGGATTGCTCCATACGCTTCTGAGACGTACGCGTATACCAATTCCGCCACGTGACCAGGTTATTTTTTCAATACACTCATACCAATGCTACGACAATTCAATGCAGACAGCAAACCATAAACAGAAAAGCGTCACGAGGAATTCAAACCTCGTGACGCTCTAGCAAAACCCTAATCGATATCGACGATCGACACTTTGTCAGGATCAATAGTCGGACTTTCCGACATGATCTGAGTCAGAACCCAGCGTGCTGGCACATCGCACCACTGAGGACTGTAGTGGTAATCCTGGCCGAATGCCCATACCCTGAAAAACCCGATCAACATAACTGCACTCATGATCCACATAAGACTCACAATGACCCAGTAAATGCACTCTCCTATCGTATCTATCAATTTCCACCAAGCCCTCTTTCCCCGTCTTCTCTTCTGATTGGTTGAGGTTTGTGGCTGTTTAACCGGATCACTCTGAGCGTCCGGTCCGTGCTGGTTGGACAGTACAAGAGTTTTCATACATGTCTGAAACTATCCTATCACGTATAAACATAAAAGTCAAATTTGTCGGGGATAACAAAAAACCACCATTTCTGGCGGTTTTTTGTTCGCTTGTAAGCGAATAGTACTCTTTATTTTGTTCCGTTCGTCCATGAGCATTTCAATTGATAATGCCCATGTGTGTCGGGTATCTTCCCCGACTAAGCGCTCCCGTTGAAGGTGGAGAGCGATAACCCCATTCTGATTTACATCAGAAAGATCGACTATAAGTTGGTCCCGATGTTACATCGGGGCAACGTTGAAATTTTGAAATATTCCACGAGCAGCTTCCGCTACCCGTGCCTTGTTACGACTTACCCCCTGTCATCGAATTTGCCGTAGGCCCGCACGAGGCGAGATTTTGGGCACCTCCGACTCCCTTGGGTTGACGGGCGGTGAGTACAAGACTTGAGAACGTATTCACCGCAGTATAGCTGACCTGCGATTACTAGCGATTCCGGCTTCATGAGGTCGAGTTGCAGACCTCAATCCGAACTGGCGCATCTTTTATAAGGGTTTGCTCCATCTTACGATATTGCGTCCTGTTGTAGATGCGATTGTAACACGTGTGTAGCCCAGGGTGTCAGAGGGCCATGCTGACTTGGCGTCATCCCCACCTTCCTCCCAGCCCGGAAAGCATAGTATGAAGTATGAGATATGAGGTATGAGGCAAAAAATCGCAGTGCGATTCGCTTCATACTTCATACTTCATACCTTATACTTCTGCGCTCTGGGCTGGGCGGTCTCGCCTGACACTTATA